>JAKJFE010000005.1 GCA_022705045.1 Pseudomonadota bacterium | reverse complement strand
ATGACGACGAGACCCAATGCGCGATCGCCGCCGTAACATCTCGGCGCGAATGCCGGCACGTCGATGAGGCGACCCAGCAGATCCAGACCGGCCCATTCGTCGAGCAATGGACTCACGGATAGCTGTGCTTCCGTATCGATCCGCTTGACGAACACCCGCGCCGGCGCCGAGACCGGTCCATCGAGGACATCGAAGCGGAACAGCCGCGATCGCTTGCTCGCCTGGAACGACAAGCCGTTGCCCAGCCGGACCGGTGCGTTGAAGCGCGCGGCGAGGATCGGTTCGGCTTGCGCTGCAGTCCGTGTCGTGAGTGATTCGGGTTCGGCTGCCATCACGCGCGACACGGGGCGGATGGGTCGATGCGGAATTTCACGGCGCGCGTTCGACGTGCAAGGCCTCGATCTTCGCGGCACAGATGAAGTCGTTCTCGGACAGGCCGCCGACGTCGTGCGTGTTGAAGCGGATCAGGCAGTGGCCGTAGCCGACTTCCATGTCCGGGTGGTGGTCTTCGACGTGGGCGATCCAGGCCACGGCATTGACGAAGGCCATCGTGCGGTGGAAGTCGCGGAAGCGGAAATTCTTGCTGATGAAGTGGCCGTCCTCGGACAGGGCCCAGTCGGGCAGCACGGCCAGGCGGATATCGGCCTCGCCGCGGCTGAGTGCGTGTTCGGCGCCCTTGCGCGGCTTGCAGTGCTGGGCGGCGAGCGAGGCGAAGGTCGGGCTCATCGGCGAATTTCCCTGTCTTGTCGTGGCGACGCGCGGCACCATATCGTCATTGTCCATCTCGTCAAGTATTCGCATTCGCAGGATTCCCCATGATCTCGATTTCCGACAACGCCCAAAGCCATTTCCGCCGCATCCTCTCGAGCCAGGGCATCGAGGGCATGGGCATCCGCCTCGCCGCGGTGCTCCCGGGAACGGCCAAGGCCGACTGTCGTCTGGAGTTCTGCGAACCGTCGGACCTCGATGGTCGCGAGTGGATGCTCGAATGCGAGGGCTTCAATCTGTATGTCGATGGTGCGAGCACCCAATGGCTGGACGCGGCCGAAATCGATTACGTGAACAACGCTACCGGCGGCCAGCTGACCATTCGTGCGCCCAACATCAAGGGGCGTGAACCGGGTGCCGACGCCAGCATCGTCGAGCGCGTGCGTTACGTGCTCGACCACGAGATCGCGCCACAACTGGCGGCCCATGGCGGACGCGTGACGCTGGAGGAAATCGATGCCGACGGCGTGGTCGTGTTGCGCTTCGGAGGCGGTTGCCACGGCTGCGGCATGGTCGAGACGACGGTGCGCGAAGGCATCGAAAAAACGTTGAAGGCGCGGGTGCCCGGCGTGACCGCGGTACGCGACGCCACCGACCACAGCTGCGGCGACCAGCCCTACATCAAGCGCTGAATGTCGGGCACAACAAAAACCCCGCACCAGGCGGGGTTTTCGTCGCAGCCGTCATCGCTGGTTGGCGGCCGTCTCAGTTGTGCGGGATTTCCTTCAGATCGCCCTTCTGCGAGGCGAAGTACGCGGCGAGATCGTCGATGTCCTGATCCTTCAGGTTGCCGGCTTGCGCGCCCATGATGGCGTTGGCGCGCGCGCCGGAGCGGTAGTCGCGCAACACCTTGGCGAGGTAATCCTCGTGCTGGCCGGCGAGCTTGGGCGTGTTGGCATCGATCGGCTTGTTGCCGTCCGGACCGTGGCAGGCGGCGCAAACGGCGGACTTGGCCTTGCCGGCAGCGGCGTCGCCCGCAGCGAACGCGGCCGGCGAGAGTGCGAGCAGGGCGATGGAGACGAGGGGAAGCATGCGCATCGGAGTCGTCCTCACTTCGCGGTGGAGAGATACGCCGCGATGTCGGCGATGTCCTGGTCGGAGAAGCTCATCGCCTGCGCCGACATGGTCGCGTGCTTGCGTTCGCCCTTCTTGTAAGCGTTCAGGGCGTTGACCAGATAGGTCTCGCTCTGGCCGGCAATGCGCGGCACGCTGTACATCGGATAGGTGTTCTTGTAGCCGGGAATGCCGTGGCAGCCGGTGCAGGTGTAGGCGCGCTTCTTGCCGGCTTCGGCATTGCCGGCTGCGGCGGCGTCGAAGGCGAGGGTGCTGGCGGCCAGCGCCAGTACGGTGATCAGCAGGCGGGACATCGTCGGATCGGTCCTTCTGTCATTCGGTTGGCGAGGCAACCGGGGCGAAAAAACAGCCCGGGAGTATACCCGTCGCGTTTTCGGGTGGGTAGACGAATCGTTGCAGTCGCATCGAAGCGATCTGACAGCTGTGACTGTGCACCGAGCCTGTGCCGCGTTGTGATGCCGCGGTCGCATCGGTCGGTGGCGGACGTGTGCGACTTCCGGCCTATGTGCCGCTTTAGGTGTTTTATTAACATACAACACCAATACTCCTCAGCCGCGCCGCCATCCCGTCTCACTGGTCCAGCACAATGCATAAGAATCAATCGATTGGGTCGATCTCCTCGACCTGCCTTCTGGTCGCGACGCTGATGCTCGGTGCCTGTGGGCGTCCGCCTGCCGGTACATCCGCCGACAAATCGACCGACAGCGATGTCCCGGTTCCTATCGAAGCGGCGACCGCCACCCGCAAGGCCATCGTCGCGAGTTATTCGGGCACGGCGGCGCTGGAGCCTGAAAACCAGGCCATGGTGGTCGCCAAGACCAGCGGCGTGTTGCTGAAGCTGATGGTCGAGGAAGGTGATGTCGTCCGCGCCGGCGACCTGCTCGCCCAGCTCGATCCGGAAAAGCCGCGGCTCGAACTGGCCCGCCGCTCCAGCGACCTGTTCACGCGCAAGCTGGTCAGCGCCGAGGCCCAGGAGAAGGCACGGTTCGACCTGGAGACGCAGAAGGCGGCCTACGACATCGCCAAGCTCGAACTCGATTACACCCGCATCGTCGCGCCGATCGGCGGCGTCATTTCGGTGCGCATGGTCAAGGAGGGCAATCTCATCCAGATCAACCAGAGCCTGTTTCGCATCGACGATTTCGATCCGCTGCTGGCCGTGCTCAACGTGCCCGAGCGGGAATTGACGACGATGCGCCCGGGCCAAACGGTGTCGATGCATGTCGACGCCTTGCCCGGCGTCGAGTTCGACGGCGCGGTTGCCCGCGTCAGTCCGGTCGTCGATGCCGACACCGGCACCTTCCGCGTCACCACCGAGTTCCGCGACGCGACGCAGCGCCTGAAATCCGGCATGTTCGGACGTGTCGACGTGGTCTACGACCAGCGTGCCGACGCCTTGGTCGTGCCGCGCGAAGCCCTGATCGAAGGTGATGCGGAAGCGGCCGTGTTCGTGCTCGAACCGGCACCCGCGGAGAAGCCCGACGCGAAGAAGCAGGAGGAACAGCCCGGCTTCTTCGCCAAGTTTTTTGGCGGCAAGAAGCCCGAGGCCAAGCCCAGGGCCGAGACCAAGCCGGTACCGGTCTTCCTGGCCAAGCGCCGGGAGGTCAAGCTCGGCTACGCCAGCGGCGCCGACGCCGAAATCGTCGAAGGGCTGAAGGAAGGCGACCGTGTCGTCACCGTCGGCAAGGCCGCGCTGCGTGATGGCGGTCGCGTCCAGATCGTCGAGGCAGACACGCCATGAGCCTGATCGAAGTCTCCACGCGTCGTCGCGTCACCATCGGCATGGCGACGATCACGGTGATGCTCTTCGGCCTCATCGCGCTCGCCGACCTCAAGGTCAACCTGCTGCCGGATCTGTCCTATCCGACCCTGACCGTGCGTACCGAATACGCCGGTGCGGCGCCGGTCGAGATCGAGAATCTGATCAGCGAACCGGTCGAGGAAGCGCTTGGTGTCGTCAAGAACGTGCGCCGCGTGAAGTCGGTGTCGCGCGCGGGCCAGTCCGATGTCGTGCTCGAATTCACCTGGGGCACGGACATGGACCTGGCCGGGCTCGAAGTGCGCGAGAAACTCGAAGTGCTGCTGCTGCCGCTCGAAGCTTCGCGCCCGCAACTGTTGCGTTTCGACCCGTCGACCGAGCCGATTCTGCGTTATGCGCTGATGGGCGAAGGCGAAAACGACACCTTCAACGAAGCCGAGCTCAAGCAGCTGCGTCGTTATGCCGACGAACAATTGAAGAAGCGCCTGGAACCGGTCAGCGGCGTCGCCGCGGTGAAGATCGGCGGCGGGCTCGAAGACGAGGTGCAGGTCGAGATCGACCAGCAGAAGCTGAAGCAGCTGAACATGAGCGTCGGTCAGGTCATCGAGCGCCTGCGCGCCGAGAACGTGAACGTGTCCGGCGGCCGTCTCGATGAAGGCTCGCAACGGTATCTGGTGCGCACCATCAACCAGTTCGCGACGGTCGAGGACATCGGCGCGATGCTGCTCAGCCCGAATGGCGATATCACGCTGCGCCTGCGTGATGTCGCGACGGTGAAGCAGGGCTTCCGCGAACGCGATTCGGTGATCCGCGTCGGCGGCCGCGAAGCCGTCGAGATCGCCATCTACAAGGAGGGCGATGCGAACACCGTGTCCGTGGCCGAGTCGGTGAAGCGCGCCGTCAAGCAGCTGCAAGACAACAAGCAGCTGCCCCCGACCGCCAAGCTTGAGAACATCGATGACCAGAGCCGCTTCATCCGCAGTTCGCTCGACGAAGTGAAGTCGGCCGCCATCCAGGGTGGCTTGTTGTCCATCCTCGTGATCTTCCTGTTCCTGCGCGATGCCTGGTCGACCTTCGTGATCGGCGTGTCGCTGCCGGTGTCGATCATCGCGACCTTCTTCTTCATGGGTCAGTTCGGCATCAGCCTGAACGTGATGTCGTTGGGCGGCTTGGCGCTCGCCACCGGCATGGTCGTAGACGCGGCCATCGTCGTGCTCGAAAACATATCGCGGTTGCGCGACAAGGGCATTGGCGTGCTCGAAGCAGCCATCAAGGGCACGCAGGAAGTCGGCATGGCGGTCACGGCCTCGGTGCTGACCTCGGTCGCGGTGTTCTTCCCCTTGGTCTTCGTCGAGGGTGTGTCCGGTCAGTTGTTCCGCGATCAGGCACTCACGGTGACGATCTCGTTGCTGGTGTCGCTCGTGGTTTCACTAACGCTGATTCCGATGCTGTCGTCGCTGCGTGCCGACATCGGTCGGCATGTCGCTGGCGATGACATCCCCACGCCACGTGCGCCATTGCCGCGCAACCCGATCGCCCGGGTCTTTGTCGCGTTGTTCCGCGGCATTGGTTTGGCGTTGCGCTTCGTGCTGTTCTGGGTCGTGCGCGTCCTGAGCCGGGTGTTTGGACTCGTCGGCCTGGTGCTGTCGCGTTTGCTGGCGCCGCTGGCCTCGATCACCAATCGTGCCCATGACGCCGTCGAGCACCGATATGCAAACTTCCTGCCGTACGCGTTCGCGCATCCTGGTCAGATCCTCGGGATTGCGTTCGCGACCTTCCTCGCCAGCCTGGTGCTGGTGCCGGGGCTCGGCGTGGACCTGGTGCCGCAGTTGTCGCAGGGCCAATACGAGGCGACGCTGAAGCTGCCGCCGGGTACGCCGCTGGCACGTACCGATGCCATCGTGCGCGAGATGCAGCGCCGGCACATGGACGATCCTGAAATCGCGACGATCTATGGCGTCAGTGGTGCCGGTACGCGTCTCGATGCCAATCCGACCGAAAGCGGCGAGAACATCGGTCGCCTCGTCATCGGTCTGGCCGAAGGTGCCGGTGCGGACGCCGAAGCGCGATCGATGGCGAAGCTGCGCAAGACCGCCGACGAACTCGGTGTGCGTGACGCGAATTTCGCGCGCCCGGCGCTGCTGAATTATTCGACCCCACTGGAAATCGAGATCGCCGCGTACGACCTCGATCGTCTGAAGGCTGCGGGTCGAGCGGTGGTCGCGGCGCTCAATCGTTCGGACCGCTACACCGACGTGAAGTCGACGGTGGAGCAGGGGCAGCCCGAGATCCAGATCCGTTTCGACCAGGAGCGTGCCGCGGCACTTGGTCTGACCACGCGACAGATCGCCGACCAGGTGGTGCGCAAGGTGCGTGGCGAAGTCGCGACGCGTTACAGCTTCCGTGAACGCAAGATCGACGTGCTGGTACGCGCGCTCGAAGAGGATCGTGCTTCGGTCGAGGACGTCCGCAATCTGATCGTCAACCCGCAGAGCGACAAGCCGGTGACCTTGGCCGCGGTCGCCGACATCGTCGCGACCGAAGGTCCGGGCGAAATCCGCCGCTCCGATCAGGAACGCGTGGCCATCGTCTCTGCGAATCTCGCCTATGGCGATCTGGGTACCGCGGCGGACGAAGCACGCCGGCTGATGGCCGAGGCGTCGTTGCCGGCCGGTGTCGAAGTGCGCGTCAGCGGCCAGAGCGAGGAGCTGCAGGCCTCGATCGATTCACTGCTGTTCGCGCTCGCCCTCGCGGTGTTCCTCGTCTATCTGGTGATGGCCTCGCAGTTCGAGTCGCTGCTGCACCCGTTCGTCATCCTGTTCTCGATTCCGTTGGCGGTCGTTGGTGCGGTGGTCGGGCTGAAGCTTTTCAACATGCCGCTGTCGGTGATCGCAGGTATCGGCATCATCATGCTGGCCGGCATCGTCGTGAACAACGCCATCGTGCTGATCGATCGCGTCAACCAGCTGCGCGGCGAAGGCGTGGCGAAAGCCGATGCGTTGATCGAGGCCGGGCGCTCGCGCTTGCGCGCGATCACGATGACCACGGTGACCACGCTCGTCGGTTTCCTGCCGATGGCGTTTGGCATCGGCGACGGCGCGGAGATCCGTCAGCCGATGGCGATCACCGTCATCGCCGGCCTGACGGTGTCGACCGTGCTGACGCTCGTCGTGATTCCGGTGGTCTATCTGCTGATGGATCGTCGCCCGGATTCGGCCTATGTCGAGGATGCCCGTCGCGCCGAACTGGCCGCGTCGGCGTCGGAGTGAGCGCATGAGCCTGGTCGATCTGAGCCTGCGCCGCCCGGTCACGACGGTGATGGCCTTCATCTCGCTGGTCGTCGTCGGCCTGCTCGCGGCCGTGCGCCTGCCACTCGAATACCTGCCCGAGATCGACGCACCCTTCCTGTTCATCCAGGTGCCGTACGCGGGGTCGACGCCGGAAGAAGTAGAGCGTTCGATCACCCGACCGGCGGAGGAAGTGCTGGCGACCTTGTCGGGCATCAAGCGCATCAATTCGAACTCGCGCGCCGATGCTGCGGAAATCTTCATTGAATTTCGCTGGGACGTGGACATCGCGATCAAGGCGGTGGAAGCCCGCGATCGGCTCGAAGCCGCGCGCGACCAGATGCCGAGCGACGTGCGTCGCTTCTTCGTGTTCAAGTTCTCGACTGGCGACCAGGCCGTGCTGAGTCTGCGCATTTCGTCCGGTCGCGATCTCAGCAACGCCTACGACCTGCTCGATCGCAAACTCAAGCGGCCATTGGAACGCTTGCCCGGCATCGCACGCGTGGAACTGCAGGGTGTTCAGCCGCCGGAAGTCCAGATCGAACTGAATGCGGATCGCGTGAGTGCCCACGGCATTGATTTGGCGCAGCTGAATGCACGGCTCGCGGCGTCGAGTTTTTCGGTGTCGGGTGGCGTGATCAGCGACGGCGACCTGCGCTACCGCGTGCAACCGGTCGGCGAGATCGAGTCGCTGGATGCATTTCGCAATCTCGTCATCGATGACCGCGGCCTGCGCCTGCGCGATATCGCCGACGTGCGCCTGCGTCCCGCGCGCATGGATTACGAGCGTCGCCTCGACATGCGTCCCGCCGTCGGCGTCGAGATCTACAAGGAACGTGGCGCGAATCTCGTCGATGTCGGGCGCCGCGCGCTGGCCGAGGTGCGCCGCATCGGCGAAGACCCGGACATGAAGGGCATCGACATCTTCTTCATGCAGGATCAGGCGGAAGGCATCACCAGTTCGCTGTACGAGCTGGCGCACGCCGGCATCATCGGCCTGCTGCTGTCGGTGTTGGTGTTGTACCTGTTCCTGCGGCACTGGGCGTCGACGCTGATGGTCGCCCTGGCGATTCCGATCTGTTTCGCGATGACGCTGGGCTTCATGTACTTCGCCGGTGTCACCCTGAACATCCTGTCGATGATGGGCCTGTTGCTCGGCGTCGGCATGGTCGTCGACAACGCCGTGGTCGCGGTCGAAAGCATCTACCAGCAGCGCGAAAAATGGCCGAACGATCCGATCCGCTGCGCCAGCGTCGGCGTCAAGAACGTGACTATCGCGATCTCGGCCGGCACGCTCTGCCATTGCGTGGTGTTCCTGCCGAACATCTTCGGCGAGCCGAATTTCATCAGCCTGTACCTGAAGAATGTCGCCATCACCATCACCATTTCGCTGTTGGCGTCGTGGCTGGTCGCGATCAGCCTGGTGCCGATGATCTCGGCGCGCATCAGCACCCCGCAGCAGGGTTTGCAGCAGGCCTGGGTGGTGAAGTTCCGCAACGGCTATGCGCGCGTGATCGACTGGACCCTGCATCATCGCGGCAAGACCATGGCCATGATGTGGGGCTTGCTCCTGCTCAGCTTCGTGCCCGTCAACATGACCAATACGGACATGTTCCCGAGCGGCGAAACCCGCGAAATGCGTCTGCAGTACGAGCTCAACGGGATCTATCAGCTCGACGAGGTGCGCAAGGGCGTCGAGCAGGTCGAGCGTTACCTGATCGCGAACAAGCAGAAGTTCGAGATCACTTCGGTGTACAGCTATTTCGACGAGCGCGGCAACGCGTTCACGGCCCTGGTGCTGACCGACGACAAGGTGGCGAAGAAGGCGAGTTCGCTGATCCAGGAAGAGATCCGCGAGGGCTTGCCGAAGCTGGCCATCGGGTCGCCGAACTTTGGCCAGGGGCGTCGCGGCGGTTCCTCGGATGGGCTGGTCGTGTCGCTCGTCGGCGATTCCAGCGAATTGCTCGACGAATTGGCGCCGATGGCGCGTGACGTGCTGTCGCGCATCGACGGCATACGCGACATCAAGAGCGGTCGCGGTGGCAACGAGCAGGAAATCCAGGTGCGCGTCGATCGCGAACGGGCCATCCGTTACGGCTTTTCGGCTGAACAGGTGGCGCAGTTCATCGGTGTCGCGATGCGCGGCGCGAACCTGCGCGAATTCCGTCACGAAGGCCAGGAAGTGCCGGTCATGGTGCGTTTTGAAGGGGCCGATTCCCAGGGCATCGACGACCTGCGCGGCCTGCGCATCAAGTCGCCGAGTGGTGAACTGGTGCCGATCATGGCGCTCATCGATGCCGGCATCGAGGCCGGCCCGACCTTCATCCAGCGCCAGAACCGCCAGACCTCGTTGCAGCTGCAATTGAACCTGGCCAAGGACGCACCGATGGACAAGGTGCGGCCGGAAATCGAGAAGGCGATGAACGCGCTCTCGCTGCCGCCGGGTTATCGCTGGTCTTTTGGCGGCGGCTTCAACGATGATGATGAAGCCGGCGCGCAGATGGGATTCAACACCTTGCTCGCCCTGCTGATGATCTTCATCGTCATGGCCGCGGTCTTCGAATCGCTGCTGTATCCGGTGGCGATCCTGACCTCGATCGCGTTCTCCTACCTGGGCATGTACTGGCTGTTCGCGATCACCGGCACCACGTTCTCGCTGATGGCCGGCATCGGGTTCCTGATCCTGATGGGTGTCGTCGTCAACAATGGCATCGTCATGGTCGAGCACATCAACCAGTTGCGCGAGGAAGGCCTGAGCCGCCACGACGCGCTGGTGCAGGGCAGTCGCGATCGTCTGCGCCCGGTGCTGATGACGATGGCCACGACCATTCTCGGTATGCTGCCCTTGTGCATTGGCAGCACCCAGGTCGGCGGCGACGGTCCGCCGTACTTCCCGATGGCGCGGGCCATCGTCGGTGGCCTGATCTTCTCGACCATCATCACCTTGCTGGTGCTGCCGGCCATCCTCGCGATCTTCGACGACTGGCGCATGCGCTCACGCGAGTTCTTCAAGCGTTCGATCGGACGTGGGCGTTTGGCGCCCGAGACCGACGTCGCGGTGTGAAACGCAAGCTGGGCTGACAAGCCCAGCTTGCGAATTCAGTGCTTGGCGACGATGGCGCCCATCTTCGACACCGCGACGTAGAACGCGATCGCGGTGCCGAGGTTGGTGAGCATGAAAGTGACGAAGATGTGTGCGACGCGGTTGCGCCACCAGCCTTGCCACTGCATCAGATCATCGCGCAGGGCCGCGAAATCGCCGACCGTGGGGCGTCGCAACCAGGCTTCGACCGCCCCCGAAAACATGCCGGACGAGAGCGCCGGATGCAGGGTCGTCACCGGTGACGAGAGTGCGCCGGCCAGGATCGACAACGGATGCGCCATCGCCGCGATGCCGCCGATCAATCCACCGGTGGCGGTGACGATGGCCCAGGTCTCGACCAGTTGCCAGCCGAGTTCGAGGCTCTTCGAGAACGCGACGGCGAACAGGGCAACCACCAGCACCGTGAGACCGATACTGAACCAGGTCGCGAAGCGCGACGGCGGCGGTTCGGCGCTGACCGGTGCCAGCATCGCCTGCGGTGCTTCCTGGCCGTCGTTCAGATGTTTCGCGATGCCTTCGAGATGGCCGGCGCCGAGTACGGCCAGCACCTTGGTCGGCTTCTTCGTCTGATCCGAGCCCTCGCGCAGTTTCGCGGCCATGAACTGGTCGCGTTCGGCGATCAGCGCACGGTAGAGATGTTCCGACTGCTTGGCGAACTCGGAGAACGTGCTGTGCAACACGTCGCCTTGCTTCAGTTTCTCGATCTCTTCTTCGGAGATGTCGTCCGACGACAGCACCGAACCGATCATGCCGGCCGTCAGCGTCGTCTTGTCCCAGAAACCGAGTGCGGCGCGGGCACGACGCAAGGTCAGGCCCACGTCGCGATCGATCAGCCAGCAGTCGATGCCGCGCGTCTTCGCCTCGTCCATCGCCGCGCGCATCTCGGCGCCGGGTTCGATGCCGAACTGTTCGGCCAAGCGACGCTGGAACGCGCCGAGCGCCAGCCCGGCCATGACCACGCCGGCCTTGCCTTCGCGCAATACGCGGAACAGGTCCATCTGCGCGATCGCGTCCGGGTCCTGCATCGAGCGCGCGCGGTGTTCGCAGAGTTCGACGGCGATCACATCGAAGGATTCGGCGGCGATGATCTCGCGCACCGCTTCGGCCGAGCGCCGCGACACGTGCGCTGTGCCGAGCAGCACGAACTCGGTGCCGTCGCGCTGAATACGGACGATGGGCTGGTCGTGTGCCGCATCCGCGACGCCGGCGATATCAGTTTCAGTCACGGTAGCGCTTCAGCAGGTCGGCGTAGGCATCAATGCGGCGGTCGCGCAGGAAGGGCCAGATGCGGCGCACACTCTCGCTGCGCGCCAGGTCGATCTCGACGCACAACAACGTCTGCGATTCGGTGTCGGCCTCGGCCAGGAACTCGCCCTGCGGGCCGGCAACGAAACTGGTGCCCCAGAACTGGATGCCGGAACCGCCGGTCGGGCTCGGTTCGAAGCCGACGCGGTTGCAACTCAGCACCGGCAGGCCGTTGGCGACGGCGTGCCCGCGTTGCGACAACACCCAGGCCATGCGCTGGCGTTCCTTCTCGTCCTCGCTGTCGTTCGGGTCCCAGCCGATCGCGGTCGGATAGAGCAGCAATTCCGCACCCGCCAGCGCCATCAAGCGTGCGGCTTCCGGATACCACTGGTCCCAGCACACCAGCACGCCGAGTTTGCCCACCGAGGTCTGGATCGGTTCGAAGCCGAGGTCGCCGGGCGTGAAGTAGAACTTTTCGAGGAAGCCCGGATCGTCCGGGATGTGCATCTTGCGGTATTTGCCGGCGATCGAACCGTCGCGTTCGAAGACGACCGCGGTGTTGTGATACAGCCCGGCGGCGCGGCGTTCGAACAGCGAGGCGACGATGACCAGGCCGAGCTCCTTCGCGAGTGCGCCAAGGCGTTCGGTGCTCGGGCCCGGGATCGGTTCGGCGCGATCGAATTCGTCCACCGATTCGTGCTGGCAGAAGTAGGCGCCGTTATGCAATTCCTGCAACAGCACCAGTTGCACGCCGTTCGCTTTCGCTTCGCGCAGGCCGGCCTCGATGGCGTCGAGATTGGCCGCGACCGAGCCGCGGTCCTTCTCCTGCAGCAGGGCGACGGACAGGGGCTTACGCGACATCGACGACTCCTTCGGGCAATTGCATGGTGATGCAGTGCAGGCTGCCATTCTGCTCGATCAGCGAACGCGCCGGCACCGCGACGATCTCGCGGTCCGGGAACGCACGCGCGAGCACACGCAACGCATCGGCGTCGGCGCGATCGCCGTAGGCTGGCATCAGCACCGCGCCATTGATGATCAGGAAATTCGCATACGAGGCCGCGAGGCGGCGGCCATCGGCGGCATGGATGGGCTGGGCCCACGGCAAGGCCAGCAAGCGATAGGGATGTCCGTCGACATCGCGCATGGCCGCCAGTTCGTCGCTCATCGCGGTGAGCGAGGCGTAGTGCGGGTCGGTCGTGTCGTCGCAAGCCTGGAACACGATGGTGCGGTCCGGCGCGAAGCGGGCGAGGGTGTCGATATGCGCGTCGGTGTCGTCGCCCTGCAGTTCGCCGGACTTCAGCAACACGACCTGGGCGACCGAGAAGATCTTGCCGAGCGCTTCGCACAGGCCGGCCTCGTCCATCGCCGGATGACGCTGATGCAGGCAGATCAACGTGCTCATCAGCGTGCCGTTGCCATCCACCTCGATGGCACCGCCTTCGAGTGCGAAGTCGATGCGCTCGTGTTCGGCGTTGCGGAACACGCTGTTGGCATGAAGGGCGCCGATCAGCAGGTCGTCGCGAGAGGCGCCGAACTTGCCGCCCCAGCCGGTGAAACGAAAGTCGAGCAGGCGGAAACGATCACCGTCGCGTTGCGTGATCGGTCCGGAGTCGCGCAGCCAGGTGTCGTCGTACTCGGTCAGCACCAGGCGTACACGCGCCAGATTCACGCCGGCCGACGCCAGTCGCACGCGCACGTGTTCGCGCAGGGCGTCATCGGCCACGACGACGACCAGATGCTGGAAGCGGGTGACGGCCGCTGCGAGCGCGACGTAGGTCGATTCGACATCAGCGAGGTTTGCAGCCCAATCGGTGCCGGCATGTGGCCACGCGATCAGCACCGCCGACTGGGATTCCCACTCGGCGGGGAGTTGCCATGCCGCATCATTCATTGGACGGGTTTCGGTCCCTGTTCGTTCGGCGCCGACTTGTTCAGCACGGCGTGCACGACGTGATCATGCTCGAAATAGACGCTGAACGCCGGATAGATCCAGCGCGTGATCGGCGGTTCGCCGACCGGCTCGCGTTTCTCGTTCGGTGCGCCGAACTGGGCTTCGACCTGGCTCATCAGGCTGCCGCGACGCGGCAGCGCCGCCGCTTCGGCGCGCTTGCTGCGTTCGATCAACAAGGTATCGGCCTGTACGGCCGCGACCGACAGGGCGCAGGCGAGGGCGATCAGGACACGCTTCATGGCAGCCTCCCGTGAAGGATTGGGGCGCGCTTTGTAGCAAATGCGGGGGCGCGGCGCCATGACGTGTCAACCGGTTTGCGACCCAGGCGTTATTCTCGCCACCTTTCCGGCAGGAGCGGGACGATGGATCCGGCAAGACGGCAATTCCTCGGCGCCGTGCCCGTCACGGCCTTGGCCGCAGCGAAACACAACGGCCCGCATCCAGACGACGCCAGCCTGCCGGCGCCGGACGACCTCAGCCTGCTGCTGTCGCGCGCCACCTTTGGCGCCCGCCAGGCCGAAGTCGAGCGCGCACGCATGATCGGTTATGCCGGCTGGATCGAGGAACAGCTCGCGTACGAAGCGATCGATGATTCAGCGGTCGAGAATGCGTTGCATGCGGCGTTCCCGACCCTGGCGATGAGCAATCGTCAGCTGATCGAGAATTCGTTGATCGATGCCAATCGCTTCCAGGCGCTCGGAGAGCTGCGCGCCGCGACGTATGTCCGCCAGCTGTACAGCCCGCGCCAGTTGTACGAGGTGATGGTCGAGTTCTGGAGCAACCACTTCAACATCGAACACATCGATGGGCCGTTGCGCGAGTTCAAGACGGTCGACGATCGCGAGGTGATCCGCCGTCATGCGCTGGGCCGCTTCCGCGACTTGCTGCAGGCCAGCGCCAAATCCGTGGCGATGTTGTACTACCTCGACAACTACACCAATGTGGCCACCGGCCCGAACGAGAACTACGCACGCGAACTGATGGAGTTGCACACGCTCGGTGTCGATGGCGGCTACAGCGAGACCGACGTCAAGGAAGTTGCGCGCATCCTCACCGGCTGGTCGATCGACGCACGTCTCGGCAGCGGCACCGAGATCACTTACCTGTTCCGGGCGCTCTCTCACGATATGGGCGCGAAGCAGGCGCTCGGCACCGAGTTTCCGGCCGGTCACGGTCAGGATGAAGGAGAGCGGTTGCTCGACCTGTTGGCGGCGCATCCGTCGACCGCGAACTTCATCGCGCTCAAGCTGGCGCGACGTTTTGCCGGTGATGCGCCACAGCAGAGTCTGGTCGATGCACTCGCGGCGACCTACATGCAGAGCGACGGGGATATCCGCGCCATGCTGCGCGTCCTGTTCAACAGCAGCGAGTTCCGCAACTCGGCCGACCAGAAGCTCAAGCGCCCCGCGGAATTCGTGGCCAGCCTGCTGCGTGTCACCGGGGCGACGACGGTCGGCAATTTCTATCGGCCACTGACCGACGTGCTCACCACCCTGGGACAGGTGCCCTACGGCTGGCCGGCCCCGAATGGTTACCCGGACATGATGGGTTACTGGATCAGCACGACGTCGGTGCTGTCGCGCTGGAATGTCGTGTTCGATTTGCTGGAAGGTCGGTTGGCCCCGGCCTTGCGGGTCGATCTGGCGGCCTTGCTGGGCAGCGCCGCTTCGCCTGACGCCATCGTCGATCAGTTGGCCGGACGGTTGCTGCGGCGTCCGTTGGCCGAGGCTGATCGCGCCCAGTTCGTGGCCGTCGCGGCGGGAAATTCGCTGCCGCAACGACCCTTGCCGGACGGGTTGCGTTGGGCTCGGGCGCGCGATGTCGCCGCCCTGATGCTGACTTCCCCGTACTTCCAATATCGTTGAGGATCAATCGCCATGTCATTGACTCGACGTGAGTTCGTTCGCAATACGACTGCGGTCTCCGCCCTCGCAGCCCTGAGTCCGCGCCTGGCGTTCTCGGCCGACGGCACCCCGGCACGCGGTACCCTGGTGGTGATCTTCCAGCGCGGCGGCATGGATGGATTGAACGTCGTCGTGCCCCATGGGGATGCCGACTACTACCGTCTGCGGCCGTCGATCGGCATTGCGCGGCCGGGCACCACCAATGGCGCGCTGGATCTCGACGGATTCTTCGGTCTGAATCCGGCCTTGGCGCCGCTGCTGCCGCTGTACCAGTCGGGAGAACTGGCCTTTGTCCAGGCCACCGGCTACCGGCACGACAGTCGTTCCCATTTCGAATGCCAGGACCACATTGAGCGCGGCACGCTGCATCTGCATGACATCACGTCCGGGTGGTTGAATCGTCACCTCGCCGTTGTCGGCGGCAACGCGAATTTCCAGGCGATCGGATTTGGTGGAGCGATCCAGGCGAGTTTGCGCGGGATGGCGCCGGTCATCGGGGTCAACGACATCGCCGATTTCACCCTGTCCACCCGTTCCGCCCAGAAGGCGACGTTGGCATCCAGCCTGGATGGCCTGTACGACGCCAACACCTTGTTGGCGTCGACATCGGTGCAGGCGCTGGCCGCAGTGGACGAACTCGCGGCCGAGAATCCCGCCCAATATCCTCTGCAGGGCGGTGCGGCGTATCCAGGCGGACGTTTCGGCAGCCAATTGCGCGAATTGGCCCAGATCATCAAGGCCGGCATGGACCTGGAAGTGGCCTGCGTCGACATCGGAGGCTGGGACCATCACGCCTCGATCGGTCAGGTTTTGCCGCCGCTTCTGACGGAGCTGGCTCAGGGCTTGCTGGCGTTCCGCAACGATCTCGGCAGCCTGATGGCCGATGTCACGGTCGCCACCCTCACCGAGTTCGGTCGCCGTGCCTATCAGAATGCGTCCGGCGGCACCGACCATGGCAGCGCCTTCGCCAGTCTGGTGCTGGGTGGCGGTGTCAACGGCGGCCGCGTCTACGCCGAATGGCCGGGGCTGCGCGACACCGACCTGTTCAACGGGGATCTGAATGTGACCGTCGACTACCGCACGTGGCTGGCGGAGATGCTGGAAAAGCGGGCAGGGAATGCGGACGTCGCCAGCGTCTTTCCGGAATTCACGCCCGGCCCGAGCCTCGGCCTGTTCCGCCCGCGTTCCTGAAATGCCGGAGGGTCATTCATGGCCCGATTCCCCTGACCCTGTCGCGCGTGTGTACGAAACGCGCCCAACAAAAAAGCCGGCTTGCGCCGGCTTTTTCGATGCCGCTTGTCGCGACGTCTCAGCGCTGACGCGCCTTGAAACGCGGGTTCGACTTGCAGATCACGAAGACTTTGCCGCGGCGACGGACGATCTTGCAGTCGCGGTGACGGGCCTTCGCGGACTTGAGGGAGTTGAGGATTTTCATGGCAAAGGGCCTGGTTCGTCGTGAAGAAAGCGCGCGACTTTAGCGACCGGCTGCCCGAAGCGCAAGTCTTCGCGGCGGTTGCGGTCGTGCGGCGGCGCGGCGCGCGGATTCGGCGGATTCTCGGAAAGCGTGTCTAAGCTCGCGTTTTGGCTGGTCTTTCGTGATACTCTCCGCGCGATTTTGACCCCCTATCCCATCCCAACTTGTCTGGAGATCCCATGGCGCTGGAACGCACCCTGTCCATCATCAAGCCTGATGCCGTTGCCAAGAACGTGATCGGCGAAATCTATTCGCGCTTCGAAAAGAACGGCCTGCGCGTGGTCGCGGCAAAGATGAAGCAGCTGTCGCAGGCGGAAGCCGAAGGCTTTTACGCCGTGCATCGCGAGCGTCCGTTCTTCGGTGCGCTGGTCAAGTTCATGATCTCCGGCCCGGTGATGATCCAGGCTCTGGAAGGCGAGAATGCGGTCCTGAAGAACCGTGAGCTGATGGGCGCCACCGACCCGAAGAAGGCCGACAAGGGCACGATCCGCGCCGACTTCGCCGACTCGATCGACGCCAATGCCGTGCACGGTTCCGACTCGGCCGAGAACGCCGCCATCGAGATCGCGTACTTCTTCGCGGCCACCGAAATCAGCAGTCGCTGAGCGGAGCAAACGTGAGCGAAGCGTCCGCCACTGCCACGCCGGTGCCGTCCAGGGTCAACCTGTTTGATCTGGATCGCGCTGGCCTGCAGCGTTTCTTCATCGGCATCGGCGAGAAGAAATATCGCGCCGAGCAGGTGATGAAGTGGCTGTACCACCAGCAGGTGGACCGCTTCGACGCGATGACCGATGTCGGCAAGGCCTTGCGCACCAAGCTCGACGCCTGCGCCGAGCTGGTGTTGCCGAAGGTGATGCACGAACAGCAGTCGGCCGACGGCACCACCAAGTGGGTGCTGGCCCTCCCGGGCGGCAACGCCATCGAAACCGTCTACATCCCGGAAACCAGCCGCGGCACCTTGTGCGTGTCGTCGCAGGTCGGCTGCTCGCTGAACTGCAGTTTCTGCTCGACCGCGAAGCAGGGCTTCAACCGCAACCTCAGCACCTCCGAAATCATCGGCCAGGTCTGGATCGCGAACCAGCGTCTGAAGGCTCTGGGTCGCGGCGAACGCCCGATCACCAACGTCGTGATGATGGGCATGGGCGAGCCGCTGCTGAACTTCGACAACGTCGTCGCGGCGATGGACCTGATGCGCGACGACTTCGGCTTTGGCCTGGCGAACAAGCGCGTCACGCTCTCGACCGCCGGCCTGGTGCCGATGATCGACGAGCTCTCCGAGAAGAGCGATGTCAGCCTGGCCGTGTCACTGCATGCGCCGAACGACGCGCTGCGCGACCAGTTGGTGCCGCTGAACAAGAAATACCCGATCGCCGAATTGATGGCGGCCTGCAATCGCTATGTCGCGAAGCGGCCGCGTTCGTCGATCACCTTCGAATACACGCTGATGAAGGGCGTGAATGACAAGCCCGAATATGCACGCGCGCTGGTCAAGCTGCTGCGCCGCGTGCCGTCGAAGCTGAACCTGATTCCGTTCAATCCGTTTCCGGGCACCGAGTACGAACGTTCGGATGCGGCGACGATCGACGCGTTCAAGAAAATAGTTATGGAAGCCGGCTTGATTGCCACCGTGCGCCGCACGCGCGGCGACGATATCGACGCCGCCTGCGGCCAGCTGGTCGGCCAGGTGCTGGATCGCACACGTCGTTCGCGCGAACACCGCGCGCGGCTCGAACAGGGGAAGGTCGATGCGGCTTAGGCTGGGTCTGGTCATTCTGGCGTCGCTGCTGACCGCTTGCAGCGGCAGCAAGGACTTCTCGCGCGGCGAGACATCGCGCAAGCCCGCGGTCGTCGACACCATCGACACGCGACCGAACAGCAACGAAGCCGCGAAGATCAATATCCAGCTCGGCCAGGCCTACCTGAGTCAGGGCAAGCTGGACATGGCGATGGACAAGCTCAAGAAGGGCATCGAGCTGGCACCGCGCAACCCGGATGGACACACCGTGATTGCCGTGTTGTACGAGCAACTCGGCAATGCCGACATGGCCGGCAAGCACTATCAGGAAGCACGCAAGCTGGCGCCTGAATCCGGCCTCACCGCGAACAACCTCGGGCGCTTCCTGTGTTCGCGGGGCCAATACGACCAGGCCGATATCCTATTCGCAGCGGCCCTGATGGACCCGTTCTACCGGTCGCCGGAAACGGCGCTGCTGAATCGAGGCAGTTGCGCGATGTCGGCCGGGCGTTTCGACGCTGCGGCGGAGAATCTGCGGTTGGCACTGGAGCGCAGTCCGGACATGCCCGACGCCCTCTACCAGTCGGCGATGTTGGCGATGCAGCGCAAGGACGCATTGCGCGCCCGCGCCTTCGTGGAGCGTTATCTCGGCGTGGCGCCGTCGTCGCCGCAAGCCTTGGCGTTTGCCATCGAGATCGAGCAGGCGCTCGACGACCAGCGTGCGGTCGCGCGCTATCGCGAGCGACTGATCCAGGAATTTCCGGAATCCGCCGAAGCGGAGTCCCTCAACACCAATGTGGGTTCACGATGACGCGCGCCCCCCGTTCTCGCAAGAAGAAGTCCACCGTCGCCAACCGGCCGGCACTCGCGGCGGTCGGCGGCTACGGCCGAGTCGTTGAGCCTGCCGCTACAGCCGCCCGAAGAGACGCTCGAGGCCCAAGCGCCCGAACAACCCTCGGACACAGTCGCCGAGACGGTCGATGTGGATGCATCCGGTGAAGTCGACATGGCGGCTGCCGCCGATGTTCCGGTTGCTGCCGAACAGCCTTCGACACCGCCTGCGGCGCGCAGCAGCATGCGTATCGAGATGACCGAAGACCGCACCCACCTTGGCCAGCGCCTGCGCGCAGCGCGTGATGCGCGCGGCTGGTCGCGCGAGGACGTGGCACATCGACTGCACGTGCCGACTACCGTCGTCGCCGATATCGAAGCCGAACGCTTCGAGCGCCTCGGCGCGCCAATCTACGTGCGCGGTTATTTGAGCAAATACGCGCAGCTGGTCGACCTGCCGATGGTGATCGTGAATCGCGCCATCGAGGGCATGTCCGAGCCGGTCCTGAAGGCATCCACCGATGCCCCGCGCGTCGTGGCGACCTGGGAGCGGTATCGCGTGGCCGTCATCGGCGGCGTCATCACCCTGGCGGTCGCTATTCCGGTGCTGACCCTGGTGGCCAATCGCGGCATCAATTCGCCGGTGCCGCTGGTGCGCAGCCTGGACGAATCGGATCTGGTCCAGCAGCCGATTCAGGATATTCCTGTCCCTGCGGCCCCGTCCGAAGTCGCCGACGTTGTGGCGGGTTCAGGTTTCGAAGCCGGAACCGACACCACGGCGGTGGCGCCCGTTGCGCCCGCGATCGATGCGATCGAGGCCGAGCAAGCGGATGCCCAGAATGCGCCGCTGATGGCGTCGATGACTGGATTCACCGCGCCTGCAGCCGAGGGCGGCCATGTGCTTGAGGCACAGTTCCGCGAAGACAGCTGGATCGAGATTTTTGATGCCGACGGTCGGGTCATCGAGCAGAATCTGGTTCGTGCCGGACAAAGCCGGCGCTACCAGTCCACTGGCGCGGTCAGCATCAAGATCGGTAATGTGGGCGGGGTTGATGTGCGTGCGGATGGCAATCCGATCGATCTTGCCCCGCATGCCCGCGCCAATGTCGCGCGGCTGCGACTGTTCGAGGAAGCGGCCGCGACGCCGACGCCTTGAGTCCATCTGGGACGCACCGCGTCCCTGCAACAACGGGAATGAAGCATGTCTCTTGAAGAACTCGACGAACACGAGCGCAGCGAACGCGTCCGCGAATGGGTGCGCAAGAACGTTGGCTCGATCGCCCTCGGCGTGATGGCCGGCATCGGCGCGATCTATGGCATCGAACAATGGGGCGCACATCGTCAGCGCAGCGCCGGTTTGGCCGGTGACGAGTACCGCGCATATGCGGAAGCCGTAACCAAGAAGGACGCGACCGCGATCGCCACGCTGGGCAAGACCTTGCGCGACAAGTTCCCGGATTCGCCATATGCCTCGATGTCGGCGCTGAACGATGCGTCGGAAGCGGTGGCTGCCGGCAAGTCCGACGATGCGATCGCATCGCTGGAATGGGCCGAGTCGCATGCGACGATGCCGGAGATGAAATCGCTGGCGATGTTGCGTCGTGCGCGCCTGCTGCTCGCTGCCGGGAAGGCGGACGCCGCGCTTGAGGTCGCCAAGAAGATCGATGCCGAAGGCTTCAAGCCGCTGGCCGCCGAAGTGCGCGGCGACGCGCTGCTGGCGCTGAAGCGCCAGACGGAAGCCTTGACCGCTTACGACGAAGCCCTGGTCGGTCTCGACTCCGGTGCCGCGCGACGTTCCATCGTCGAAATGAAGCGCGACGACCTCGCGGGCGTCAAGGCGGGCAGCTGATGAAGCGTTCCGTCCTGCTGCTTGCGTTGTGCGTGCTCGGCCTGTCCGGTTGCGAATGGCTGAAGGGCAAGTCCTCGAAGGACAATCTCGATCCGCCGGCGGAACTGGTGGACTTCGAAACCACGGCGCCGGTCGATCGCGCTTGGTCGCGCAATCTCGGTGACGGCATCGAGCGCAGCGGGACCAAGCCGCGTCCGGTCGAAGCCGACGGCATCGTCTACGCCAGCGACCTCGACGGTTCGGTGTTCGCGATCGATCTGCTGAGCGGCAAGCCGCGCTGGTCGATTGAAGCGGACAAACGCCTCTCGTCCGGCCCCGGCGTGGGCGAGGGACTGGTGGTGGTCGGCGGCCTCGACGGCGATGTCATCGCGCTGGATCGCGACAGCGGTTCGGCCAAGTGGACGACCAAGGTATCTTCGGAAGTGCTGGCCAGTCCGGTGATCGCCGGTGGCATCGTGGTCGTACGCAGCGGCGATGGTCGCGTCTTTGGTCTGAGCGCGACGGACGGTTCGCGCGCCTGGTTGTTCGATCGCGGCGTGCCGCTGATCAGCCTGCGCGGCAATGCCACGCCGGTCGTGCTCGACGGCGAGGTCTATGTCGGATACGACGACGGCAAGCTGATCGCACTGGAACTCGCCACCGGCGAGCTGAAGTGGGAACAGACCATCGCCACGCCGAACGGTCGCACCGAACTCGAGCGCATGGGCGATATCGACGGTGAAATCGTCGCCAGCGAAGGCGAGTTGTACATGGTCACCTATCGCGGCCAGGCCGCGGCCCTGGCGCGTGATTCGGGCCGTGTGTTGTGGACGCGCGACATGTCCTCGTTCACCGGCGTCAGCGTCGGCACCGACGAGGTCTATCTGACCGATGCGGACGGTGCGTTGTGGGCACTGGATCGCCGCAGCGGCAGCTCGTTGTGGAAGCAGGACGCACTCGCGCACCGCTGGCTGACCACGCCGGCCGTGTTCGGCGATTACCTCGCGGTCGGCGACTACGATGGCTACCTGCATATCCTGTCGCGCCAGGACGGTGCCACCGCGGCGCGTTTCCATGCCGGTGACGAAGCCATCCGCGCGGCGCCGCTGGTCGTGGGCGCACATGTCGTCGTTGCCTCGACCGACGGCGAACTCGCAGCCTTCGTGCTCGAAGCCGCGAACTGATCCATCCGGGAGTCCAACATGTTGCCAGCCGTTGCGCTTGTTGGGCGCCCGAATGTCGGCAAGTCCACGCTGTTCAATGCCATCACGAACACGCGCGATGCGCTGGTCGCGGATGAGCCTGGCGTTACCCGCGACCGCCACTACGGCGTTTGTCGCTCGGTGGCGCGGCCCTTCGTCGTCGTCGATACCGGCGGCCTGACCGACGATCGCGAACTGCTGGCCGAACTGACCGTGCGTCAGTCGCTCGCCGCGGTCGACGAATCCGCCGTTGCGGTGTTCGTGGTCGACGCCAAGGACGGCATGACCGCCGCCGACGAAACCATCCTGTCGCAACTGCGTCGTTATGGCCGTCCGATCATCCTCGCGGTGAACAAGACCGACGGCCGCGACGTGCAGGCGTCGATCAACGAATTCGCCGCGCTCGGGCTGGCGCGCATCGTGCCGATGGCGGCCTCGCATCGCCGCGGTCTGACCGAACTGTTCGACGCCATCGACGATCTTCTGCCGGAAGACGTCGATGCCGAAGAGCTGCCCGACGAGGCCGGCGTGCGTGTCGCCATCATCGGTCGCCCGAACGTCGGCAAGTCGACGCTCGTGAACCGTTTGCTCGGCGAGGAACGTGTGATCGCCAGCGAAGTGCCGGGCACCACGCGCGACGCGATCGAGGTGCCATTGACCCGCGATGGTCGCGACTACGTGCTGATCGACACCGCCGGCGTGCGCCGCAAGGGCAAGGTCGAGGAAGCGGTCGAGAAATTCAGCGTGATCAAGACACTGCAGGCGCTGGAACGTGCGCACATCGCGGTGCTGATGATCGATGCGGCCGAGGGCGTGACCGAACAGGATGCCTCGGTACTCGGTTATGCGCTGGATGCAGGGCGTGCGCTGGTGGTGGCCGTCAACAAATGGGACGGACTCGGCGAATACCAGCGCGATCGCTGCGAAAGCGAACTGGAACGCCGTCTCGATTTCGTGCCCTGGGCCGAGCGCATCTTCATCTCGGCCAAACATGGTTCGCGGCTGCGCGAACTGATGGCCGCAGTCGATCGGGCGTATGCCTCGTCCATCGTCGATCTCGGTGCCAGCGAAGTGACCAAGGCCGTCGAGATCGCGGTCGAAAGCTTCCAGCCGCCGATGGTCTCGGGCAAGGTCGCGAAGATCCGTTACGCGCACATGGGCGGACGCAATCCGCCGCGTATCGTGCTGCACGGTTCGCGCCTCGATTCGCTGCCGGCGAGCTACATCCGCTACCTCGAGAACTTCATTCGTCGCCGCTACAAGCTGGTCGGCACGCCGGTAGTCATCGAAACCCGTGCGGGTGCCAATCCGTTCGCCGGCAAGAAGAACGAACTGACCGAAAAGCAGGTCCAGCGCCGCCGGCGCATGATGCGCCACGTCAAACGCCGCTGACGCCGCCACTGGCTTTCGTCGGATCGGCGCCACGCTTGAATGCGGCATACTTTGCGCATTGATGAGGGCAAGGGCATGACGGGACGAACGCAGGTCACGGGTGGCATTCTGGCGGGCGGTCGTGGCCTGCGCATGGGCGGCGTCGACAAGGGACTGGTTGAGCACGAAGGGCGCGCGCTGGTCGCGCACATGATCGAACGCCTGCAACCGCAGGTGCGCGGCATCGTCATCAGCGCCAACCGCAATGTCGATCGTTATTCCGCGTTCGGCCACCCGGTATTCACCGACGATGACGATGGCTTCCTCGGTCCGCTCGCGGGCATCGCGCGCCTGCTGCGCGAAATCGACAGCGAATTCCTGGTCACCACGCCCTGCGACACGCCGGATTTTCCCGAAGACCTCGTGCAGCGACTGCTGGCGCGCCAGTTCGAAACTGGTGCCGACGCCGTGGTCGCCTTCGACGGCGAACAACGCCAGTTCCTGTTCGCCTTGTACCGGCGTTCGCTGGCTGAATCCGCCGCTGCCGCACTCGCTGCCGGCGAACGTGCGGTCTGGCGCTGGCACGAAGATCTGAATCTGGTCGAGGCGCCGATCGGCGACGCTATCGCGTTCGCGAACCTGAATACGCGCGCCGACCTCTGAACGATGGCGCCCACACCGTTCGACCAGGCCCTGGCGCTGTTGTGTGACGAAGCGGCCGCGCGTCCGTGTCCGGTCGAGTCGATCCCGCTGCAATCGGCATCCGGCCGTGTGCTGGCCGAGGATCTGGCGGCGCCGATCAACGTGCCGGGTTTCGCGAATGCGGCGATGGACGGGTATGCCCTGCGCAGCGAAGGCCGTGGCGTGCGTCGCGGTACATCGTTCCGTGTGGTCGATCTGGCGCTGGCTGGGGCGGCGGCGCAGCGTCTCGATGACGCTGCGCATTGCGCCGAGATCGCCACGGGCGCCGTCATGCCCGACGGCGCGGACTGCATGGTCCAGTATGAACTGACGCAGCGCGAAGGCGACCACATCGTCGTGCAGGCGGATGTCCCGGTGGGGCACAACGTGCGTGGCGCCAGCGACGACTACGCACTCGGCCAGCACGCGTTGTCGCGCGGACGCATGCTCGACGCGGGTGCCCTCGGCGTACTCGCGGGGTTTGGGTTCGCTGAGGTGCAGGTGCGACGCCGTCCGCGCATCGCCATCGTCGTGACCGGTTCAGAGTTGCAGCCGGCGGGCGTGCCGCTCGCGCGCGGCCAGATCCACGACAGCAATTCGACGACGTTGCGCGCGTTGTTGTCGCCATACGCCGATACGCTCAACGTGATCGGCCCGGTGCGGGACGAACGCGATGTACTCGCGGCAGTGCTGCGTGACACCGCGCGCGACCACGAGGTCGTGGTCACGGCGGGCGGTGCATCGGCCGGGCGGGCCGATTTCATCCCCGGGCTCGTGCGCGAACTCGGCGAGATCCGTCTGTGGAAGGTCGCGACGCGTCCGGGCATGCCGTTTCTGTACGGCCGTATTGGCGACGCGAACGTCTACGGGCTGCCGGGCAATCCGGTTTCGGTGTTCGCGAGCGTGCTGACCCTGGTGCTGCCAGTCCTGCGCACGATGCAGGGGCAGGCGCCGTTGTCGCGCCGATACGCCGTGCTTGCTGCACCGTTGCGCAAGTCGCACGGCCGCCTGGAATGGCGCCGTGGACTGCTGTCGAACGCAGCCGATGGGCGGCGCCTCATCCATCCGCATGCTGCACAGGGCTCAGGCATGTTGCGCGGCGTGGCCGAGTCGAACGCGTTGCTGCGCATCGATGCCGACACCCGCGTGCTGGGTGCCGGCGCGGTGGTTGAAGTGTTACCGTTTCCGTGATGAGTACCGAATTTCCGCCGCTTGAAACCGACCTCGCCGAAGCGCGCATCGCGCAGTCTCGCGGTGCGGTGTTTCTCGATGTACGCGAAGCACCGGAATGGGCCGAAGGCGTGTGTCCGGGGGCGACTTGCCTCGCCTTGTCTGCCGGCATCGCGCCGATGCTCGAGTGGGCCCGCACGCAATCAGGCACGATCCACGTGTTCTGCGCCGGGGGCGCGCGCTCGTTGCGTGCCGCTCAGTCGCTGCGCGAGGCCGGCATTCCGGCGACTTCGGTACGCGGCGGCATGCAGCAGTGGCGCTTGCAGGGCGGTGCGATCGAAACGCGTTCGACACCGTCGTCTGCAGATGATCGCTACCTGCGCCACCTGTTGCTGCCGGAAGTCGGTGCGGCCGGGCAGCGACGTCTGCAGCAATCGCGCGTCGGTCTGGTCGGTGCCGGAGGGCTTGGGTCACCGGCCGCGTTCTACCTCGCGGCGGCGGGTGTGGGCGCGATTCGCCTGATCGACGACGACGTGGTCGAACGCAGCAACCTGCAACGGCAAATCCTGCACCGCGACGACCGCATCGGCGCACGCAAGGTCGATTCCGCAGCGGCGACGTTGTCGGCGCTGAATCCGTCGGTGCGCATCGAACCGATCGCGACGCGATTGAGTGCGGCGAATGCGGCCGAACTGTTCGCGGACTGCGATGTCGTCATCGACGGCGCCGACAATTTCCCGACGCGGCAACTCGTCAACGCGGTCTGCCTGCAACTCGGCAAGGCCTGGATCTATGGCGCCGTGCATCGGTTCGAAGGACAGGTCAGCGTGTTCGATCCGCGCGCCGGTCGTGGTGTCGCCCCGTGTTATCGCTGCCTGTTTCCGGAAGCGCCGGACGCCGCCGATGCACCGAACTGCGCCGAAGCCGGCGTGCTCGGCGTGTTGCCCGGCATCGTCGGCACATTGCAGGCGAACGAGGCGATCAAGCTGCTGCTCGATCTCGGCGAACCGCTGGTCGGTCGCCTGTTGTTGTTCGACGCGCTGGCGATGCGCTTTCGCGAATTGCGTTACGGCGCCGATCCGCATTGCCCGGGATGTGGCCTCGACACTGATGCTGCGGCATTGCCGGACACGCTCGCGCCGTTCTGCGCCGCCGGCTGATCACTTCTGGTACTTCGCCTTCCACTCGGCATAGGGCATGCCGTAGACATGGCTGCGCGCCTCTTCCTTGCCGATGACTTCGCCGCCCGCTTCGGCGGCCTCGCGGAACCAGTCGGCCAGGCAATTGCGGCAGAAACCGGCGAGATTCATCAGGTCGATGTTCTGGACATCGTGGCGTTCACGCAGGTGCGCGACCAGACGGCGGAAGGCCGCAGCTTCGAATTCGGTGGTGTCGGACATGGGCATTCGGCTCCGCATTGAGACGAGAACGGTTCGGATGCTGGCATGAATCGCTCCGGCGCGGACTGCGCCATCGGGCACACGGGACCGTTAGACTTCCGGGCCTATGACAATTCGACACATGATCCGGGTGGCCGCGCTCGCCCTCAGTCCTGCGGTCTACGCGGCAGCCCCCACGCATCCGATCTCGCTGAATTCCCTGCAGATCGACACGCAGGCCGCTTCGGTTTCCAAGACCGCCGCATCAGCCGACATGGCCTTGCTGGTGCAGTTCCCGGGACCGGTGACGCCGGCGCAACGGCATGCATTGGCGGCGGTGTCGACGATCTACGCCTATCTGCCGCAGGATGCGTTCCTGATCCGCATGCCTGCGGCGTCCCGCGACCAGCGGTTGGCGGCGGCCGGGGTGCAATGGTCCGGCGCATGGCAACCGGCCTACAAGGTGGCGCAGGGTCTGCGTGCGGCGGCGACGAAAGACGGTGCCGAAGAACTGCATCAGATCATGCTGCAGATTTTTCCCGAGCGTGATCCCGATGCATTCGCACAGCGATTGCGCGACCTGGGTGTACCGGGTGTCGGTGCCAGCGGGAGTGGCCGGCAGTTTGGACGCATTCGACTGGCCTGGCGCGGTGCCGACATCGCCGAGTGGGCCGACCGTGTGGCTGCGCTCGACGAGGTCTTCTGGATCGATCGCGAACCGCGGCGCGTGCTGCTGAACGACACCACGGTTTGGGTCGGCCAGTCGGGTCTGGCCGGCGGGCAGGCGACCACGGTGTTCGCGAACGGCATTCACGGCGAAGGCCAGATCGTCGCCGCGCTCGATACCGGCATCGACCCCGACATGTGTTACTTCCGCGAAGCGGCGGCCGGGTTGCCGCCGACCAATGCCTGTAACGGCGGTACTGCGATCGACGCGACGCGCCGCAAGATCCTCGGCGTGAACTTCCTGTGGGCGACCGACTGCAACGGCGGCATCGCCAGCAACGAATGGGACAACCACGATCACGGTACCCATGTCGCCGGCACGATTGCGGGCGACAACCTCGCCAATCCGGTCACGCACGATGCCGGCGACGGCATGGCACCGGCCGCGAAGCTGGTGATCCAGGACGGCGGCCTGACCACCGACAACTGTGCCGACCTGCCGGGCATCGGCTGTCCGGTCGTGGACCTGAACCCGATCTTCCAGCAGACCTACGACCAGGGCGCGCGCATCCACAGCAATTCCTGGGGCGACAACGAGAACGATCCGACCCAGAACGACTATTCGTCCGGCAGCCAGGACGTCGACGAATTCATGTGGGCACACCCGGATTTCCTGGTGTTCTTCGCGGCCGGCAATTCCGGTCCGGGCACGGCCTCGGTCGGCAGTCCGTCGACGGCGAAGTCGGCGGTGTCCGTGGGCGCGACACAGCGTGCTGCGAGTGCCGGCAACATGGCCTCGTTCTCGTCCTGCGGTCCGACCGATGATGGCCGCATCAAGCCCGAGATCACGGTCCCGGGGTCCAGCATCGTCTCCGCCGACAACGACATCAATGTCGGCAGCAACAACTGCAGCACGCGTTCGATGTCCGGCACCAGCATGGCGACACCGGGCGCCGCCGGTCTGACGGCATT
The DNA here is from genome assembly GCA_022705045.1 of Pseudomonadota bacterium. Taxonomy (GTDB): domain Bacteria; phylum Pseudomonadota; class Gammaproteobacteria; order Xanthomonadales; family Ahniellaceae; genus JADKHK01. The sequence goes on along the minus strand of JAKJFE010000005.1, from coordinate 16,243 downwards.
GATCCGCCAGTACTACACCGACGGGTTCTACCCCGGCGGCAGCGCCAACGTCGCGAACGCCTTCACGCCGTCGGCGGCACTGATGCGTGCGACCCTGGTGCATGCCGGCGAAAACATGAGCGGTGCGACGGTGATGCCGTCGAACTGCCAGGGCTGGGGCAGGGTGACGCTGGACGGCGCGCTGTATTTCCCCGGCGACGCGCGCCGACTCTGGGTGCGCGACGCGTCGCCGGGCATGGCGGCCAGCGCCACGGAACAGCAGTACACGCTCGATGCCGTGGCCGGTCAGCCCTTGAAGTTCACGCTCGCCTGGACCGATTTCCCGTCGACGCCGGCGGCCCTGCCGCATCTCGTCAACGACCTCGACCTGATCGTCGAGCACAACGGCCAGACGTATCTCGGCAACGTCTGGAGCGGCGGCCAATCGGTGGCCGGCGGCAGCGCCGATCGCCTGAACACGCTGGAGCAGGTGCGCCTGACCACGGCGGTCGACGGCCCGGTGGTGATCACCGTGCGTGCCCACAACATCCCGAGCGGCCCGCAGCCATTCGCACTGGTCGCGAGCGGCGCGATCAGCGAGAACCTGGACGACGTGTTCGGCGACGGGTTCGAATAAGTCGAAGCCGCGCGCACCTGCGCTTGGTCATTCACGTCGCAACGCGGAACCGATGCGGATGCGCGCCGAGAACGCCGGGTCGGCCGCGTAGCGAGACGCGAGATCGTTGATCCGATGCGCCGCGCGATACCGGTCGCGCGGGAGGTCGGTGCCGATCAGGCCGAGGTCGTAGGCGAGGTCGTCGGAATACGCGGGCAACAAGGTCTTGTAGCTCCAGGGCACACGGTCGGGCGCGATCGATTCGATGTGGTCGACGATGTTGCTGGTGCAGGTGTTGGTCAGCGTGTTGTAGAACTCGGGTTCGGCGGCGATGCGGTTCGCGCGTTCCAGCATCGACACGAACAAGGCGCGTGCCTGCTCGCGGGTGGCGTGGACCGGATACAGGAACACGTCGTCCTTGCGATGGTTGGCGCGCAATCCGATCAGGTCGCGCTCGTCGCCGACCACGTAGGCGATTTCGTATTGGCGCAACAGGCCGAGCAGGGGCGAGAACGCCTCGCCGCGCTCCTTGCGGATCTCGACCGAGATCGCGACATGGTCGCCGTCGTCGAAACCGAAACTCAGGAAGGTGTGCGCCGGGCCACGCCAGTCGGCGAAGGGTTCGACGATGAACCACACCGATTCGAGTCGCGACAGATCGTAGCGCCGCGTTTCCCAGTGCACGTCGAAGTCGGTCGTCGATCGATAGGTGGCGTTGCGGACGTTGTGGATCGCCACCGCATCGCCGGCGATGTCGGCCGTCGCCATCCGCGACTGGTCGGCGTTCCAATCACGCTCGTTCGATGGGCGCACCAGCAGCGCGAACAGCAGCCAGGCCGCAAGCGCAGTCACGATCACCGCGAGCAGCCAGCGCAGGCGTGGGTGTCGCGACAAGATCACGCCGGCGTCAACACGACGCGATGAAGCCAAGCGAGCCGTCACCGCACCAGGTTGAACACATGTCCTGCCACTCCGTGGAATCGAAGGTCCGATCTTGCCTATTCCAGCCCGTTCTTGAACAGTGCAACCGGTCGTTCGCCATGGATCACGTAGGCCGCACCGCGATATGCGCCCAGCGTGCTCGCGCCATGGCAGCTGAGCAGCAGGTCGACGATCCCGTCATGATTCAGGTCGCCGCCGCGGCCGATGTTCAGTCCGCAATAGTCCTCGGCGCCGGTGCCAACCAGGGTGAAGCCCTCGCGGTCCGCCCATGTGGCGAGCGACAGCGTTGCCGTTCGCGGATCGGTGTGGCCGAACACGACATGGACCTGGCCGGCATCCGCGCCCTGTGCATCCGCGTACTGGGCGCCGAGTCCGATGTCGTCGATGCTGTCGCCGTTCACGTCGCCGACACCGGCGATACTTTCTCCGGCACGATCGCCCGCCTGTGCGCCGTCGATGCGGAAGCCGTTCCTGCCGTTCAATGCGCCGACATCCACGTGGGCAGGGAAGGTGTTCGCACCGTGCACGACATAGGCGCGGTTTTGCAGTGTGCCGACCAGCACGTCGTCGTAACCGTCGTGATTCACGTCGGCCGAACCGACGGCGCGACCGAGGAACGCGAACGAGGTGTCGGTGTGGATCGTGAAACCGCGCGAGCCATCCAACGTCGCCGCCGACATCGGCGTGTCCTGTCGCCGGTCGTTGCCGAACAGCACGTAGGCCGTGCCCTGCATCGCGCCCGGCACACCGGCGCGTTCCGCACCGGCAATCAGATCGGCACGGCCGTCGCCATTGATGTCGCCCGATCCGACGCTGATGCCGAAACGGTCGTCGGCGGCCGCGCCATCGATCCGGAACCCCTGCACGCCATCGAGCGCTTCCAACGCGATGTATCGTCCCAGATTCGGCGCACGACCGTAGATCACGTAGACACTGCCGCTGTCCGCACCGGCGAAGTCGCCATGCACGGTGCCGATGGCGATGTCGTCGAGACCGTCGCCGTTGAAATCGCCAAGCGCCGCGACCGACTTGCCGATGTTTTCGTACAGTTGCGCACCGTCCATGCAAGTGACCTGCCCGGATGGCAGCGTGTCGATCGTCGCGATCGCGTCCATCGTTGCCTGGCCGTAGACGACGCAGGCACGGCCGTCGAAACCGTTGCTGCTCGACAGTCCGAGGATCAGATCGCCGCGGCGGTCGCCGTTCACGTCGCCCGCGCCGCGGGCGCGGTGGTTGAAGCCTTCGTAGGGTGCGCCATCGAGGCGGAAGCCATTCGCGCCATCGAGTTGTTCCAGCGATATGCCGTCCGGAAATCCGTTGCTGCGACCGAAGACCACATAGGTGCTGCCGCGGCCGCCTTGTGCTTCTTCGGCCGAGACGAGGAAGTCGTCGAGTCCGTCGCCATTGAAGTCGCCGATGGCGTCGCTGTTGATGCCGAGCAAGTCGCCATCCGCGAGCCCGTCGATGCGGAAGCCGGCGTCTGGGGCCAGCGCCGACAACGCGATCGTACGCTGCGCCATCACACTGTCGGTCGCGAATGCAGCACACACGAACAGTACGAATGTCGCTGCCGTGCGATGGGTCCGAAACTGACGAGTGAAACACGACATGCCGATCTCCCGCCGCGAACCATTCGCGGATGCCGGCATCCTGTCGCGACCACTTCGGCCCGGCGCCGGACGAACACGGAATCGGGCTTGGGAAATGTCCCAAACCGCAGCGTTTGCGCCGCCGTGACGGCGGGTGTGAGAGGATCAAACACGGTCGCGTCAGCGTGGCGACGCCCGTCCGTCCAACTTCATGGAGAGTGCCGACATGTCGATGATCAAGGCCTGGGCTGCAACTGCGGCGAAGGGACCGCTCGAACGATTCGATTACGATCCGGGCCCGCTCGGTGCGGACGAGGTCGAAGTCGCCGTCGACTATTGCGGTGTCTGCCATTCCGACCTGTCGATGCTCGACAACGAATGGGGCATGTCCGCGTATCCGCTGGTGCCGGGTCATGAGGTCGTCGGTCGCGTCGTCGCATTGGGCGCGAACGCGAAAGGCCTGCAGCTCGGGCAGCGCGTCGGCGTGGGCTGGACCAGCGCCAGCTGCATGCACTGCGGATCGTGCATGGGCGGCGACCAGCACCTGTGCGGCAGCCTGCAGCCGACCATCGTGCACCGACATGGCGGCTTCGCCGATCGCGTGCGCGCACATTGGGCCTGGACCATCGCGCTGCCGGAGAACATCCGTCCGGAAGTGGCCGGCCCGCTGTTCTGCGGCGGCATCACCGTGTTCACGCCCTTGCTCGACTACGGCATCCAGCCGACCGGGCGCGTGGGTGTCGTCGGCATCGGCGGCCTTGGCCACATGGCCGTGCGTTTTGCGCGCGCCTGGGGCTGCGAAGTCACCGCATTCACATCGAATGCCGGCAAGTACGAGGAAGCACGCGCGCTCGGCGCGCATCGCACCGTGTCGAGCACCGACACGAAGCAGATCGCGGCGATCGCCGGTTCGCTGGACCTGATCATCGTGACCGCAAACGTGCGCCTCGACTGGAATGCGTTGATCGCCGCACTCGCGCCACGCGGTCGCCTGCACGTCGTCGGCGCCGTGCTCGAACCGATTCCGGTACAGGTGTTCTCGCTGCTGATGGGTCAGAAGCAGGTGTCGGGATCACCCACCGGTTCACCCACCGGCATCGCCAAGATGCTCGCGTTCTGCGCCCGCCACGGCATCGAACCGATGGTCGAACAGTTCCCGATGAGCCGCGTCAACGACGCCTTCGACCACCTCCGCGCCGGCAAGGCGCGGTATCGGATCGTGCTGAAGAACGATTTCGCGGGCTGATGCGCGGCGGACGAGGCGTCAGTCCCAGATGTAGCGTTCGTCGAAGTCGGTGCGGTGGCGATCGAGCAGTCCGCGATACTCGTCCTGAAAATTGGTACGACGATGATGTTCCTGCTGTCGCTCGATGTAACGACAGACGGCAGGGACATTCGATGCGGACACCGCGAAGACGCCGTATCCGGCTTGCCAGGCGAATGAGAGATAGCCGTCGCCCCGCGTCTTGATCCATTTCGACGAGGCCGTCTTCAGCACTTCGACGGTGTCGCACACCGCCATCGTCCGACTCAATTCGAACAGCACATGCACGTGATCGTCGACCGAGTTGATCGCCGTGACCGGACAACCCGCATTCGCCGACGTGGCCGACATGTAGGCATGCAACGCTTCACGCACATCATCCTGCAACCACGGCTCGCGATGCCTCGTGCTGAACACGAGGTGCAAATGAACTCGCGCAAGCGACTGCGGCATGGCAACCCTGATGCCTCGCGTCCTGGTCTAGCGCCAACGGCGCGTACGAATGGGAGCCAGGGGCGAAGCCCCTGGTGGACGTGATGGTGTCTTGGGGGTTCGGTTGACGCGTCGGACAACGACGGAACTTCGAATCGGAAAATTCGCAATCGATTCGTCCTGAGATCCGGGGCGTTGCCCCGGGCTCCCATTCGTTCGGGCCGTTGGCCCTCAGTGGTTCTGCATCTCCACGGTCCGATTCGGTTTCCAATCGAGCGGCTTCGAGGTGACGCCGTTCGGACCGTCGACTTGATCGGTGACCCACCAGGGTTTGCCTTCGGCATCGAGGTAGAGGTTCGACATTTCGGGGTGGGTGAACGGACGTGAGCCGATGCGGCCGAGCACGGCGATCTGGCCGCCGGTCTCGTCGACGGCACGATCGCGTTCGAGGCCACGCGAGAGTGCGATGGCGGGCGAGGGTGTGGCCCAAGTCGCGATCAGTTGCGGCTTCGGTTGCGGGCTGAAGCCGTAGAACTTCGGTTGCGTTTCCGGCGAGAACAGTTGCAGCACCTTGAGGCCGTTCGCGCCGTCGGCGACGTAACCGAACAGCGAGGCGTTGGTCGCGGCGACGACGATGTCGCGGGCGTCCGTGATGACGCCGTCGGCGTTGAACATCTGGTACAGCGTCGGCGATTCGGGTTTCGTCACGTTGACGATGGCGATGCCGTCGGCACCGTTCGCGACATAGGCATAGGTGCGGGCGACATGCAGCTTGGCGGCATGGGCCAGTGGCACCAGCGCATTCGGCACGACGCGCGGCTGCGCCGGATCGGTCACGTCGACGACTTCCAGACCCTTCGCGGTCGTCGCGAACAGGTAGCGGAATTGCACCTGCGCGGCGCGCGTATCGGCCAGCGGAATCGTCGTGACCGCACGCGGCTGCATCGGATCGGTCATGTCGAGCACGACGATGCCGCGCGGCGTGCTGGCGTAGAACCAGGTGCCGGCGATGGCCAGGTGGCGCACGCCGTCGAGCACACCGTTCTCGTTCCAGGTGAGCGCGCGCGTGAGCTGGTTGTTGCGCAGTTCGCCGTCGGCCAGCGTGTTGATGTCGACCAGGATCAGGCCTTCTTCGGCGTCGGTGACGAAGGCGAAGTTGTAGATCGCGAAGAACGGCTGCTCCATGTTGGTGACACGCATCAGGTCCCCCTGATTGCGGTCGGGATGGATCGGCTGCGTGGTCGGCAGCACCACGCAAGTCGCGGCCTTGGATGCGACGAGGGTGTCGTGGCCGAGTGGTGAACTCGGTCCGGTCAGGATTCGCTGGCTGAAGCCCTTGTTGGCGACGCTGGCGATGTCGTAGACGACCAGGCCCTTGTCGCGCTCGGCCACGTAGAGGTACTCGCCGCGATGCTGCAGGCAGCCGACGGTGCCGTTGCTGTCGTGGGTGAATCCTTCCGGCAGCACGCGCGCACGCGCTTCGTGCTTGGCGTAGCGTTCCGGATAAGCGTAGCGGTGCAGGTAGGAACCGATCACCGACTGCGGTTCGTCCCATTCGGTGACAGGCACGGCGCTCAGCGTCTTTTCGCCGCCGACGTAGGCGTTGTAGCCGAGGAAGTCGACGAAGTCGGTGCCCTGCAGCAGCAGCTGGGCCATGATGGCGTTGTTGTCGTTCTGCTGACTCAGATGGCAGTCGGTGCAGGTCTTGGTCTCGCCGCGGCGTTCGGTGTGCGGGTAGTGCGGCGCGAAAGCCTGCGACGAGAAGCCCGAGGCCGCGATCGGCGGCTGCTGGATGTAGATGCGTTCGCGATTGCTGTTCGTGGACGACAGCACCAGCGCCGAGCTGGAACGCACCGGCGCGATCTTGCCGCCCTTGATCTCGCCATGGCGACCGAGTTGGAACATGTCGTCGCGCGCAACCTGCGGGTTGTAGGTCGCGTAGTTGCGCGTCTCGCCGCCCTCGTAGTGCTGGCGTTCGGTCTTCCAGTTCGCCTGGATCGGCAGATGGCAGCCGCCGCAGCTCGTGGTCCACGAGGTGTGGCAGCTGTAGCAGAGCATCTTGTCCTCGTTGTGCGCGCGCTGGTCCTTCGGCACGTCGGCGCCCCAGGCCTGCTGCGCCGTGTCGTTCGACACCGTGTGTGCACGCGTCGCTTTCGCGTTGTAGGCGGACGACGTCTTGTTCGCGACATCCTTGAGCAGGGACAGCGACCACTCGAGGCCGGGCGTCACCGCCGAGCGCTGGATCAGCTGGCCATTGATCCATTCGAAACGCTTCTTGCCGTCCGGATTGCGGATCAGTGCCAGTTGCTTGCCCTTCGGACTGGCCATCGGTCCCGAGGTGCTGAGCGACGGATATTCGTCGACCGTGCCGTGACAGTCCTGGCACTGGATCTCGACGCCGGCCATCACCTCGCCGACGATGTGGCCATTGCCGTGCGCGTCCTGCGCGTAGTGGCAATCGACGCATTGCAGGCCGAGGTCGACGTGGATGGACGAGAGGTGCACGGCCTTCTCGAACTTTTTCGGATCGTTGTCGTCGATCGGCTGGTTGTCGGCGGTGAGCAGGGTGCCTTCGCGGTCGCGCTTGAACACGGCGCGGAAATTCCAGCCGTGGCCGTGGTAGTCGGCGAACTGCGTGTCCTTCAGGTTCGGGTTGTTCTGCGACACCTGCTGCAGAAACTTCGGGTCGGACCAGAGTCCGCGGATCGCCGCCTCTTCCGGATTGCGCTGGTTGATCTCGCGGATTTCGGCGTCGCTCGGCTTGCGTTCTTCTTTCGGCCACATTGCGGCCGCGTCGGACTCGTAGTCCCACATGATGTAGCCGAGCATGGTGTTGATGAACATGTTCGGCTGGTGCATGTGGCAGATCATGCACTGGCTGGTCGGTATCGCCCGCGTGAACTCGTGCTTGAGCGGATGTCCGGGTTCGTCGCGCGGAATCGTCGGGTCGGTCTGCTGCGAGGTGCCGGTGCTGCCGTATTGCGCATAGCCGGCCGAATGGCGCGGATCGCGGTCGTTTGCATAAACGACATGACAGGAGGAACAGCCGGAGCTGCGGAAATCGCCCGGGTTGTCATTGGTACCGAGGAACCACAGGTGCGGGTCGTTCAGGCGCGTCTTGTGGATGTTGAGCGCCGGAATCGCGACGCGCTGCCCGGTGGCCGGACCGCGGTTGCTCTGCTTCAGGTCGGGGCGGCCGGGTTCTTCGAGGCGCTGGATCTGTCCGAGCGAGTTCGGCAGTCCGGTCTCGGCAAAGGTGGTGTTGATGTTGCGACCACCGCGTTCGAACACGCGGAACACATCGGCGGGTGGGATGACTTCCCAGGCCGGCAGCGGGAACAGTTGCGGCAGGATGCCTCGCGGCTGCATCTCCGGCGTGACCGCGATCAGCGCCTTGACCACGTTCGGCTGCGAATCGCGGGTGTAGCTCTCGCCAAGCAGGTAGCGCTTGTAGGGCAGGATGCCGTTGTTGTAACTGGCACCACCCCAGAGCATCGCGCTGGTGGCCATGATGCTGCGTTCGCTGGCCTGGATGATCGGCAGGTGGCAGGCGCCGCAGGCTTCACGCGCGATGCGCAGGTCGCCCGGATTCACGAAGCGCACGAACTCGGGCGCTTCCTTGTTCAGTGCGGCGTAGGTGTGTGCAGGATTGGCGCTGTCCTTCCACTTCGACGGATAGCGCGGCAGCACGTGCGCGCTGTCCATTGCGCTTTGGTACAGCGGATCGAAGGGACTGTGGGTGCCGAATGCATGTTCGTCACCGTGATCGTCGTGCGCTTTGTCACCGTAGTGGCGGGCGCTGCGCACGTGGAAATCGACGTTGGCCGGCGCCTTGATCGCAGCATCGCCGCCATGGCAATCGGTGCAACCGAGCACGACCGCGGGCGAGGCATGCATGGTGTGGCGATCAGTCGACGTGTGACAGCTCACGCAGCCTTCCGACTTCGCGTTCGCCTGGTCCCAGCTCTGCGTTTTCGGCGCCGAGGGCGCGGTCGTGTAGTTGCGTTCGACCGGTTTTTCTTCGGAGGCAAGGGCGATCGTTGTTGCGACACACATCAGGAAAGCGAACAAGCCAATGCGCAAAGCGTGCCCCTCATCCGGCGCTGCGCGCCACCTTCTCCCCGCTGCGCGGGGCGAAGGAATAGTGCCATCGCCCTTGATCTTCCTTCTCCCCGTGACTACGGGGAGAAGGTGCCGAAGGCGGATGAGGGGCCGCTTTTCCATGGTCGTCACCTCAGTAATTCAGGATCACGTTGGCGAGCACCGTGGTGTAGGTGTCGTCGCTGCCGTAGAGATCTTCGAGGCCGCTGGCTGGGAACAGGGCTGCGGCGGACAGGCGCAGGATCGCGTTCTGGGTCGCGAGCGGCCGCCAGATCCAGGCGACCGACAGATCGGTGCCGATGCCGCGATCGATCGGGCCCTGGTTGCGTGCGACTTCGAGCGTGGCGGTGTCGTCGAACCAGAGCTGGTTGAGGTTCGCGGACACGCGCGATTCGGGTGTCAGATCGACGTCGGCACCGAGGCCGATCAGTTGCAGGCCCGGATTCTCGAAGTTGGATTGGCCCAGTTCGCGCGACGAGCGCATCGACGGCAGCAGCGAATTGCGACCGGCGAGGGCGACGCCGCCGCCACCGATCAGCGGCAGGTTCTGGCGCACCCAGTAACTGGTGTCGGCGCCGGCGAAGATCGGGTTTTCGAAGATGGCGTCGTAGCCCTGCGACTTGTCGTCGAACGGATCGCTGTCGCCGCTGGCATACGCGAGTGAACCGCGCACGCGGATCCAGTCGAAATCCATCGAGGCTTCGGCGGCGGCGAAACCGGCTTCGAGATCGCTGTCGCGGCCGGTGAAGGTGCCGATGTTGTCGCCGAACAGGTAGTAGGCGCTGGCGGTCAGATTCAAGCGACCGAAGTGGCCATCACCGTTGTAGCCGATGTAGGTCGCGTCATATTCGCGCAGGGTTTCGGTGCCGAGCGAGGACGGGCGCGCAAGGAAGCCGTTCTCGTCGAAGAAGAATTCGTCCTCGCGATTGCGGTTGTGCACGATGGTGGCCTGAGACGTGAAGCCGACGCGCGGCCAGTCCTGGCGATACAGGTTGGCGATGAAGATGTCGTCGTCGCGCAGGCCAGCGCCGACATCGTTCAAGCCCGAATTGGTGTCCTTCTCGATGCGCCGGAACCAGGCCAGGTTGTATTGCCAGCGGTTGTTGTCGCGGTTGCCGAACAGGCGCGCGCCGAACTGCAGGTCCTGGAACAGGAAACCGCGGAAGTCGGTCGAGAACGGCTGGATGCCGAAGCGGATTGCATCGAAGTCGTAGCGCTCGGAGACGTCGCGCAGATGCTTGTCGACGAACAGTTCCTGCACGGCGACGAAGCCGTCGTCGCGGGTGTCGCCGAGGCGCGGATCGATCTGCAGCACGCGACGGTCGCCGACATCGACGCGGTTGTAGTTGAAGGCCAGCGTCAGCCGGTATTCGTATTCCGGCGGTTTGAACGTGGTGTTGCCCTTGTAATAGACGAGGCCGGCGAGGAAGGTCTGGGCGAGGATGGTCTGTTCGATGTCGCCGAAGATGTCGTTGCTGTCGGGGCCTTCGGTCGACTGTGCGCCGACCGGTGTCGGGATCGTGCGCGGTTCGAGCACGCTGTCCGAAACGCCGAGCAGGCTCAGGAACCAGTCGTCGCCGTGGATCGGCTTGTCGCCCTTCCAGACGTTGTTGTTGTAGGGGTCGTACCACGGATACTTTTGGCCGAGCGTTTCCATGATGCGCCAGCGGTCCGGCAGCGGCACGAATTCGCCGACGGCATCGGGCGGCGCGGGTTGGATCGCACCGTCATTGCGGTCCGGCCATTCCGGTCGCCCGGGTACCGGATGACCGGGACGGCGGCGCGGAATGGCCGAGTCGTAGGGGTCGTAGTTGACCGCGTACAGCGTCGCCAGGTCGAGCGTGGCGTCGCCATTCGGAATCTCGATCAGTCTGGCCTGCGCCTGCGAGGTGCACAGTGCGGCGATGGCGAGGACGAGCAATCGACGGCGCATGTCACAGGCCCTCGCAGACATTCTGTTCGGTGGAATCGAGGAAGGGTGACTGCGGGCACTGCACGTAGCGCAGGCGCACGCCTTGCGGCTGCAATCGGTCGGCGCGCATGTTCGCGGGTGCGTGACCGATGCCAGTGTTCAACGTGGCCGCCGCATTCTTGAGCCCGAGCGCGGCGATCATGTCGTCCTGATCGACGCCGTCGCCGGAGACGCCGATCGCGCCGACGAGGTCGGCGCCGCGATAGATCGGCACGCCGCCCGGGAAGATCTGGATGCCGTTCTTCAGGCGGGCATTGCCGGTGCAGCCTTCGACCCCTGCGGAGTAGATCGCTCCCCAATCTTCGGCAAGGTAAGCGGACACGATGCCGAGCAGTTGATTGTTGATCAAGTCGAATTGCAGGCCGTCGGTGAACGGGCTCCAAGACGCGAACGGCTTCGAAAATGGCCCGTTGTTGGCGCCAACGATTCCATCAGGAAAATAGGGGCGGGAAATATTGCCAAGCGCGCGTGGTGTCATGGCGAATGGCCCCGAACGCGAGCCATTTCCGCTCGAAAACAGGTTGGGTTCGGCGAAGAATTGCTGCGATTGGTCGATGACTTGACCGAAGTCGACATGCACGCTCGAAGCCGAGCCATCCGCATTGGCATAGACCGCATCTGGCAGTGCTGCAAATTCTGTCTCGACGTAATTGCCGGAAAAGAACGCCGCACTGCGAGCCTTCTGTACTGCTACGTCCGTGCCAAAGACGGGGGCGTCGCGCGTACGGGCGAGGGCGAGAATGTTGCCGCCGGTATCAACCACAGTCACTGTCACCCGTGCTTGTGATCCTGTTGGTCGCCGAATCTGTGCGCGGGATCGGTTCGCGACGGCAAGCCCAGCGCGTACCAGTTCGCGCGCCTCATTGGCACTGAGGCCGTTATCTTCGACACCATCACGCGGTGCAAAGCGATCGCTTCTGCTTGAGTCACTCAGAACAAAGGCGTCAAGGCCAGGGTAATTCGTAGTGTCCGGGCGAATCCCTGAAGAATCAGTGCCAAAAGCAGTGCCAGGGCGAATCGGGTGATCGAAAAAATACCCGAGTACGTCGACGGGAGTCCCCACTGATTCGGTTAGCGAAGAAAATGCGGGTGCCTGATCTGGATTGCGCGCGAGGTCAGCGATACCGACATCGCTGAAACGCAACGTCTTGCCGTCTGCAGTGATGCGATCGGCTCTGCGATCGAGTGGCGCACCGAAACCGAAGCTGGCGGCGGTCGCGATCAATTCGTCGACATCGCGATCGTGGTCGGCGACATTGGGATCAAGACCGTAGGTGCCGTCTGCGACGACGCCGACGCCGCCTACCGGCGTACCGGATTTGTACAAGGGAAAACCGCCCGGATCAGCAGAGAGTCCCAGAGGGCTCGACCTCGGGCCCTCCAAACCTACCCCTTCCGGTAGGTTGGGTGTGTATTGGATGCCGACTTCGTCGAAAGGCGGCAAGAACACATCCGAACACAGCAAATTCGAAAACTGCACGCCGAACAACGGCCCCGATGGGCCGCCGAATTCGCCGGGGTTGAAGTGTTCCTGCACGATCTGGCTGGCAGTGCGGGTCGAGAACGCATTGCCCTCGGACGACAGGTAGGCCCCGGTCACGGCCTTGCTGATCGCCGCGAGTTCGCTCGGGATGATGGCGATGCCTTCGAGTCCGCCGACGACGCCGCGTCCGGAGCTGATCCTCACCGTCGTGCGTGCGCCGCTCATGCGATAGACGCCGAGCACATTGCCGACGCGATCGACCACGGCGACGGTCGCGGGCTGGTTCTGTGCCTGCGCCTCGGCCACCGCCTGCGCGATCACCTTCTGCACGTCGGCCACACTCAGGAAGCTGTTCGCGTTCGCACACGCGCCGGTACAGCCGGAATCGGCCGTGCCGGTCGGCGGCGGCGCAGTGCCACGCGGATCGCCCGAATTGCCGCTGCCGCTGCACGCGGACACCAAGGCGGCCATGACCGCCAGTCCCCACAGGCGATGAAGTCCCTGCATCCGCCTTCTCCCCAAGACCGGTACGCAAGCCCGAGTGTAGCCCCGAAATCGTGCCCAATTGTAGGAGCGAGCCCCCGCTCGCGACCGATGATGCAAACCGCGACGACTCACCAATCCCGATGGTTCAACACCTGCCCGTCGCGGCGTACGTCGGCGATCTTGTCGAAATCGAGATCGGCGTAGACCCATTGCGCGGCGTCGAGCTGGCCCTGGGCGACCACTCCGTCTGCGGGGAAGCCGCGGTCGGGCGGTGCGAAGACGGCGGCGGCACCGTGGTTCTCGTCGATGGCGGGTGACTGCGGCAGTTCGCCGACGGTGTACGAGACGGCGACGTAGCACTGGTTCTCGAGCGCGCGCGCTTGCGAACCGACGCGTACGCGGTGGTAGCCGGCCAGCGAATCGGTGCAGCTCGGGACCAGGATCAGTTCGGCGCCGAGATCGACTTTCTCGCGCACGTAGTTGGGGAATTCGCTGTCGTAGCAGATGGCGATCGCGCACTGCACGCCCTTGACCTCGAACAGCGCATGGCCGTCGCCGCCACTGATGCCCCATTGCTCGTGTTCGAAGCGGGTCATACGACGCTTGTCCTGCGTGTATTCGCGACCGTCGGCGGTGGCGATGAAGCAGCGGTTGCGATAACAACCGTCCTCGTCGCGCACCGGGATCGAACCGCCGACGATGGCCATGCGGAAGCGTTTGGCGCGATCGGTCACGTAGAGCCGGTACTTTCGGATCCACGGCTGCAGCGCTTCCAGCTGTTTCGGTAGCGATTCGCGCACCGATGCCGCGAACATCGTTGCCAGTTCCATCGTGAAGTATTCGGGCAGCAGGGCGAGGTCGGCGCCACCGCGCTTGGCTTCGCCGAGCACGAGGTCGAGCTTCTGCGCGAAGGCGTCCCACGACGCGACCACGCCGACTTTGTACTGGCAGGTGGCGATGCGCAGCGTGCGGCTCATCTCAGGCTCCCAAGGTCTTGCGCCAGAACTGCATCGGCTTCGGCGATTCAACCTGCTCGCCGATTTCCTGCCAGCGCATCGTGGTCGTGCAGCCTTCGATCGGCGCGTAGCCACGCTTGCGCCAGAAATCATCCAGCGGCACGTAGGTGGATGGGCGGCGCGGGTCGTCCGCGGCGCGTTGCACGGCGCAGAACACGCAGTGTTTCAGTCCGAGCCTGGCGGCATGGGCTTCGCGATGTTCGAAGAAGGCGAGGCCGATGCCGCGACCGCGGTAGGCCGGATCGAGCACCGACTCGCCGAGGTAGTGCGTGTCATCCGTGCGGTCGAACGGCCGCCGGATCTCCTCGGTTTCGTGCGCCAGCGGCAGTGCCGTCGATGCGCCGACCACGCGCTCGCCATCGAAGCAGAGCGCGACCATCGCGTCCGGCGTGTCGATATAGGTCTGCAGGTAGCGGCGTTCGTAGGCGGCATCGCCGTCGTACAGATACGGCCAGGCGCGGAAGACCTGGATGCGCAGGCGTGCGATGTCGTCGAGATGGCGACACAGGGCCTCGCCAGTCTCCGTGACGACGCGCAGTTCGCTCACGCCGACACCTGCGCGATCCAGTTCTGCAGGTTGTAGTAGTTGGTCACGCGCCGGATCAGTCCGTCGCGCACATCGAAGAAGGCACCGACCGGCAAGCGGTAGCGTTGGCCGCGTGCGGGCGGCAGGCCTTCGTCGGTCACCTTGTATTCGCCTTCGATGACGAATTCGGCGGCAGCGCGTGTGCCCGAAGATTCCGTCAGGACCACGAGATCGACGACCTGCTCGCGGTAGCAGCGATCCATGTGTGCGAGGAAGCTCCGGAACCAGTCCTTGCCGGCGTGGCGTGATCCCTGGTTGGCATCGTGCACGATGTCGTCGCCGAGCAGGGCGATCATGCCCTCGAAATCGGCTCGGTTGAAGGCGGCGTAGTAGGCGCGGATCAGTGCGGCAGTGTCCATCGTGTCGTGCTCCAAGGGGATCGCCCGATTATGCGGCGCATCGGCTACAGCGTCATCGGGCCGCGGCAATCTGCAACGATCCGTTTGCCATCGATGCACGGCCTGTGCGCTATAACGGCGGGCCAATCAGCTCGTGCCCATGACCGCATTCCCAGAAATCGACGGATACCGCATCGAACGCCGCCTGGGCGAAGGCGGCATGGCGGCCGTGTATCTGGCGACTCAGCTGTCGCTGGACCGACCGGTCGCGATCAAGGTCGTGCATTTTCGCGGCAGCGGTGCCGACCAGATGGCGGTGCGGTTCGAGCACGAAGCACGCACGATCGCGCGGCTCGAACATCCGAACATCGTCGGCATCTACGAGGTCGGCCGCACTCGCGACGGTTCGCCGTATTACTCGATGGCCTATCTGCCGAACGGCGACCTGAGCCACGCCGCCATCACCGGCCGCGAGGAAACGATCGCTTCGGTCTTGCGCGCGATCGCCTCGGCGCTCGGGTTTGCGCACGCCCAGGGCGTCGTGCATCGCGACGTCAAGCCCGACAACGTGCTGTTCGACCGCGAGCAGCGCGCGCGCCTGGCCGA
Source organism: Pseudomonadota bacterium (assembly GCA_022705045.1). GTDB lineage: Bacteria > Pseudomonadota > Gammaproteobacteria > Xanthomonadales > Ahniellaceae > JADKHK01. The sequence goes on along the minus strand of JAKJFE010000005.1, from coordinate 833 downwards.
CTTCGGCATCTCGCGCAGCCTCGGCAGCGTGCGCGTGACCACCACCGGCGACGCCATGGGCTCGTCCGCCTACATGAGTCCGGAACAGGCGCGCGGCCTTGAGGTCGACGCGCGTTCCGATCTTTACAGTCTTGGCGTGATGGCTCATGAATTGCTGACCGGCGAACTGCCGTTCCGCGGCAGCGACGCGGTATCGATGGCGCTGGCCCATCACACCGATCCGGTGCCGCGATTGCCGGCGAAATTCGCGCGCTGGCAGGCGCTGATCGACCGCGCGCTCGCGAAGCTGCCGGACGACCGCCTCCAGACCGCGGACGAATTCGTCGCTGCGCTGGATCGCGTGTTCCAGCCGCAGGTCCTGAACGACACCGCCGTGGTGCCGAACATCGCCGTCGCACCCGCGGTCATGCGCTCGCCGATGGTGCGCTCCGGGACCGCGATCGCCGCCGTGGTTGCCGTCGTCGCGCTGCTCGCCTGGGCGCTGTGGCCCGATGCGGACGATGCCGTGCCGGCCACCGCGACCAACCCCCTGGCGACGCCGGCCCGCGTGACCGATCCCGCGCTGGCCCTGATCGCCGACCGCATCGCCGCGCAACGCTGGTTCGAACCCAAGTCGGGCAGCGCTTCGGCCTTGCTGGCCGCAGCCCTCGCCGAACGGCGCAACGACGAGCGGCTCGATGCTGCAGACACCTTCGTCGGCAGCGTGCGCGGCAGCATCATGCGTGCGCTCGACGAATCCCGCGATGTCGATGCCGTCGCGCTGATTCGCCAGTTGCGCGATTTCGTCGCCGCACAGGATCTGAAGGCCCGTGAATCCAGCCGCGCGTTCGAGT
>JAKJFE010000101.1 GCA_022705045.1 Pseudomonadota bacterium | reverse complement strand
GCCGCCGTTGTTGAAGCCCAGCCGATTGATCACGGCATGATGTTCCGGCAGACGGAACATGCGCGGCTTGGGGTTGCCGGGCTGCGGCTTCGGCGTGATCGTGCCGACTTCGATGAAACCGAAGCCGAGCGAGGCGAGCGCATCGACATAGGCGGCATTCTTGTCGAGCCCGGCGGCCAGCCCGACCGGGTTCGGGAAGGTGATGCCGAAGACCGGCGTGGGCAGTGGTTTCGGCTTGCTCGCCAGCAGCGGATTCAGGCCGCTGCGGTAGGCCAGCTCAATCGCGCACAGGCCGGCGCCGTGCGCGGCTTCGGCATCCAGCGCGAACAGGAAGGGGCGGCTGAGGGAATACAAGCTCACGGATTGGCCGGGCGATCAAGGGGCGCGTATTGAAGCACCGCATGAACAGGGCGGCGAGCCGCCGGCACGGGACGCCCGCGAATCGCCCGTCTGCGCGATAATGTGCGGCCCGATTGGGCCGATCCGTGAAGAAATCCGATTTCCATTTCGACTTGCCGCCGGAATTGATCGCGCAGGCGCCGTTGGCCGAGCGTTCGGCCAGCCGTCTGCTGGTGCTGGACGGCAACACCGAGCGCCCCGTCGACGCTCGCTTCCGCGATCTGCTCGAACTGCTGCAACCGGGCGATCTGCTGGTGTTCAACGACACGCGGGTGATTCCGGCGCGCCTGTTCGGGCGCAAGCACAGCGGCGGCGAGGTCGAGGTGCTGATCGAACGCGTGATCGGCGCACACGATGTGCTGGCGCAGATGCGCGCCAGCAACAGTCCCAAGCCGGGCACGCAACTGATGCTGGGCGATGGCGTGCCGGTGACCGTCCTTGGTCGCGACGGCGCATTCTTCCATCTGCGCTTCGACACGCCCGAGCCGCTGGAATCGGTGCTGCATCGCATCGGCCGGATGCCATTGCCGCCGTACATCAAGGACGTCGACCATCAGCGCGACACGACCCGCTATCAGACCGTGTTCGCGCGCGCGCCGGGCGCGGTCGCGGCGCCGACGGCCGGTCTGCACTTCGATGCGCCCCTGCTCGACGACCTGCGTGCGCGCGGCGTGCAGTTCGGCCATGTGACCCTGCACGTCGGCGCCGGCACGTTTCAGCCGATGCGCGTCGATTCCGTGCATGAACACACCATGCATTCGGAATGGCTGAACGTTGGCGCCGAATTGTGCGAGCAGATGCGTGCGACGCGCGCCGCCGGGCATCGCGTCATCGCTGTCGGCACCACGGTCGTACGCGCGCTCGAATCGGCGATGCGCGATGGCGAGGTCAAGCCTTTTGCCGGCGAAACTCAGATCTTCATCTTCCCGGGTTATCGCATCCGCTCGGTCGATGCGCTGGTCACCAACTTCCATCTGCCCGAATCGACCCTGCTGATGCTGGTCTCGGCCTTCGCGGGCCGCGAACGCGTGCTGGCGGCGTATCGCCATGCGGTCGCGCAACGTTACCGATTCTTCTCGTATGGCGACGCGATGTTCATCGTGCCGCCCAAGGATTCCTGATGCAGTTCAAGCTCCACACCACGGACGGTCGCGCACGCCGCGGCCAATTGCAGTTCGAACGCGGCACGGTCGAGACGCCGGCCTTCATGCCGGTCGGCACCTATGGCTCGGTCAAGGGCATGACACCGCAGCAGGTGCTCGACATCGGCGCCGAAATCATTCTCGGCAACACCTTCCACCTGTGGCTGCGCCCCGGAACCGAGGTGATCGATGCGCATGGCGGCCTGCATGGGTTCATCGGCTGGGACAAACCCATCCTGACCGACTCCGGCGGCTTCCAGGTCTGGTCGCTGGCCGAACGCCGCAAGATCACAAAGGAGGGTGTGCACTTCGCATCACCGGTCGATGGCAGCAAGGTGTTCCTGTCGCCGGAGGAGTCGATGCGCATCCAGCGTGCGCTGAATTCCGACATCGTCATGATCTTCGACGAATGCACGCCGTATCCGGCCACCGAGTCGCAGGCGCGCGATTCGATGGAGCTGTCCCTCGCCTGGGCCGAACGCAGCCGCGTCGCCTTCGACAAGCTGCAGAATCCGAATGCGCTGTTCGGCATCGTCCAGGGCGGCATGTACGAGCCCTTGCGCGCGCGTTCGGCGGCGGGGCTGACGCAGATCGGCTTCGATGGTTACGCGATCGGCGGACTTAGCGTCGGCGAACCGGCGCCCGAACGCGAGCACGTGCTCGACGTGACCTTGCCTCATCTTCCGGACGACAAGCCGCGCTACCTGATGGGCGTGGGCCGGCCCGAGGACATCGTCGAGGGTGTGCGCCGCGGCGTCGACATGTTCGACTGCGTGATGCCGACGCGCAACGCGCGCAATGGCCATCTGTTCACGCGCTTCGGCAATGTGCGCATCCGCAACGCCCGCTACGAACGCGATACCGCGCCGGTCGACAAGGACTGCACCTGCTACACCTGCCAGAACTTCACCCGCGCCTACCTGCGTCACCTCGACAAATGCGGCGAAATGCTGTTCTCGACCCTGGCCACGATCCACAACCTGCACTACTACCAGGAGCTGATGCAGGGCATCCGCGCCGCCATTGCCGAACACCGCTTCGAGGCTTTTGCCGAGGCGTTCTATGCGGCGCGGCGAGAGCCCGCGTAGTCACCTGCGCGTCGGTTTCGCCTTGCTATCCTTGCCGCCTTCTTTCGAGCTTCCGTCCATGACCTATCGCACCCGTTTCGCCCCGAGTCCCACCGGCCTGCTGCATCTGGGCGGCGCCCGCACGGCGCTGTATTGCTGGCTCGAAGCGCGCCGCCAGAACGGCACCTTCATCCTGCGCATCGAGGACACCGATCGCGAGCGTTCGACGCAGGAATCGGTGAATGCGATCCTGGACGCGATGGAGTGGCTTGGCCTCGATTACGACGAGGGCCCGTTCTACCAGACCGAACGCATGGACCGGTATCGCCATGTCGCGCAGCAGTTGCTCGCCGAGGGCAAGGCCTACCAGTGCTGGTGCAGCAAGGAGCGCCTGGAGACCCTGCGCGAGCAGCAGATGGCGAACAACGAGAAGCCGCGTTACGACGGCAAGTGCCGCCACGGCGCGGCGCCGGTCGAGGGCGTGGTGCCGGTGATCCGCTTCAAGAATCCGCAGTCGGGCACGGTGGTGTTCGACGACAAGGTGCGCGGCAAGATCGAGATCTCGAACGAGGAACTCGACGACCTGATCATCTGGCGCTCGGACGACTTCCCGACCTACAACTTCGCCGTCGTGGTCGACGACATCGACATGAAAATCACCGAAGTGATCCGCGGCGACGACCATATCAACAACACCCCGCGCCAGATCAACATCTACTACGCGATGGGTCACCAGCCGCCGGTGTTCGCGCACCTGCCGATGATCCTCGGCCAGGACGGCGCACGCTTGTCCAAGCGCCACGGCGCGGTCAACGTGATGAACTACCGCGACGACGGCTTCCTGCCGCATGCGTTGCTGAACTACCTGGTGCGCCTTGGCTGGTCGCATGGCGACCAGGAAGTGTTCTCGCGCGAGGAGTTGGTCCAGAAGTTCGATGTGCGCGACGTGAATCGCGCGCCCGCACGCTTCGACATGGACAAGTTGACCTGGCTGAACCAGCACTACCTGAAGACCGATGCGCCGGAAAAGGTGGCGCTGCATCTGATTCCGCATCTCGAAGACCTGCACTACGCGATGTCGCATGGCCCGAATCCGGCCGAGATCGTGGTCGCGCTGCGTGACCGCGTGAAGACGCTGAAGGAAATGGCCGAGAAGGCGCGCTGCTGGTACGAGGAATTCGAAAGTTACGAGGCCGAAGCGGCGGCGAAACATCTGGTCGCGACGGCCGCGCAGCCGTTGCAGGCGGCGCACGACGCACTGGCTGCGATCGCGGAAGGCGAGTGGTCGCCGGCGACGGTCGATGCCGCGTTGCGCCAGGCCGCGGAGCAGGTCGGTGTCGGTCTCGGCAAGGTGGCGCAGCCGTTGCGTGTCGCGATCACGGGTTCGCAGGTGTCGCCGTCGATCGACCAGACCGTCTACCTGACGGGCCAGAAGCGTGCGCTCGCGCGCATCGATGCGGCCGTGCGCCATTGCCAGCGCCAGGCGGGCTGAGATGAGTCCGCTGCGGCACGGAGGGCACCAGCACGCGCATGCGCCGGTGTCGTTCGTGCACGCGGTGGAAGCGGCCTGTGACGCGCGCGGCCTGAAGCTGACGCCGATGCGCCGACGCGTGCTCGAGCTGATCGCCGTCGCCGACAAACCGGTGAAAGCCTACGACCTGCTCGACCAGTTGCGACCCGAAGTGGCGCGCGCGGCACCGACCCAGGTCTATCGCGCGCTCGATTTCCTGATCGAACACGGTTTCATCCACAAGCTCGAATCGATCAACGCCTACACCGGTTGCCATCATCCGGCGGAGCGGCACACGGTGCCGTTCTTCATTTGCGACCAGTGTGGCGCCGCGACCGAGTTCTGCGATTCGCAGGTGGCAGCGCAGCTGGTTGCACATGCACACGCGCTCGGATTCACGCCGCATGCGCAGACGCTGGAAGTGCACGGGATCTGCGCCGACTGCCGGGAAGCGACATGATGAAACGTATCGGGCTCGTGCTGCTGCTGGGCGTCGCTGCGGCAGCGTCGGCGCAGGATTTTCCGGTCGAACCGGCGAAACCAGCGGCGACCGCGACCGCGTCCCCGGCCACAAAGCCGAGTGCCGAGACCGATCCGCCGCCGTCGAAACCGGCCTTCGCGAAGACGCCCGCCGCCGTGGTTGCGCCAGTGATGGATGCCGCCGCCGTGACGCCGGTGCCGGTGATGGCCGAAGGTGCGGAGACGACGCCGTTGTCCCTGCTCGGCCAGTCGGTGAAGCCGGGGACACGCTCGGAATTGCGTTGGGCGTCCGGCCAGAGTTTCGACGGCACTGTCGTGACGACGCCGGTCATCGTCGTGCATGGGCCGACCGTGGGGCCGCGCATCTGCCTCACCGCCGCCGTGCATGGCGACGAGTTGAACGGCATCGAGATCATCCGTCGGCTGATGAACGAACTCGATCCGGCCGAGATGTCGGGCACGGTGATCGGCGTGCCGATCGTCAACTTCCTCGGTTACGCGCGCGGCTCGCGGTATCTGCCGGACCGGCGCGATCTCAATCGCTATTTTCCGGGGTCGACCACCGGCAGTTCGGCCTCGCGCATCGCGCACAGCTTCTTCAACGAAGTCGCGTTGAATTGCCAGGCGCTGGTCGATTTCCACACCGGTTCGTTCGATCGCAAGAACCTGCCGCAGGTACGCGGCGATCTGCGTATCCCGGCGGTGCTGGAGTTCTCGCGTGGTTTCGGTGCGACCGCGGTGCTGCATTCGCCAGGCTCGCGCGGCATGTTGCGACGGGCGGCGGTCGAAGCCGGCATTCCGGCGATCACCTTCGAAGTCGGTTCGCCGATGCGCCTGGAGCCGGCCGAGATCGACCACGCCGTGCAAGCCCTGCATACGCTGTTGCACAAGATGGGCATGACCCGCAGCTTCCGCATGTGGGCCGAGCCGCAAGCGCTGTTCTATTCGGCGAAGTGGGTGCGTTCCGACGCTGGCGGCATGTTGTTTTCGGAAGTGAATCTCGGCGACCGCGTGCGTGTCGGACAGCGTCTCGGCAAGGTCGTCGATCCGGTCCAGAACAGCGAGCGCGCCATCGTTTCGCCGGTGCAGGGCAAGGTCATCGGCATGGCCCTGAACCAGATCGTGCTGCCCGGCTTCGCGACGTATCACATCGGCGTGCAGACCGACGAACAGCAGATGATCGAAGCGGCCGCGAACGCGCCCGAGAACGCTGAAGCCGCCGCATCCTCTGGTGACGAATCACCCGACGTCGAAGACGGCGACGCATCGCCGATCGAAACCGCCGGCGACGACGAGGACGGCGAGCGCTGAGCTCAGTCTTCCTTTGCGAACTGCGCGAACGTGACGTAATGACCGCCCGGCTCGATGTAGCCGGTTTCGTCGGCGCCGTAGAACGTGGTCCGGCGCGGCAGGAAGATCGGATGGATGACGAGGGCGGCTTCGATCGCGGCCAGGTCCGGCACTTCGACGAACAGGAACGTCCTGCCACGTGAGGCATCGATCAGTTGCGGCATGTCTTCGGCCAGCGAGTCGAACGACTGCAACATCAGTTCGATCTTGCCGTCGTTGAGAATGACGAAGCCGAGGTGATCGCCATGCGGCACGTCCATCACCTTGGCGAAGCCGACGGCTTCGAAAAACGGCAACGAACGTTCGATGCGTTCGACGAACAGGACGGGGGTGGCCTTGCTGAGTGTGGCGGGCATGGGATGGGTCTCCGAGACGTCGTGATTGTGCCCGAAGCGCCGGTCGGCGCGCAGCGGCACGACCATCCGCAGACACTGGGGTTGAATCGGGCTGCGTGTTAGGTTCCGGCGCTCAATCTTCCCGGAGTCAGACTCATGTTGCGACCCGTTCGCTCGCTGTTGCCTCTCGTCATTGCCGCGGCCCTCGGTCTCTCTGCATGTTCGGCGCCGGAGCCAGGTGCAAGCGGATCGCAGAACACCGCCGCTGAAGCCGTGGCTCCTGCTGTTACGCGTCCACTCAAGCAATACGCGATCGAGGACTTCATCGACACCGTGTCCGTGCAGGGCGCGTCGTTCTCCTCGGACGACAGTCGGGTGATGTTCTCGTCGAATCGCAGTGGCATCTGGAACGCCTACACGATGCCGATCGGCGGCGGTGAATGGACCGCCGTCACGCAGTCGACGACCGACAACGTCTACGCCGTCGGCTACTTCCCGAACGATGCGCGCATGCTGGTCACGCGCGACGCCGGCGGCAACGAACTGAATCACCTGTACGTGATCGAGGCGGACGGCAGCGAACGTGACCTGACGCCGGGCGACAAGCTCAAGGCCGCGTTCGCCGGCTTCAATCATGCCGGGGACGCGTTCTACGTCAGCAGCAACGAACGCGATCCGAAGTTCTTCGATATCTATCGATACGACGCGAAGACCTATGCGCGCGAACGCATGTTCGAGAACAAGGACGGCTACGAGCCCGGCGAAATTTCCGACGACGGCCGCTACATCGCGCTCGGCAAGACGCGCACGACCAATGACAACGATCTGTACCTGTTCGATCGCGACAGCGGCAAGGTCACGCACCTGACGCCGCATCAGGGCGATGCGCAGTTCGCCGCCCAGGACTATTCCTCGGACGGACGCTTCTTGTACTACACCAGCAACCAAGGCAGCGAGTTCGCGCGCCTGCGCCGCTACGAATTCGCGACCGGCAAGCACGAGGACGTGCGCAGTGCGGACTGGGACATCACCGATGTCGCGTTCTCGCACAACGGCAAGTACCGCATCGACATGACCAATGCCGATGGCGCCACCGTCGTCGAATTGTTCGATGTCGCGAGCGGCCAGGCGGTGGCATTGCCGCGTCTGCCGGCAGGCGAAATCCGCAATGTGCGCATTTCGCGTTCGGAAGCGCGCATGGCCTTCTACGTCAACGGCGATCGCCAGCCGAACGACCTGTACGTGCTCGACTTCGGCAAGGATCAGCCGGCGCGACTGACCACGTCGTTGAGCGCACGCATCGACGCGGCCGACCTGGTCGATTCCAGCGTCGTGCGTTTCAAGGCCCGCGATGGCCTGGAGATTCCGAACATCCTGTGGAAGCCGAAGCAGGCGACTGCGACGAACAAGGCGCCGGCGATGTTGCTCGTGCATGGCGGGCCGGGCGGACAGACGACGCGCGCCTACAACTATGCCGCGCAGTTCCTCACGAACAACGGTTACGTCATCCTCGGCATCAACAACCGCGGCAGTTCGGGCTACGGCAAGACCTTCTACGCTGCGGACGACGGCAAGCACGGCCGCGAACCGCTGTGGGACTGCGTCGACGGCAAGGCCTACCTGCAGACGCTGGACTACGTCGATGCCGATCGCATCGGCATCATGGGCGGCAGCTACGGCGGCTACATGACCGCGGCCGCGCTCGCCTTCCAGCCGGAAGAATTCAAGGTCGGCGTCGACATCTTCGGTGTCACCAACTGGCTGCGCACGCTCGAAAGCATTCCGCCGTACTGGGAGAGCTTCCGCGAAGCGCTGTACCAGGAGATCGGCAATCCCGCCACGCAGCGCGATTTCCTGATCGCGACTTCTCCGCTGTTCCATGCCGACAAGATCACCAAACCGTTCATGGTGCTGCAGGGCGCGAACGACCCGCGTGTGATCAAGCCGGAATCGGACGAGATCGTCGCGGCCGTGAAGAAGAACGGCGTGCCGGTCGAATACGTGGTCTTCGACGACGAGGGTCACGGTTTCACCAAGAAGGAAAACCAGATCCGCGCCTATGGCGAGATCCTGAAGTTCCTCGACACGCATCTGAAGGGCGCGAAGCCGGCGCCCTGAGTGTCTACTTTCCCCTCTCCCTTGATGGGAGAGGGGCAGGGGAGAGGGTGAATTCGGAGCGCCGCTCCGCATCCCCTCTCTCCCGGCCTCTCTCCCGCGAGGGGAGAGAGGAGACAAGCTCGGTGTGACGGCTCGGCGCCGATGTGCCAGCATCGCGCCCCGTTTCCGTTCGAACTGCCGCCATGCGCATCAGCAAGTACATCGCCGATACCGGATTCTGTTCGCGCCGCGAGGCCGACAAGCTGCTGTCGGAGCGTCGTGTCACGGTCAACGGCGTGCCGGCTGCAGTCGGCACGATGTACGCCGAAGGCGACGACGTGCGCGTCGACGGCCAGGGCCTGCGTGCGCGCGTCAAGAAGGCTGGCCGCAAACACGTCTACATCGCGTTGAACAAGCCGGTGGGCATCACCTGCACGACCGACACGTCGGTGCGCGACAACATTGTCGATTTCGTCGGCCACGAGAAACGCATCTTCCCGATCGGCCGACTCGACAAGGATTCCGAAGGCCTGATCCTGCTCACCAGCAACGGCGACATCGTCAACGAGATCCTGCGTCACGAGAACGGCCACGAGAAGGAATACCTGGTTGGCGTGAACGACGAAGTGACGCCGGAGTTCCTGCGCGGCATGGCCAAGGGCGTGCGCATCCACGACCAGATGACCAAGCCCTGCAAGACCGCGCGCATCGCCCGCTTCGGCTTCCGCATCGTGCTGACGCAAGGCCTGAATCGCCAGATCCGCCTGATGGCGGCGGCCTTCGGCTATCGCGTCAAGCAACTGCGGCGCGTGCGTATCGACAACGTCAAACTCGGTGCGTTGAAGCTCGGCCAGTGGCGCAACCTCACCGACGCCGAATTGCACGGCCTGATCCCGGGCCGGACCGACTGGTGAGCGTTTTGCCGGCGTCGATCGTTTCGGACGCGGTGCGGTCCGATGTCGCACGCTGGCGTGCCGCGTTCGATGCCGCGCAGCCGTTCCGCCATGTCGTCATCGACGATTTTCTCGCGACGGACTTCGCGCATGCCCTGCTGACGGAATTTCCGCGCTTCGAGGCCGGCAACAGCGTCGGCGACGATGGCCGGCCCGGCGGCAAATCGGTGCTGGAAAAAGTCACGTCCATCGGCCCGTCGTACCGGCACCTCGACGAGGTGATCCAGCGTCGCGATTTCCTCGATTTCATCGGCGCCATCACCGGCATCGATGGACTGCTCTACGACCCGTTCTACCTCGGTGGCGGCACGCACGAGAATCGGGATGGCCAGAGCCTGCAGGCGCACATCGACTTCAACTATCACCCAAGCGAACGCTGGCATCGGCGCCTGAACCTGATCGTCTACTTGAACGCAGGCTGGCAGGATGACTGGGGTGGGCGGCTCGAGCTGTTCCGCGATCCGTATGTCGACCGCGCGCCGACGCAGCGCATTGCACCGGTCTTCAATCGCTGCGTGATCTTCGAGACCACCGAACACAGCTGGCACGGCTTTGAACGCATCGTGTTGCCGCCGGAAGTATCCGGCCGCTCGCGCAAATCGGTCGCGTTGTACTTCTACAGCCACGAACGTCCGGCCTCGGAAACCGCCGGCAAGCACAGCACCCACTACGTCGATGCGCAGTTGCCCGAGCGCTTCGTCGAAGGCCGCGTGCTCGATGCCATCGACATCGCGACCTTGCACACCCTGATCGCGCATCGCGACGGCCAGCTGCAACGCCTGTACGCCGAGAACGCGAGCCTGCTGCAAGCGCAGGAACGCGGCTTCACGGGGCAGTTGCTGTACCTGCTCAAGCGCGCCTACGTCCGCTTCCGGCGTTGAGACTGTTGGAGCGCCTTCAGGCGCGAATCGCGGAACCTACTTCTTGCTGCTGGATTGTTTCGGCACCGATGAGGTGCGTGGCAATGTAGAACGGGTGCTGCGTTCGGCGACACCGATCAGTGATCGAAGCGCGTCGTTGACTTCACGCTCTGTGGAGAAGACACGGGCGACGTCCGGTGCCAGCAACACCAGGTTCGTTCCTGCTTCGAATTGCCGCAGGTACTTCCCGCGCACGCCAACGCCCAAGTCTTCGATCCGGTATTCGTCACGAAGGCCGTTGTTCGATGTCGATTTAGCCTTGCTCGTAGATCTTGCGCTCATGCCGGGTCGCCTCTCGGGCGCTGATGATGCGGATGCGGTAACCACGCTCCACGTGGGCGATAACGAGTAGAAGTCGTCCTTTCGACATGCCGAAAGTGACCCAGCGCGCTTCGCCCCGTGAATGATCCGGGTCGGGGAAAGTGTACGCCAACGGATCGCCAAACACCGTCGCAGCCTCGATGAAAGACACACCGTGCTTGCGGTGATTGGCGGCGGCCTTGGCTGGGTCCCATTCGAACTCCATGGCTGAAGTCTAGCGCTGGGTCTGTTTGGGCTGCAGTCGGCCGTGTCAATCTGATGACGCCAGCTTCAAGCCGACGATGCCCGCCACGATCAATCCGACACTGGCCATGCGCCAGAAGTCGGCGGATTCGTTGAACAGGACGATCCCGAGCACCACGGTGCCGACCGCACCGATGCCGACCCAGATGGCATAGGCGGTACCGACTGGCAGCGACTTCATCGCGATCGCGAGCAGGACCATGCTCGCTACCATCGTGATCACGGTCCAGAAACTCGGCCAGAACTTCGTGAAGCCCTCGCTGTACTTCAACCCGATCGCCCACGCGATTTCGAGCAGGCCGGCGAGGAACAGAATGAGCCAGTTCATCGCACGGGGCGATCCGGGTAGCGCGACGCGATGACCGCGAGCAGTTCGTGGGCGACGCTGGCGGCGGCGAGGGCGGTGATGTCGCCGACGTCGTAGGGCGGGCTGACTTCGACGACGTCGGCGCCGATGACGTTCAATCCGGCGAGGCCGCGGATCAGGCGCAAGGCGTCCTGAGTGCTGAAGCCGCCGACGACCGGCGTGCCGGTGCCGGGTGCGTAAGCGGGGTCGAGGAAATCGACATCGAAGCTGACGTAACACGCATGCGTGCCGACGCGTTCGCGGATCGTGGCGATCGTCGCGTCGATGCCGTTCGCATGCATCCAGTTGGCGTG
>JAKJFE010000004.1 GCA_022705045.1 Pseudomonadota bacterium | reverse complement strand
CGCTTGCGCGACGGCGTGGCGGCATTGCAGATCGCGTTGGCTTTCGCGGTCGCGACGGGCTCGATGCTGCTGCTGCGTACGGCGTATCAGTTGAGTGTCGTACCGCCCGGCTTCGATGCCGATGGCGTGACGCTGGTGCGCACCGGGTTGCCGATGGCGCGCTATGACGAACGTTCGGCGGCGACGTTTTTCCATCGGTTGAGCGAGCGCAGCGCGCAGCTGCCATCCGTCGTGGCGGCCGGGGTCGTGGCGAGTGCGCCGCTGGAAGGTCGCGAAGCGATGATGCTGACGTTCGATCTCGACGGCGGCGGTCGGACACTGGCCTTGCCGGTCAACGTCGCTGATGCCGGTTATTTTCATGCCCTGCGGATTCCGCTGCTCGCGGGTCGCGGGTTTCACGCCGACGAACAGGAAGACGGCCGCAGCATCCTGGTCAGCCAGCGCGCTGCGGCGATGTTGTTCGGTCACGCCGACATCGGCAGCTCCGTCGGGAAATCAGTGGCCTTGGCCTCGTCGGACTTGCGCTACACGATCGTCGGGGTCGTGGGCGACGTGCACGCGCACAGCCTGGCGCTGCCGCCGACCGCGATGGTCTATCGCCCGCAGGTCGTTCCGAACGATCCGTTGCGCGAGCCCGGTGCACGAAGCGGCATGGTGCTTGTCGTTCGCGCCGATGCCGCAGCGGACACGGTGTTGCCGGCGATCCGCAGCATCCTGCGCGACCTCGATCCCGGCATCCCGATGTTCAGTGTCGAAGCGATGGCCGATGTGCGCGCCCGATCCCAGGCGCAGCTGTCGTTGGCGCTGGTGCTCACCATCGCGGCGGCGGCGGTGGCGTCGGTGCTGGGCGTAATCGGTCTCTACGGCGTGATGGCGTATTGGGTCGCGTTGCGAACGCGCGAATTCGGCATTCGCGTCGCCTTGGGTGCGAGTGCTCGCTCGATCGCGCGGGTCGTGACAACCCGTGGAATGCTGTTGGGCATCCTTGGTATCGGTGGCGGAAGCGGCCTGTACGCCCTCGGCACGCCGATGCTGAGCTCGCTGCTGTTTGGGGTCACCGCGCATGATCCCCTGACGCTTGTCGCGGCGGCGCTGCTGGTCATCGCCATGGCGATGGCCGCGAGTGTGTTGCCCGCACGGCGCGCGGCCCGCGTCGATCCCGCCGAAGCGCTGCGCGCGGAGTAAACAAAAAACGGGCCGAAGCCCGTTTTTCGTTTCCTTCAATGAGCCGGTTGGATCAGGCGGCCGGCGGGGTCCAGGAACATTGCTGGCCCTTGTTCTTTTCCTGCAGCCAGGTCATCAGCGGCGCGAAGTAGTCGAGGATGGCGCTGGCGTCCATCTGCTCGGTGCCGGTGAGTTCCTTCAGTGTGGCCGGCCACGGCTGGCTCTGGCCGTGCTGCAGCATCGCCCAGTACTTCTTGCCGGCTTCCTTGTTGCCGTAGATCGAGCATTCGTGCAGCGGACCCTTGAAGCCGGCGGCGTCGCAGAGCGCCTTCTGGAACTGGAACTGCAGGATGTGCGCGAGGAAGTAGCGCGTATACGGGGTGTTGCCCGGTACGTGATATTTCGCACCCGGGTCGAAGTCCTGTTCGGTGCGCGCATTCGGCGCGGCCACACCCTGGTACTTCATGCGCAGGTCCCACCAGGCCTGGTTGTAGTGTTCCGGCGTGATGCGGCCGGAGAACACGCCCCAACGCCACTGGTCGATCATCTTGCCGAAGGGCAGGAAGGCGACCTTGTCGAGCGCCATCTTCATCTGCTCGTTGATCACCGCTTCCTTGCTCACGCTCGGCGCGCCAACCAGGCCGATCGAGTTCAGGTACTTCGGCGTCAGCGACAGCACGATGGTGTCGCCGATGGCTTCGTGGAAGCCATCGTGTGCGCCGCTCTGGAACAGCGGCGGCAGGTTGTTGTAGGCCATGTAGTAATAGACGTGGCCGAGCTCGTGGTAGATCGTGGTGAGCTCGTCTTCGGTCGGCGCGATGCACATCTTGATGCGCACGTCGCCCATGTAGTTCATGTCCCAGGCGCTGGCGTGGCAGACCACGTCGCGGTCACGCGGCTGGATCAGCTGCGAATTGGTCCAGAACGAGGACGGCAACTTCGGCATGCCGAGCGAGACGTAGAAGTCCTCGGCCAGCGCGGACATCTGCTTGGCGTTCGCGAGGTCGGCCTGACGACCGATCTCGACCTGCTTGGCCGCATCGGGGTTCGGACCGGCCGCCTTCATCAGTGCGTCGAACTCGGTCGTGCGACGCGATTCGAGGCCCTTGTTCACGTCCAGGCTCGACACGCCCGGATACGGCTCGACCATGTCGTAGATGTTGCCCCACTGCTGGGCCCACATGTTGCCGGTGAGGTGCGCCGGAATCATGCCGTTGATCTGGCCCTTGTCGCCGTACTGCTCGGTCAGTTCCGACTTCACGTAGCAGTGCAGCTGTTCGTACAGCGGCTTGACCTGGTCCCAGAGGCGATCGGTTTCCTGTTCGAACGCGGCCGGGTCCATGTCATAGCCGGAGCGCCACATTTCGCCGACGTCGGCGTAACCGAGTTCCTTGGCGCCTTCGTTGATCAGCTCGGCGAAGCGCTGGTAGTCGGCGCGCATCGGGCGCGAGATCGTGTGCCAGCCGTTCCAGGCGTCGAGCTGGGCGTCGTAGTCGCGACTCTTCGCGAGCACGTCGGAGAGCACGATCAGATCGCGGCACTGGCCGTCCTTCTCGCCGTCACGGCAATACTTGCCGGCGCCGTACATGCCTTCCATCTTGGTCGCGATCGCCGTCAGCTCGCCGAGCTTGGCCGGATCCTTCGGGGCCGGCATTGCCGTCGAGAGCTTCATCAGATCGAGTGCGCGACGGGTTTCAGGCTTGAGCTCGACACCGTTGAATTGCGCCGACTTGTCGACATTGGCCTTGAGTTCACCGAGGAACTTCTCGTTCGACTTCGCCGCCAGCAGCTGGGTGTCGCCGTTGATGTAGGTGACCGACAGCCACTGCGCCGCTGTCATCTCCGGATAGTCTTTTTTCAGCTTGGCATTGATGTCGGCGACGAACTGGTCGGCGGATGCGGCATCGGGCTTGGCCGCGTCGGCGGTCGGTTGCGCGGGCTGGTTCTGGCAGGCGGCGAGGCCGAGCGCGATCGCGCCGGCCAGCAGGGTACGGGTGAAGGTCACGGGAAACTCCGGTGGACGTCGCAAGAAAGGCGGAAAAAGCGGGGGCGCAGGCTAGTGGTCCGCCGCGGCCGGAGCAAGTGAGGGCGCAGCATCGGTGGGCATCAGGCCGCGCTGCGCCAGCCATGCACGGGCGTCTTCAGCGTCCTGTTCGAACCAGGCGCGGGTCGAGCCGAGGCGGAAGGTGTAACCCCAGGCATCCATGTCCTGCATGATGCGGTCACGTCCGACGCCGGGGATCGCGTCGCCGAGCAGGATCTGCAAATAGCAGGTCGCATCTTCTTCAAGTTGGCAGTCGCTGGCGTCGGTATGAATGGCGGCGCGCTTCTCCGGCGGCGCGCAGATCACATGGCAGGCCTCGTGCAACAGGGAATGCACGGGTGTGTCGGCGCGGATGTAGATCACGGTGCCGATGATGCCGGCCTCGGGTTCGCCCCAATAACTGCCGGGAATGGGGTCGCCGTCCGCCACCCATTGCGCGGAGAGGCCGTGATGATCGAGCAGGCGTTCGATGTCGCTGCGCGACAGCGCGGCGAGCGTCAGCACCGAAGCGGTCACCGCGAGCTCGCTCAGGCGAGTCGGGCGGCGACGGTGGGCAGCGGACGATCGCGTTCCGCCAGCCAGGGCAGGGCAGGCAGGCGACCGTGGCTCAGATAGGTGGATTGCACCCACGGATAACTGCACAGATCCTTGGCCAGCAGGCTGACCCGGCCATACCCCGCGACCACCTGCTGCCCGGCTTCGCGGAAGCCGTAGGTGCCATGGAACAGCACCGAAGCGTCGTCGCGCGGCTCCAGCAGCACTTCGCAGCACAGGCGCGGACTGCGCACCTCGGCGAAACTCTGCACGTCGGCGTAGAAAATGCGACCCAGGCCATGACGGCGGTAGGCGCCGGCCACGACGATGCGGTCGATGTAGACGAAGTCGTCGAACTGCTGGCAGAACCAGCGGAAGTTCGGGCTGGCGTAGTCGGCTTCCGGCGTGAGCGCGATCAGGAACCCGGCCAGGTAGCCGTCGACTTCGGCGACGCGGAAATAGCGCGCCTCGGCGAAGAACAGGCGTGCGCGCTCGGCATCCATCGGCAGGATGGTGGGCCCGGCGCTGTTGTTCAGGGCGAGAACGTGTTCCAGTTCGTGTTCACGAACATCGCGCAGACGTAGCGTCATGAGTTCGGCGCAAGGCAGGGGGAGCGGGCGCGGATTATGGCAGAGCCGGCCGCGCTGACCAGTCGCCCATCCATGACTTTTGTGGCGTGCGACGGCACTGGACGGGCGCCTATGATGGCGTTATGGCGCTCACCCGAATCGATCATGTGAACTGGCTCCGCTACGCGGGCCTGTTCACCTATGCCTGCGTCGGTGTGCCGCTGCTGCGCGAAACCTGGGTACTCGGCCAGGACATCAACCTGCTGGCCTGGCTGCTGCGCGGTGCCGTCCCGGACGGGATTGGCGTCGAGGAACCGCGCAATCTCGCCGGCTGGTGGGTGGCCTACATCGCCTTCGGGCTGTCCTACTGGGCGCTGACCCAGGATTTGTCGCGGGCGCGACGGCGTGCGGTGCGGGTGCCCTTGCTGGTCATCATGACGCTGGCCGCAGCGGCGATCAGCTGGTTCAGCCAGAGTGGCCTGTCCGGCATCCTGCTGCTGGTCATGGCCGGCGTGTTGCCGTGGTTGCTGGCGCCGAACGTGGCTGTAGCTTGGGCCGTCGTGCAGAACCTGAGCCTGCTGCCGGTCCTGATCGGGTTGCGCGACTACACCGGAGAGCTGCTCTACGGCTGGTTCGACGCCATCCTGCAAAGTTTCCTGTACCTCGGATTCTCCAGTTTCACCTTCGTCACCTCGATGGTCGCGCGCGGCCAGGCCGAGGCGCGCGAAGAGCAGCGTCGCTTGAACTCCGAGCTGCGTGCCACGCGCGCGTTGCTTGCGGAGTCCAGTCGCATCGCCGAGCGCGTGCGCATCGCGCGCGAGTTGCATGATCTGGTCGGCCACCACCTGACCGCGCTGACGCTGAACCTCGAAGTCGCCAGCCACCTGGTCGAAGGCAATGCCAAGGACAAGGTGCGCCAGGCGCAATCGGTGGCCAAGTTGCTGCTGTCCGACGTGCGCGAAGTCGTCAGCCAGTTGCGCGACGAGGACGAGATCGACCTCGGCAGCGCCTTGCATTCGCTGATCGAAGGCGTGCCGGCGCCGAAGATCGTGATGGAGATGCCGGACGACTTCCGTGTCGAGGATGCGCGTCGCGCCCATGTGCTGCTGCGCTGCACCCAGGAGATCCTCACCAACACCATCCGCCATGCCCGTGCCGAGACGCTATGGCTGCGCTTCGCACGCGAGGCGGACGGCTCGCTCACCCTGCGTTCGCGCGACGACGGTATCGGTGTCGATGCCGTCGCCGCCGGCAATGGCCTGTCCGGCATGCGCGAGCGCATCAAGGAATTCGGCGGATCGCTGGATATCGATACCGCTCCGGGTCGCGGCTTCGCGCTCGCGGCCACCCTGCCCATGGAGACCAAACCATGATTTCCGTCGTACTCGTCGATGACCAGACCCTGGTGCGCCAGGGTGTTCGCAACCTGCTCGAGCTCTCCGATTCCATCCGCGTCGTCGCGGAGGCGTCGGATGGCGTGCAGGCGATCGACCTGATCCCCAAACTGAAACCCGATGTCGTCCTGCTCGACATGCGCATGCCGAATCTTTCCGGCCTCGATGTGCTGAAGACGCTGACCGCACGCAACCAGCTGCCGCCGACCATCATCCTGACCACCTTTGACGACGACCAGCTGGTGCTGGCCGGACTCAAGGCCGGGGCCCGCGGCTACCTGCTCAAGGACGTGACGCTCGACCAGCTCGTCGACGCCGTGAAGACCGTCGCCAGCGGCGGCTCCCTGGTCAAGCCGGCGGTGACCCAGCGCCTGCTGGCCGGGCTCGAACACATGCACAACCAGTTCGCCAGCCTGGACCAGCCGGACCCGCTGACCGAGCGCGAAACCGAGATCCTGCGGCTGATGGCCGGCGGCTACAGCAACAAGGAAATCGCCAATTCGCTGGGTGTGGCCGAGGGAACGGTGAAGAATCATGTCTCGAACATCCTGTCCAAGCTCGGCGTCCGCGACCGCACCCGCGCCGTGCTGAAGGCCTTCGAGATCGGCATCGTGTGACGGAATTGGCGCCCGGCGGTAGCAATGCGCCGGGCGAAGCCAGTACCATCGCCCACCTTTGCGTCCCGGAACGAAGCCCCTGCCCATGTTGCGTATCGTCGAAATCATCCTCGCGGTCGTCTTTGCCGCGCTGTTCTTTGTCGTGCTGGGCCTGTTTCTCGGCAAGGACGCACGCATCACGCGATCGGTCGAAGTCGGCAATCCGATCACCCAGGTCTACGACAGCCTCAATGGCTTCCACAACTTCAACCAGTGGAACCCGTGGCAGCATGTCGATCAGAACATGCAGAAGCAGGTCAGCGGCGAGACGTACGGCGTCGGCGCCCGCATCGACTTCCAGAGCACGGAAAAGCGCCTCGGCAACGGCGCGCTGCAGATCGTGCAGAGCGGTCTTGAAGAGGAAGGCGTGATCCGCTTCGCGGTCGACAACGACTGGTATGGCACCGACAAGGAACTGGTGTTCCGCCTGCGTCAGGACCCGAAGACGCGCAGCGTCAGCGTGATCGCCGAATACAACGTCCAGTACGGCTGGAATGTGCTCGGCCGTTATGCCGGGCTCTATCTCGACGGCCGCATCGGCGAAGACCTGGAAATCGCGCTGGCCCGCTTTGCGACCAACATGGCCATGGTGCCGATGGTCGACTACAGCCAGATGCTGGTCGAGGAAGTCGATCTGCCGGGTCAGAACATCCTCTACGTTGGCGGCGGCATTCCCGCTGCGCCGCGCAAGTGGGACGAAGCCCAGGAACTGATGAACAAGTCCTGGCAGCAGGTCGAGGACTTCATGAAGGCGAACAACATCGCCGCCACCGGTCCCAAGACCCGCGTCGTCAACGTGCTCGGTGAGGAATTCAACGACTTCTCCATGGCCTATCCGGTCGAGTCGGATGCCATCGCCGTCAAGAACAACGTGCGTATCGGCAAGACCTTCGCCGGCAAGGCGCTGAAGTTGCAGTTCGTCGGCGATCGCCTCGCCATCGGCGTGCCGCGCGGTCCGCGCGAGGCGCTGAAGGCGTGGGCGATGACGCATGGCCGCATGTATCCGTGGGACGGTTCGGGCCAGTACGACGAATGGATCGGTGACGATCCGGCCACCGGCTACCCGCTGACCAATGTCTACCTGCCGCTGATCAAGTAAATCGATGCCGCACTGATTCCGAATCGCCCCGGCCTGTCCGGGGCGATTCGTTTTTGCCGGGAACTTTCCGTGTTCCTGGCACACACAGGGCGTCTTGAAATCCGCGCCATCCGGCCCCAACCGGGCGCGCGCCCGTCTTTCCAACATCGCGAGCCATTCCGATGATCGAAACCCGCAACCTGCGAAAACGCTACGGCGATGTCGTCGCCGTCGACGGCATCAGCTTCAAGGTCGAACCCGGGCAGGTGCTCGGCTTCCTCGGGCCGAACGGTGCCGGCAAATCCACCACGATGAAGATGCTGGCCGGCTTCCTCACGCCGAGCGACGGCAGCGCTGCGATTTGCGGCCATGATGTCGTCGAATCGGCGCTGGAAGCGAAGCGTCTGGTCGGCTATCTGCCGGAGGGTGCACCGAGCTACGGCGAGATGTCGGTGCTTGGTTTCCTCGAGTTCATCGCCGACATCCGCGGACTCGGCGGCGAAACGCGTCGCCGTCGCCTCGACGACGCGATCGGCCGCCTCAGCCTGCAGGGCGTGGTGCAGCAGTCGATCGACACGCTGTCCAAGGGATTCAAGCGTCGCGTCGGTCTGGCCCAGGCCATCCTGCATGATCCGAAGGTGCTGATCCTCGACGAGCCGACCGATGGTCTCGACCCGAATCAGAAATACGAGGTACGCGGGCTGATCCAGGCGATGGCCAAGGACAAGACCATCATCGTCTCTACGCACATCCTCGAAGAGGTCCATGCGGTCTGCAATCGCGCCATCATCATCGCGCGCGGCAAGGTGCTCGCCGACGACACGCCGGCCGCACTCGAGGCGCGTTCGCGCTTCCACCGGGCGGTGTCGTTGTCCGCCGACAATGCGAATGCGGTGCGCGACGTGCTGGTGCGCATCGGCGATGTCGCCGCGGTCGAGATCGACGCCCAGGACCAGCGCGTCACTGCGTTCCCGCGCGCCGGCAAGGCGATCTTCGGCGCCGTCGTCGAAGCACTGAAGTCGAATGGCATCCAGGTCCGCGAGATCGCGTTGGAGCAAGGGCGCCTCGACGAAGTCTTCCGCCAGATCACGACGCCGTCGAAGGAGGC
Organism: Pseudomonadota bacterium; assembly: GCA_022705045.1. Classification (GTDB taxonomy): domain Bacteria; phylum Pseudomonadota; class Gammaproteobacteria; order Xanthomonadales; family Ahniellaceae; genus JADKHK01. The sequence continues at coordinate 38,070 of JAKJFE010000004.1, read as the reverse complement.
CGCATGAGCCCGACCCGCATCCTGTTCCGGCGCGAACTCGCGAGTTATTTCGCGACTCCCGTGGCCTACGTCTTCATCGTCATCTTCCTGCTGCTGTCCGGTGCATTCACGTTCTACATGGGGGGGTTCTACGAACGTGGTCAGGCTGACCTGCAGCCGTTCTTCGGCTTCCACCCGTGGCTGTACCTGTTCCTGATTCCCGCGGTCGCGATGCGGCTCTGGGCCGAGGAGCGCAAGTCCGGCAGCATCGAATTGCTGCTGACGCTGCCGGTGACGATGGGACAGGCCGTGGCCGGGAAGTTCCTCGCCGCCTGGGCCTTCATCGGCATCGCGCTGGCGCTGACGTTCCCCATCTGGATCACCGTGAACTATCTCGGTGATCCCGACAACGGCGTGATTCTCGCGAGCTACCTGGGTTCGCTGCTGATGGCCGGCGCCTTTCTCGCTGTCGGGTCCTGTCTCTCGGCGATGACCCGGAACCAGGTGGTGGCCTTCATCCTGACCGTCGTCGCCTGTTTCCTGCTGCTGCTCGCCGGTTTCCCGATGGTGCTGGATTTCTTCCGCGGGATGGGCTTGCCGCAGGGTGTGATCGACGCGATCTCGGGGCTCTCGTTCCTGACGCATTTCAACGCCATCAGCAAGGGCGTGATGGATCTGCGTGACCTGTTCTATTTCGGGCTGATGATCGGTTTCTGGCTGTATGCCACGACCATCGTCATCGACCTCAAGAAAGCCGACTGAGGAGGCCGACCCATGATCTCAATGAATCGACGCACCCTCACCGGCGGATCGCTGCTGCTGCTCGGCGTGTTGCTGGTCGCGGTGCTGACGATCGGCAATGTCGTATTGCGCGGTGCCCGCATCGACCTGACGGGCAATCGGCTGTACACGCTGTCGCAGGGCACGAAGAACATCCTTGCCGACATCGATGAGCCCATCAACCTGTATTTCTTTTACTCCGATCGCGCCACCCAGGACATTCCGCTGCTGCGCAACTATTCGGTGCGCGTGCGCGAACTGCTCGAGGAAATGGCGGCCAAGAGCGGTGGCAAGCTGCGTCTGAACGTGATCGATCCGCTGCCCTTCTCGGAAGACGAGGATCGTGCATCGAGCTTCGGTCTGCAGGCCTTGCCGGTCGGCGCGGCCGGCGAGTCGGTGTTCTTCGGCTTGGCCGGGACCAACAGCACCGATGGCCAGAGCGTGATCCCGTTCTTCCAGCCGGACAAGGAAGTCTTCCTCGAGTACGACGTGACCAAGCTCGTGCACAGCCTGATCGTCGGCAAGAAGCCGGCCGTCGGCGTGATCTCGGGCCTGAACGTTGCGCCCGGCTTCGATCCGGCCACACGCCAGATGCGCGATGGCTGGGCGTTCTATCAGGAGCTCGGCGACCTGTTCGATCTGCGCCAGCTCAATCCGGCGGCGACGACGAAGATCGACGACGAGATCGGCACCTTGCTGCTGATCCATCCGAAAGGTTTCAGCGACGATCTGAACTACGCCATCGACCAGTTCGTGATGCGCGGCGGCCGCCTCGTGGTCTTCGTCGATCCGTATGCCGAACGCGACGATTCCGGCAACGACCCGGAGAACCCGCAGGCGGCGATGTTCGCCAAGCGCGATTCCGACCTGCCGACGCTATTCAAGGCCTGGGGCATCGATTACGACCCGGGCAAGGTCGTGCTCGATGCCGCTAACGCGTTGCCGGTGCAGACCACGCCGAATGCTCCGCCGACGCGCCATCTCGCCATCCTCGGTCTCGGCAAGGACAGCCTGAGCCAGGACGAGATCCCGACCGCGCAGCTGGAAAGCATCAACTTTTCGACGGCAGGCCAGTTCAAGCTCGCCGAAGGTTCGGCGCTGAAGCTGATTCCGTTCGTGCAGTCGAGCGGCGACGCCATGTTGTACGACGCGGAACAGCTCAAGTTCATGCCTGACCCGGAGCAGCTCTACGAGCGTTTCGCGGCGACCAAGGAGCACTACGTGATCGCTGGACGTCTGGAAGGCCGGCTCAAGACGGCCTATCCGGATCGCGTCGGCGAGGGCCATCTCGGTGAAACAAAGGCGCCGGCGACCATCGTGCTGGTCGCCGACACCGACATGCTCAGCGACCGCCTGTGGGTGCAGGTGCAGAACTTCTTCGGACAGAAGTTGATGAATGCGTTCGCGAACAACGGCGACCTGATCATCAACATCGTCGACAACATCGCCGGCTCGGCCGATCTGATCGGGATTCGTGGCCGGGCGACCTCGGCGCGGCCGTTCACGACGGTCGAGGCGATCAAGCGCCAGGCCGACCAGCGCTTCCGCCAGAAGGAACAGGAGCTGCAGCAGCAACTGGCCGACACCGAGCAGAAGCTGAATCAGTTGCAGCAGGGCAAGTCGGCCGAGAGTGCGACCATCCTGACGCCGGAACAGCAAGCGGAGCTCGAGCGCTTCCGTGACGACAAGGTGCGCATCCGCAAGGACCTGCGTCAGGTGCGTCGCCAACTCGATGCCGATATCGAAAGCTTGGGCAGCAAGCTCAAGCTCGTCAACATTGGCCTGATGCCGCTGCTGATCACCGTCGGCGCGTTGGCGCTGCTGTGGTGGCGACGTCGCGAACGCAGCAAGGCCTGAGGAGAACGCCATGAAGCGACATGCATTGATCAAGCTGGCCATCGGCACGGCAGTAGCCGTCGCCCTTGCGCTGTGGGCAGGCAGCACCCGTGGTCCGACCGGCGACTCGGCGAGCGTTGGCGAAGCCCTGGTGAAAGGGCTGAGTCCCGCGATCAACGACGTCTCGCAATTGCGCGTGCTCGAGGCTGGCGACAAGGTGGCCGTGACGCTGCGGCGCGGGCCGGACGGCTGGACCGTGGTCGAGCGCGACGGCTACGCGGCCGATATCGCGAAGGTGCGCGAAACCCTGATCCAGTTTGCCGAAGCGACCTTGATTGAGGCAAAGACCGCGAATGCGGAGCGTCATGCCGCGCTGGGTGTGGAGGATGTTTCGAAGCCGGACGCGAAGGGCATGCGCGTCGAGTTCGACGGCAAGGTGCCGGCGAGCATCGTGGTCGGCACGTTCAGCACTCAGGGCAACGGTACATTCGTGCGCCGTAACGACGAGGTCCAGTCCTGGCTCGCGAAGGGCAATCTGGTCGTCGATCGGCAGGCTTCGAACTGGCTGGCCAAGGACATCGTCGACATCGCTTCGGATCGCATCATGCGCGTCGAGATCAAGCGCGGCGGCCAGTCGTTCGCCGTCGTCAAATCGTCGCCTGAGCAGACCAACTACGTCGTCGAGGCGATGCCGCCTGGGCGCGAATTGCTGTCGGAATATGAGGCCAACGGCATCGCTTCGGTGCTGGCCGGGCTGAAGTTCGATGATGTCGCAAAGGCCGAATCGGCGGTTCCGGATCCGGCCAGTACGGTTTCCGCCACCTTCCAGACGTTCGATGGTCTGGTCGTGGAGATCACTGGCTTTGCCTCCGAAGGCAAGCGCTACGCATCGTTCAAGGCGTCCGTCGATCCGGCGCGAGCCGATCTGGCGGCGAAGGCTGCTCAGCTCAACGCCTTGGCCGAGCATGAGCGTGCGCAGAAAGGGGGCGACAACACCGAGGAGAAAGCCGAGGGCAAGCCGGCAGCCGCGGAGTCCGCGCCGTTGGCCGTGACCGATCCGGTTGCGTTCGTCGCGGAGCGGCGCAAATCGCTGGATGACGAGGCCGCGGCCTTGAATCGCATCGCGCAAGGCTGGGTGTACGTGCTTCCGGCATACAAATATGCGAACATGGACAAGCGACTTGAGGATCTGTTGAAGCCCAAGGCGTGAACCTGATCTGCCGTCTCGACGGCGGATCGCCCCGTACGACCTGGTCGTGACGGTTCATCCCCCGAAAGGGCAGTGGAGCGAAATGGGCTCCTGCTTTCTTTTTTGCCCGCTTTATTTTTTCTCGGGAACCGGATAAAGTCGCGCGCTTTCTTTCACCGCCGGTCCGCCGGCCTGTTCGTCAAGAGAACCTTACTCATGGTCAAGATTCGCCTTTCCCGCGGCGGCGCGCCGAAGCGTCCCTTCTATCACATCGTCGTGACGGACAGCCGCAGTGCCCGTGATGGCCGCTCGCTGGAGCGCATCGGCTTCTACAACCCGGTCGCCACCGGCAAGGAAGTCAAGCTGCAGCTCAACGCCGAGCGTGCGCAGCACTGGATTTCGCAGGGCGCGCAGCCGAGCGACAAGGTCGCCTACCTGCTGAAGCAGGCGGCCAAGACCGCCGCCTGATCGCGACGATGAGCGACCGCCAGATCACGGTCGGTCGCATCGTTGGCGTGCATGGTGTGCGCGGCTGGGTCAAGCTCTACTCGCACACCGATCCGATCGACAACCTGTTGCGTTACCGACCCTGGCGCGTCGCGCTGGACGGCAACGAAGCCGAGTTGAAGCCCCTGGAAGGGCGGGTGCAAGGCAAATCGCTGGTGGCGCGCATCGAAGGCATCGATGACCGCGATCAGGCGATGCGTTGGGTGGGTGCGGATATCCGTGTCGACCGCGCATTGTTACCGAAGCCGAAGCCCGGCGAGTTCTACTGGATCGATCTCGAAGGCCTGAAGGTCAGGACGACCGAGGGTGTCGAGCTCGGCACCGTTTCCCATCTGTTCTCCACCTCGGCGAACGATGTGATGGTGGTGCAGGGCGAACGCGAACGGCTGATTCCGTTCATCCGGGATCGCTTCGTGACCGCGGTGGATCTGGAAGACGGAATCGTCGTCGACTGGGATCCGGAGTTCTAGGCGATGCGCTTCGATGTGCTGAGCCTGTTTCCGGAGTTCGTCCACGACACGGTCAAGCTCGGCGTGGTCGGGCGAGCGATGGATCGCGGATTGCTGGAAGTGTGCGGATGGAATCCGCGCGACTTCACCGAGGATGTGCATCGCACGGTCGATGACCGGCCCTGTGGTGGCGGTCCCGGCATGGTGATGCTGATCGAGCCGTTGCGCCGTTGCCTGGCGGCGGCGAAGGCGGCGGATCCGCGACCGGCAAAGGTGATTTACCTCAGTCCGCAGGGCGAGCGGCTGACGCAACACAAGGTCGAGGCCTTGGCGCGACACGAGCGGGTGATCCTGCTTTGTGGTCGTTACGAGGGCATCGATGAACGCTTTCTCGCCACTTCGGTGGACGAGGAAGTGTCGATCGGCGATTATGTGCTGTCTGGTGGCGAACTCGCCGCGGCGGTGCTGATCGACGCGGTCGGCAGGTTGCAGGACGGCGCGCTCGGCGATGCCGCGTCTGCGCAGGAGGATTCGTTCTCCGACGGATTGCTGGACTGTCCGCATTACACGCGCCCGGTGCGCGACGGCGAACAGGACGTACCCGAAGTGCTGTTGTCCGGCAACCACGCGCATATCCGGCGCTGGCGCCTGAAGCAGTCCCTCGGCAGGACATGGTTGCGTCGCCCCGATCTTCTGGCACGACGTGATTTGGACAAGGCAGCGAGGAAGCTGCTGGAAGAGTTTCGGCAGGAGTATTTCGCCGAGCATGGCCCCGACCGGTCAGGACGACCGGACAGCCGAAACTGAGCAATACGATTTCTACAAGGTGATGTCATGAACTTGCTGCAGCAATTCGAACAGTCGCAGATGACCCGCACGCTCCCGGCCTTCGGCCCGGGCGACACCGTCGTCGTGAACGTGAAGGTCAAGGAAGGCAACCGCGAACGCGTGCAGGCCTACGAAGGCGTCGTGATCGCGATCGCCAATGCCGGCCTTAACTCGTCCTTCACCGTGCGCAAGATTTCGCACGGCACCGGCGTCGAGCGCGTCTTCCAGACCCACAGCCCGGGCATCGACTCGGTGCAGGTCAAGCGCCGCGGTGCGGTGCGTCGCGCCAAGCTGTACTACCTGCGTGATCTGGAAGGCAAGGCGGCGCGTATCCGCGAAGACCTGTCGCAGAGCATCGCGGGCTGATCCAGCCTCGAAGCAACGAAAAAGCCGCGCACTGCGCGGCTTTTTTGTGGGCGGAATCCGGGACGCGTTACAACGCGTCCCACCCCGGCTTCGGCTTGAAGCGCTCGCCATGCTTGGCAGCCAGCGCTTCCAGTCGTGTCTTCAGCGCAGCTGCGCCAGTATCGCGGATGTGCTGGATCGGACCGCCGCGGAACGGCGCGAAACCGGTGCCGAAGATGATGCCGGCATCGAGCTGTTCGGCGTCGTCGACCACACGTTCGTGCAGGCAGGCCACGGCTTCGTTGAGGAAGGGCAGGATCATGCGGTCTTCCAGATCCGCGGGTGCCTGGTAGTTCGACGGCACCTCGGGTTTCTGCGCGCGGCCATCCTTCCACAGATAGAAACCTTCGCCGTCCTTCTTGCCGCGTTTGCCGGCGGCGATCATGCCCTGCAGTTTCTCGGGGATCGAGATGCCGAGGAACGGGCTGAGCACCTTCGACACCCCGGTTGCCACGTCCAGTCCAACGGTGTCCATCAGTTCGATCGGACCCATCGGCATGCCGAACTTCTTGGCGGCGCGGTCGATCACCGGGCCTGGCACACCTTCCGCGTAGAGCGTCGCGGCTTCGAGCATGTACGGGAACAACACGCGGTTGACCAGGAAGCCGGGCGAGGTCGCGACCGGCACCGGCAACTTGTCGATGGCCTTGGCGAACGCGGCGACGCGCGCGCCAATGGCGGCGTCGAGGCCGTCATGTCGCACGATCTCTACCAGCGGCATCATCGCCACCGGGTTGAAGTAGTGCAGGCCGACGAACCGCTCGGGGTGCGCGAGCTGGGTGCGCAGTTCGGTGAGCGGGATGCTGGACGTGTTGGTCGCCAGGATCGCCGTCGCTTTCATGCGCGGCTCGAGATTTGCGTACAGCGCGCGCTTGGCGTCGAGGTTCTCGAAGATCGCCTCGATGATCAGGTCGGCCTCCGGCACCTTGGCCGATTCGACATCGGCGACCAGGCGCGCGCGCACCGGCGCGATCCGGTCCTCGGTCTTCAGCTTCTTCGCGAACAGTTCCTCGGCGCGTTTCAGGGCCGGCTCGATGTATTTCATCTCGCGGTCCTGCAGGCTGACCGTAAAGCCCTGCAACGCACACCAGGCCGCGATGTCGCCGCCCATGACGCCGGCACCGATCACATGCACGTGGCGGATGCCGTGCTCGGCACCACCGCCGAGTCCTTTCAGCATTTCCTGCAGGAAGAAGATGCGGACCAGGTTGCGCGCGGTCGGCGTCTCGGCCAGTTTCGACACCGAACGTGGCTCGGCCGCGAGACCCGTGGCGACGCTGCCGCCATTGCGGCGCCAGAACTCGATCATCGTGAACGGGGCGGGGTAGTGCTTCGGATCGGCCTTGCGCGCGACCTGCTTGCGCATCTGCGGCGCGAGGATCTGACGCGTCAGCCACAGGTTCGTGGCCCAAGTCTTGAAGCGTTGTCCGGCCGGGCGCTGCACGCCGCGCAGTGCCAGCTCCTTGGCTTTTGCGGCCAGTTCCTCGGGGGCGCAGACCTTGTCGACCAGGCCGATGGCGCGGGCATTGCTCGCGCTCAGGCCGCGGCCGGTCAGCATCATGTCGAACGCGGCCGGTGCGCCCACCAGATGCGGCAGGCGTGCGGTGCCGCCCCAGCCGGGCTGGATGCCGAGCTTCACTTCCGGCACGCCGAGTCGGGTCTTCGGATCGTTTGTCGCGATGCGGTAGCGGCAGGCCAGCGAGATTTCGAGGCCGCCACCCATGCAGTGGCCGTGGATGGCCGCGACCGTCGGCATCTTCAGGCCAGCGAGTTTCGCGAACACGCGGTGGCCGCGCTTGATGGCGTCGATGGTCTCGCCGCGCTCGGCAAAGGTCCGGAATTCGCGGATGTCGGCGCCCGCGATGAAGCCCGCAGGCTTCGCGGAACGAAGGATCACGGCCTTGGGCGGCTCGATCAGGATGCGTTCGATCAGGCTGGAAAGTTCCTCCAGGACCTCGCGCGACAGGCTGTTCACCGACTCGCCGGCGCGGTCGAGCAGCAGGGTCAGGACGCGGTCGCCGTCGATCTCATACTTCCAGTGGCGGGGTTGCAAACCGTCGAACATGGGCACCTCGAATGGGCAAAACGTGATGAAAGCCAATGATCCCGAGCCATTCGCGGTCTGGTCAATCGCGGCCGGCGAGGCTAAGGTTGGCGCATGAGCGGAGACAACCGGATCAGCACCACGTCGGAGGCTACGTCACTCTTCGTGACGCCAAAGCTCTACGACGAGATCGTCGAGTGCGACAAACACCTGATTGCGATCGAGTCGCCGCGGGTCGACGACATCATCGCGCAATTCCGCCAGTTCGCGATGCGCAGTGGCAATTCCGTCTACCACTGGTCGGAAGGCACCGGCATCGTGTCGATGCGCGAAAGCGATCTCACGGTGCCGGGCAGCCAGCGTATCCATGACGCGGTGCGTCACATCCAGAACAGCCTGCATGTCGGCGTATACCTGTTCACCGGGTTCTCGAAACTGTTGCGTCCACCCGTTACCGGCGTACTGCGGCAACTCGCGAAGCAGCAGGGACAGGCACGCAAACTGGTCTTCATCGACAGCAAGGTGCGCATGCCGGAAGGTCTGGACATCTTCGTGCATCGCATCGTTCACGACATCGAAACCAAGCGACCGCCGCGTCTGCGCGACGGCCGTTGGGTGACCTGAGGCAGCCATGGCGGAAGGCGCAGTCCTGTTACTCGTCAACGAGCGCGGCGACCGCCGCCTGCTCTGGGAATTGCTCGACGGCGAGGAGTTCGAGGCGATCTACGCGGCCAAGGACGTCGCCCAGGCGCGTTCGATGCTGGCCCAGGACAATGGGGTCGCGCTGATCGTGCTCGAGGTCGGCAGCGGCGATGCGGACATCCGCGGCTTCTGCGACGAATTGGCTCAGGACGCCCGCACTTCGGAATTGCCGGTGCTGCTGGTCGGCGTGGTCGAGCCGGCCATGCTCTGGCCTGCGGGTATGCCTGCGAACATTCGCGGCTTCCTGCATTCGCCGGTCGACTCGGACGCCGCCCTGCTGCAGATCCAGTCGGCGGTTGCGCCTGCCTCTGATACGGCTGCGGATCCGACGATGGATGAAGCCGCGATTGCTGCGGACAACTATCGATTCGCGTTCGATTTCAGCCTCGATGAACTGCTCGTGTCGGATCCGACCACGGGCAAGGTGCTGGATGCCAACGAAACCTTCCTCACACAGTCGGGATTTACGCTGGCCCAGGCGCGCACCCAGACCATTGAGCAACTCGATCTGACCCATCGCGGTGATGCCCGCCGCGAACTGATGCAATTGATGCAGCGCCAGGGCAGCGTGCGTACCCGCCAGATGACGCCGCGCGCCGACGGTCGTCGCATTGCGGTCGAAGCCGTGTCGCGGCCGATTCGCATCGGCGATCAGGTGCGACTGCTCACGGCGCTGCGTGCGATTCCGCCGGACGCGGTCGGTCGCCCGTTTGGCGAGTTCCTGGACATGCTCTGGGGACAGCGCGGCAGCGAGGGTCTGGCCAAGACGCTGACCCAGCGGCTGATCGAATGGGCCAAATTCGATTTCCTCCATCTCGTCGCGCAGCGGGCGGAAACCGGGGAGGAGGGTGATCTTGTCGTCAGCTTCCAGCGTCCCGGCCTGCCGCCGCTGATCGGCGAACACTTGCGCAACGCGGCCTTGCGCAAGGTCATGAATGGCGACGCCTTCGCTGTCCATGCCGACGCTTGGAAAGCGCTCGGCGGCGAGGCCATCGCGAACACCTATCGATTCGAGTCCCTGGTCGGCATTCCGTTGCGCGACGAACGCCAGGTCGTGATCGGTGGCCTGGTTTGCGCAGGTCGTCAGGTAATTGCCGAGGATTCGGGGCTGGTGCAAGCGGCACGCTCGGTGACCGCGCGGCTGTCGATCGAACTGGAGATCGAACGCGCGCACGAACTCGGTCGCGCCAAAGGATTGCAGGATTCGCTCACCGGTCTGCCGAACCGGCTGCTCTACAACGATCGACTCGAGACCACGATCAAGGAAGCGCACCGCACCGGCGAATGTTTCGCCGTACTCTTCGTCGACCTCGATCGCTTCAAGACCGTCAACGACAGCCTGGGTCATGGGGTCGGCGACGAATTGCTGATCGCAGTCTCGAAGCGGCTGCGTGCCAGCGTGCGCGGCAGCGACACGGTCGCGCGTTACGCTGGCGACGAATTCACGCTGATCCTGCGCCACATCGTGCAGCGCGATGACGTGTTGCGCATCGCCGAAAAGATCTGCCGCGTGCTGGAAGCGCCGCTCACGCTTGGCGACGGTCGCGAATTGCATATCACGTCCTCGATCGGCATCAGCTTCTACCCGGACGACGCGACCACGGCCGAGAAGATGCTGAAGCACGCCGACATCGCGATGTACAACGTGAAAGGCATGGGCCGGAACAATTTCCAGGCCTATGTCGCGGTGCCGGAAGAGTCACATCAGCAGCGCCTGTCGCTCGAGACCAAACTGCGTGTGGCCGAGCGCAACAACGAACTGCGCGCCTACTACCAGCCGCAGGTCAGCGCCCAGACCGAAGACATCATCGGCATGGAAGCGCTGATCCGTTGGGAACATCCGGAACTCGGCATGATCTCGCCCGGTTTCTTCATCCCGCTGGCCGAAGACAATGGTCTGATCATCCCGATCGGCGAATGGATGTTGCGTACCGCCTGCGCCGACACCAAGCGCTGGCACGACAAGTTCGGCGTCCCGCTGCGCATTTCGGTGAACCTGTCGGCGCTGCAGTTGCGCCAGCCCAATCTGCTCGAAGTCGTGCAACGTGCCCTCGCCGATACCGGTCTGGAAGCGCAATATCTGGAGCTGGAAGTCACCGAGAGCATCAACGTCAAGAGCATCCCGAACCTGATCGAGATGCTGCAGGCACTGCGCGACATGGGTTGTTCGATCGCGATCGACGACTTCGGCACCGGCCAGAGCTCGCTCGACTACATCAAGCGTTTCCCGGCCGATCGCATCAAGATCGACCAGACCTTCGTGCGCAACATCGGCGTCGATCCCGACGACGAGGCCATCGTGCGCGCCACCATCAACATGGCCCAGCACCTGAATCGCGGTGTCATCGCCGAAGGCGTCGAGTACGAAGAGCATCTGAATTTCCTGCGCGAGCACGGATGCGAAGAGTTGCAGGGCTACCTGTTTGCTCGCCCGATGCCGCCGGCGGCCTTCGAGAACCTGATGGCGGAGCGCGAACGCCTGATCAATGGCGGCCACACCAGTTCGACGGATCGGTCGTGAACTTTTTCGCGGACGCTTGGTCTATGGCTCCGAATCCCCGGAACGGAATCGAGCGATGCCCGCCAGTTTGTCCCTGCTTCCCACACCCGCGGCCGTCCTGCCGCTGGTTGCGGTGATCCCGCCGCAGGCCGGCCATGGAAGTCCGCGCATGAGCGAGGCCGACGCCGATCTCGAACTGGTGCGACGCGTCCAGGCCGGCCAGAAGAATGCGTTCGACCTGTTGGTACGCAAATACCAGCACAAGGTGTTCGCGATCATCTCGCGCTACGTGCACAACCATGCGGAAGCGCAGGACGTGGCCCAGGACACCTTCCTGCGCGCCTACCGTGCGCTGGCCAATTTTCGTGGCGAGAGCGCCTTCTACACTTGGCTGTACACGATCGCGACCAACACCGCGAAGAATCATCTGGTCTCTATGGGGCGGCGTCCGCCCGGCGACGACATCCAGATCGACGACGCCGCGCAGTTCGAAAGCGCCATGCGTCTGCGCGACCCGGCCACGCCCGAGCGCGAGATGATGCGTCAGGAAATCGAACGCGCGGTCACCTCTGCGGTCGACAAGCTGCCGGAAGAATTGCGTCAAGCCATCACCCTGCGCGAGGTCGATGGCCTGAGTTACGAGGAGATCGCGCAAGTCATGAATTGTCCGATCGGCACCGTGCGCTCGCGCATCTTCCGTGCACGCGATGCCATCGACCAGAACCTGCGGCCGCTGCTTGATGGCCGCGATACCGGATTGGAAGCGTCATGAGCGATGACACCGTACGCGAACAACTCTCGTCCCTGATGGACGGCGAACTGTCCCCGGACAGCGCGCGTTTCCTGAGCAAGCGCCTCGGCAATGATGCCGATCTGGCTGCGACTTGGGAGCGCTGGCACTGTGCCCGCGACATCCTGCGTCAGCAGGGCACCTTGGCGCCGGTCGATTTCTGCGCCAACGTCCGTGCCGCACTCGATGCCGACGACGTCGTCGTCGCACCCGTCGCCGTGCAGGGTGGCGGACGCGTCTGGCGTGGCTTGGCCGGCGGTGCCATCGCCGCGGGTGTGGCCGTGTTCGCGTTGATGCTTGGGCAACCCGCCGTGATGCCGGAGCCGGCGCAGCCCGGGGTGGCGACACTGGCCAATGTCGCGCCGGTGACGACCAGCGACCTGACCCCGAACTGGCGCCTGTCGCCGGTCTCGGATCGGCAGAGTGTCGTGCTCGCGCAGCCTCAATTGAGCAGCGAGTTCGACAGTTACTTCGTTGAACATGGCCTCGCGAACGGCACTGCGGGCGCACTCGGCATCGTTTCCTACGTGCCGGTGGTGGCGACGCCGGACACGCGCGGCGATGCCGTGGCGTCGCCCGCCGCCGGGGAAGCCTCGCGTTGATATGAACCTCGGCATTCGTCTTGCCGCGATCCTGCTGTCCTGCGCCGGCGCCGTTTCCGCGCAGGATGCGCTGGCCCTGCTGACGGCTGCGCAGCAGGCGCAATCGGCGCGTTCGTTCGAGGGCGTCGTGGTCTTCATGCATGACGGACGGTTCGACGCGGTGCGCGTCGTGCATCGTCCGGGCCAGGCGGGATATCAGCAGATCGCCAGCCTGAGCGGGATGCCGCGTGCCTTGTTCCGCGACGCCCGCGAAACCCGGATCGAGGCGCCGGGCCGCGCCCAGCGCCTGCCCTCACTGGCGTTCACGGCACACGCGTTCGACGCTGCCCGTGTCGGCGAGAACTACCGCATCCAGCAGTCGTCGCAGGAGCGCATCGCCGGGTTCGATGCACGCGTCATCGATGCCATCGCCCGCGACGACGTGCGCCATTCGCAGCGCTTGTGGATCAATCCGGACAATGGCTTGCTGCTCGGCGTTGCGCTGGTCGGGCCGCGGCGAGAAACACTGCAGCAGGTGATGTTCACTTCGCTGGTGGTCGACGCGCGCGAACAGAAGTCGCAGGGTGCGCCGGCGCCCTCGCCGGTGGTGGATACGTCCTTGCCGATCGGATTGCCCAGTGGCTTCCGATTGATCGCGGAGCGTATCGAAGGCACGCGGCGCAGTCTGGTCCTCAGCGATGGTTTGGCCATGATCACGCTGTATCTCGAGCCGCGGACGGACGAACTTGACCGCCTGACCACGCTGCGTCGTGGCGCCACACAGCTGGCCTCGCGCCAGCTTGGGCACCAGAGGGCGGTGGTGGTCGGCGAAGTGCCGCTGGCCACGGCGGTCGACCTCGCCAATCGCGCCGCTCAGGCCTTGAACGATTGAAGCCAGGCGCTATCTGCGCCCTCGTTCCATCCCCAATCATCAGGAGATCCATCCATGTTGAAGCGTTGTCTTCAGATAGTCGTGTTGGTGACTGCTGTTGCCGCTGCGCCCTTGCGCGCGCAGGGCTTGCCGGATTTCACTCAGCTGGTCGAGCGCAATGCGCCGGCGGTGGTCAACATCACCGCGCGCAAGAATGCCGCTGACGATAACGATCCCTCGCAGCTCAGCGAGGAAGAGGTGCCCGACGTGTTCCGCCGCTTCTTCGGCGACCCGCGTCAGTTCCAGGATCCGCGACGTGGCGGTGGCGAACGCGTGTCCGGCGGCTCGGGCTTCATCATCTCCGCCGACGGCTACCTGATGACCAACCATCACGTCGTCGATGGTGCCGACGAGGTGACGGTGCGCCTGAAGGACCGTCGCGAGTTCAAGGCCAAGGTCATCGGCAGCGACCAGCAGAGCGATGTCGCCCTGCTCAAGATCGAGGCCAGCGGCTTGACCGCAGCCACGCTCGGCGATTCGTCGAAGCTCAAGCCGGGTCAGTGGGTCGTCGCGATCGGCTCGCCTTACAACCTCGACTTCTCGGTCACCGCCGGCATCGTCAGCGCGGTCGGCCGCAATCTCGGCGACGACCAGCGCTACGTGCCCTTCATCCAGAACGATGCCGCCATCAACCGCGGCAACTCGGGCGGTCCGCTGTTCAACCTCGATGGCCAGGTCGTCGGCATCAACTCGCAGATCTTCTCGAACACCGGTGGCTCGATCGGCCTCAGCTTCGCGATTCCGATCGACTACGCCAACAAGGTCGTCGCGCAGCTGCGCACCAAGGGCAAGGTTGCGCGCGGTTACCTCGGCGTCGGCCTGCAGGAAGTGACCGCGGATCTGCAGAAGACGCTCGGCCTGTCGCGCGTGACCGGCGCGCTGGTCCGCGAAGTCAGCCCGAACACGCCTGCCGCCAAGGCCGGCCTGAAGGAGAGTGATGTCATCGTCAGCGTCGATGGCCAGAAGATCGAACGCTCTGGCGACCTGCCGCCGATCATCGGCGCGACGGCACCCGGCACCCAGGTCACGCTCGGCATCGTCCGCGACGGCAAGCCGATGACGGTGCCCCTGGTCGTCGGCGAATTGCCGGCGGACCTGACGGCCGGCGGCGTCAGCGCGGCCAATCCGGGCGCGGAACCGGCCAAGGGCGATGCGCTCGGTTTGGCGGTCCGCGAACTGACCGCGGATGAGCGCGAGCAGTCCGGCATCGACGACGGCGTGCTGGTCGAGAACGTGACGGGCAGCAGTGCCCGCCGTGTCGGCCTGCGCCCGGGCGACGTGGTCATCATGGTCGGCCGCAAGCGCGTCAGCACCGTCGCCGAGTTCAAGGCCGCGGCTTCGGCGGTGCCCAAGGGCGAAGCGGCGATGCTGCTGATCCGCCGTGGCGGCAACAACTCGTTCATCGCCTTGCCGGCCGGGGATTGAGGTCCCGCCCGCGGCGGGCCGGACCGTGCGATAATCCGCCATCCCCATGAATGAGTGGCCCCGGCTTCACGCCGGGGCCTTGGTATTGCATGAAGCATATTCGCAACTTTTCGATCATCGCCCACGTCGACCACGGCAAGTCGACCTTGGCCGACCGCATCATCCAGATCTGCGGCGGCCTGGAAGAGCGCGAGATGGAAGCCCAGGTGCTCGACTCGAACCCGATCGAGCGCGAGCGGGGCATCACCATCAAGGCGCAGTCGGTGTCCTTGCCCTTCAAGGCGAAGGACGGCCAGACCTACCTGCTGAATTTCATCGACACGCCAGGTCACGTCGACTTCTCCTACGAAGTGTCGCGCTCGCTCGCGGCCTGCGAGGGCGCGCTGCTCGTGGTCGACGCTGCCCAGGGCGTCGAGGCCCAGTCGGTGGCGAACTGCTACACCGCAGTCGAGATGGGTCTGGAAGTGTTGCCGGTACTGAACAAGATCGACCTGCCGACGGCCGACCCCGAGAAGGTCAAGAAAGAGATCGAGGCGGTTATCGGCCTTGACGCCACCGACGCATTGCAGGTCAGCGCCAAGACCGGTTTGAACGTCCGCGATGTGCTCGAAGCCATCGTCGAGAAGATTCCGGCGCCGAAACCGCGCGACTGCGAACAGCTGCAAGCGCTGATCATCGATTCCTGGTTCGACAACTACCTCGGCGTCGTCTCGCTGGTGCGGGTGATGCAGGGCGAGATCCGGCCCAAGGACAAGATCCTGGTCATGTCGACCGGACGCACCCATGAAGTCGACCAGGTCGGCATCTTCACGCCCAAGCGCAAGGTCACCGACCGTCTCGGTCCCGGCGAAGTCGGTTTCCTGTGCGCTTCGATCAAGGAAGTGCATGGCGCGCCGGTCGGCGACACGCTGACGCTCGCGAAAGACCCGGCGCCGAGCCCGCTGCCCGGTTTCCGCAAGATGCAGCCGCGTGTGTTCGCGGGCCTGTTCCCGACCAATGCCGACGATTATCCGGACCTGCGCGAAGCGCTGGAAAAGCTCACGCTGAACGATTCCTCGCTGCATTTCGAACCGGAAAGTTCGGAAGCGCTGGGCTTCGGTTTCCGCTGTGGCTTCCTCGGCATGCTGCACATGGAGATCGTGCAGGAGCGTCTGGAGCGCGAATACGATCTCGACCTGATCACGACCGCGCCGACCGTGGTCTACGAAATCCTCGATACCGACGGCAAGGTCGCGCCGCTCGACAATCCGGCCAACCTGCCACCGGCCAACAAGATCGACGAGATCCGCGAACCCATCATCCAGGCCACGATCCTGACGCCGCCGGATTACGTCGGCAACGTCATCTCGCTCTGCGAAGAAAAGCGCGGCAGCCAGGTTTCGATCAATTACCTCGGCTCGCAGGTGCAGATCATCTATGAAATGCCGCTGGCCGAAGTCGTGCTCGACTTCTTCGACCGGTTGAAGTCGGCGAGCCGCGGTTATGCCTCGCTCGACTACCACTTCTTGCGTTTCGATCCCGGCAGCTTCGTGCGCCTCGACGTGCTGATCAATGGCGACAAGGTCGATGCGCTGTCGTCGATCGTGCATCGCTCGCAGGCCGATCGTCGCGGTCGCGACCTTTGCGAACGCATGAAGGACCTGATTCCGCGGCAGATGTTCGACGTCGCCATCCAGGCCGCGATCGGCGCGCAGATCATCGCGCGTTCGACGGTCAAGGCGATGCGCAAGAACGTGCTCGCCAAGTGTTACGGCGGCGACGCCACGCGCAAGAAGAAACTTCTGGAAAAGCAGAAGGAAGGCAAGAAGCGCATGAAGCAGGTCGGTCGTGTCGAGATTCCGCAGGAAGCCTTCCTCGCGGTGCTGCAGACCGATTCCAAGTAACCCAACACGGACGCCCGCATGGGAAACATCAAGCTCGATTTCGCCCTGATCCTCGTGGTGCTGACCGCCCTGACCGGCGTCATCTGGGCCATCGATCACTGGCTGTTCGCGAAACCACGGGCTGCGCAGCAGGGAGAGGCCGCGCGGGAGCCGTTGCTGGTCGAGTACTCGCGTTCATTCTTCCCGGTAATCTTCGTCGTCCTGATCATCCGCTCGTTCATCGCGGAGCCGTTCCGAATTCCTTCGAGTTCGATGATGCCGACCCTGCTGATCGGCGATTTCATTCTGGTTAACAAGTTCTCCTACGGCATCCGCATCCCGGTGCTGAACAAGGAAGTCATCGCCATCGGCAAGCCGAAACGTGGCGACGTCGTCGTGTTCAAGTACCCCGGCAAGTTCCCGGGCGACCCGGCGGCCGGCACCGACTACATCAAACGCGTCATCGGCGTCCCGGGCGACACCATCCGTTATGTCGACAAGATCGTCTACATCAATGGCGAAGCGGTGGAGCAGGTCGCGGCGGGTCGCTACGAAGGTGTTGGCCAAGGCGAGGGCATGACCGGTGCGCTGCGCTCGATCGAGAAATTGCCCGGACGCGAGCACGATATCCTGCAGAATCCGTTCAGCATGGCTCCACCGCCGATGGGCGACACCTGGACCGTGCCCGAGGGCGCCTATCTCGTGCTCGGCGACAACCGCGACAATAGCGAAGACAGTCGCTATTGGGGTATGCTTCCGGAAGCAAATCTGGTCGGGCGCGCCTTCTTCATCTGGATGAACTGGGACTCCCAGAACGGCGGCATCGACTTCGGCCGGATCGGTACTGTCATTCGTGGAGGAGAGTGAAATGACGATCTTGCGTTCGCGTCAGTCGGGCATCACCTTGCTCGGTTTCATTATCGTGCTGGCTGTGGTTGGCTTCTTCGCTTTTCTCTTCATGAAGCTCTATCCGGCATATTATGAGTATTACAATGTCGTTAGCGCCATGGAGGCGATCAAGCGCGAACCTGCATCGGCACGATGGTCTCCTGCAGAAATCCTGACTTCGTTAGAAAAGCGCATGTACATCAATTATGTGGACGAGAAGTTCGTCAACAAGCGCAGTTTTCAGATCAAGCGCGCGGGAAATGGATATACGTTGTCCGTTAAGTACGAGCGACGAGAGCCGCTGCTCTACAATCTCGACTACGTTGCGAAATTCGAGAGGACTGTGCAACTCGGTACAAATCTTGGCACCGACTGACTCGTGAGTTTGACACTCAGCGAACAGGCGCTGACGCACCGCAGTGCGCGCGGTGCGAACAACGAGCGCCTGGAGTTCCTCGGTGATGCCGTGGTCGGCCTGGTCGTCGCGGAACTGCTGTACGAGCGTTTTCCGAAGCTTGACGAGGGGGGCTTGACGCGCATGCGCGCTCACCTCGTCTGCGAACGCGGACTGGCGGATGTCGCGAGGACTCTGAAGCTGGGCGAACGCCTGCAGCTCGGGCCTGGCGAGCTCAAGGCAGGAGGCCACCGCCGCGACTCCATCCTGGCCGATGCGCTTGAAGCCTTGGCCGCTGCGCGATTCTTCGAGGATGGCTGGGAAGCCTGTCGGCGTGAGGTGCGCACGTGGTTCGAGCCGGCCTTGGACGGATTGCATACCGGCGATTTCGGCAAGGACGCGAAGACGCGACTTCAGGAATGGTTGCAGGCGCGTGCACTGGGACTGCCCGAGTACGTGCTGATCGACGCGACCGGTCCCGAGCATGCACGCGAATTCCTGGTGCACTGCCGTGTCCCCGGGCGCGAACGTCAGACCGAAGCACGCGGCGGCAGCCGCAAACTGGCCGAAGCGCGTGCCGCCGAAGCCATGATCACCCAATTGCAGGACGAGGCGCGCAAGGCGACCACCGCATGACCGAACATCGTTTCGCCACCGTCGCCGTCGTGGGTCGGCCCAATGTCGGCAAGTCGACCTTGCTGAATGCGCTGGTCGGATTCTCGCTCAGCATCGTCGCCCCCAAGCCACAGACGACGCGGCATCGCGTGCTCGGCGTGCTCACGCGCGAGCAGGCACAGTTCGCCTTTCTGGATACGCCGGGCATTCATCGCGCCCAGGCGCGGGCGCTGAACAAACTGCTGAATCGCACAGCGTTCTCGGCGCTGGAAGAAGCCGACATCGTGCTGTGGCTGCTGGACGCGACGCGCCGCACGGAGGAAGACGAACTCGTCGCCGAGCGGCTCAAGGGACGCAAAGTGCCGGTCGTGATCGCGCTGAACAAGTCCGACAAGATCGCCGATAAATCGAAGCTGCTGCCGATGATCGCCGATCTCCAGCAAGCCTACGAGCCAGCGGCCATCGTGCCGATCTCGGCGCTGAAGAATTCGGGGACGGAACAACTGATCAAGGTCCTGACCGGGCTTGCTCCGGAAGGCGATGCGCAGTTCGACGCCGACGACATCACCGATCGCAGCGAACGCTTCCTTGCTGCGGAGCGCGTGCGCGAACAGCTGATCCTGCAGTTGCATGACGAATTGCCGTATGCCACCAGCGTCGAGATCGAACGCTGGGAGCAGGAGGGCGATCTGGTCAAGATCGGTGCGGTGATCTGGGTCGAGCGCGATGCGCAGAAGGCCATCGTCATCGGCGCCGGCGGTGCACAGCTGAAAGCCATCGGCACCCGTGCGCGCAAGGTCCTGGAGAAACTGCTCGATGCGCGCGTGCACCTGGAAACCTGGGTGCGTGTGCGCGAAAACTGGTCAGACGACGAACGCGCATTGAAGCGCATGGGCATCGATCAGGCCTGAGTCGTGGCCGAGCGCATCGAGCGGCAGTCGGCCTACGTGCTGCACGAGCGCGCATATCGCGAAACCAGCGCTCTCCTCGAATTGTTCACCCGCGATCACGGTCGCGTCTCGGTCGTCGCGCGCGGCCTGCGGGCCGCGAAACCCCGATTCCAGCGGGGTTGCCTGCGTGCCTTCCAGCCGATCGAATGTGCCTGGCTGAACCGCGGCGAGTTGGGTCAGTTGACGGCCGTGGAGTCTGTCGGACTGCCGCTCGCACTGAACGGCTTGCGTTTGCAGTCGGCCCTGTATCTGAACGAGTTGCTGGCGCGGTTGCTGGTGCGTCATGACCCGCATCCCGAGGTCTTCGATGCCTATGCGCAGTTGCTGCAGCAAATGCCAGAGGCGGTCGATGTGCTGGGTTTCACGTTGCGCTGCTTCGAAGCGCGGGTGCTCGGCGAACTCGGCTATGGCATCGACTTCGGTTTCGACACCTCAAGCGGACGCGATGTCGAGGCGAATGGTCGTTATCGCGTGATCGCCGAGCACGGCGTGATCGCAGCGCCGCCACTCGCGGTCGATTCGATCTCGGGCGCCGCACTGCTGGCATTGCAGTCGGGTCGACAGCCGGGCGCGGCCGAATTGCAGGAGCTGCGGCGGATGATGCGTACCCTGCTGCTGCATCATCTCGGCGGCCGCGGACTGAATGCCTGGCACGTGCTCAAGTCGCCAGTGACGCCTGCAGATCCGGCATGAGTTCGACGCAAGCCGCGTCGTAGCGTGACAACAGGTTCGCCCAGTCGACGTCACCACGCGGCGTGGCATCGATGAATCGGCTCAGCGGCATGGCGCCGCAGAATCCGGCCGAGGATTTCATGCGATGCAGGACATCGCGCAGCGCGGTTTCGTCGCGCCGGGCCACGGACGCTTCGACGAGGTCGCGATACATCGGCAACTCGTCGCGCAGCATGCCGCGCAACGTGCGCACGGTGTCCATGCTTCCCCAGATGGCGAGTGCGGCGGCGTCATCGAGCGCACCGACGCGTTCATCCGGCGCAATGACGGCTCGCATGCGGAGGATGTCGACGGGTTTCTCGAGCGTCGCGTCGAAACCGGCGGCGATGAGCGCTTCGGCCTGTTGCGCATCGAGTTCGGCGCTGATCGCGATCGCGCGCGCCGTTCGGGTCCCCGCGATGTTCCGCAGATGTTGCATTACGGCTCGGCCATCTTCGCCATCGAGGCGCTGGTCGATCAGCATCACATCGAAACGCGTTGCGCCGGCCGCTTCACTGGCGGCGCCGGTCGACGCGGCAACGACGACCTCGTGGCCCAGTGTCCGCAACTGCGCGCCCAGCACTTCGCGGACGATCGGGTCGTCGTCGACCAGCAGAACCTTCAGCGGCATCGGATGGCTTCCATTCGGGCAGGCGGGCAGGGCTGACGGTAGACTACACGGCCAGATTGCCAGCGCAGAACGCCCTTGAACCGACGTGTTTCCGCCGAGCCGATGACGCTCGACATCCAGAACTTCACTCACGACGGGCGCGGCGTCGCGCGCGTCGATGGCAAGGCGATCTTCGTGTCCGGCGCGCTCAAGGGCGAGCGTGTCGTCGCGAAGCTGACCGCCAAACATCGCCAGTACGACGAGGCTGAAACGGTCGAGGTGCTGCAGGCATCGCCGGATCGCGTTACGCCCGGCTGTGCGCATTTCGGTGTCTGCGGCGGCTGCGCGCTCCAGCATCTCGCGCCAGCGGCGCAGATCGCGGCCAAGCAGCAGACCTTGATCGAGAATCTGGCGCGCATCGGCGATGTCGAACCGAAGCGCGTGCTCGATCCGCTGCAGGGCGAGCCTTGGGGCTATCGCCGGCGCGGTCGTTTGTCGGTGCGCCATGTCGAGAAGAAGGGGAGGGTACTGGTCGGTTTCCGCGAGACCAATGGCAAGTACGTCGCCGACTTGAGCCGTTGTCCGGTGGTGTTGCCAGTGGTTGGCGAACGTCTCGGTGCCATCGCCGAATTGCTGGCTTCGATGGACGCCGTGCGCGAGATTCCGCAGGTCGAATTCGCCTGTGGCGATGCATTGACGGCCCTGGTCTTCCGCCATCTTCAGCCGTTGTCGGAAGGCGACCTCGGCAAGTTGACGGCATTCGCGCAACGCGAGAACGTCGCCGTGATGTTGCAACCGAAGGGGCCGGATTCGGTCCATGCGTTGTGGCCGGCGCAGGTCGAGTTGTATTTCGACATCCCGCGCTTCGATCTGCGGCTCGATTTCGATGCGCTCGATTTCATCCAGGTCAATGCCGCGATCAACGCGCGCATGATCGATCATGCGCTGAGCCTGCTGGACGTGCAGCCGGACGAGTCGGTGCTCGACCTGTTCTGCGGTCTCGGCAACTTCACCCTGCCGCTGGCGCGCCAGGCGAAGTCGGTGGTCGGCGTCGAGGGTGATCATGCGCTGGTCGCGCGCGCGAAGCGCAATGCCGAACGCAACGGCATCACCAATGCCGAGTTCTTCATGGCCGATCTCGCCGAGAACCAGCGCGATGCGCCCTGGGCGAAGCGGCATTACGACCGCATCTTGCTCGACCCGGCGCGCGCCGGTGCCGACAAGCTGATCGAATGGTTCCCGTTCAAGCAGGTCAAGCGCGTCGTCTACGTCTCCTGCCATCCGGCGTCGCTGGCGCGCGATGCCGGCATGCTGGTGCGCGACCACGGCTACAAGCTCAAGGCCGCCGGCGTGATGGACATGTTCCCGCATACCGCACACGTCGAATCCATCGCCGTGTTCGAGCGCTGACATGGGTATCGAGATCGAGCGCAAGTTTCTCGTTCGCGGCGATGCCTGGCGCACGCAGGTATCGCGCCGCATCGCGATGGACCAGGGCTATCTCGGCGGCGAACGTTGCTCGGTGCGCGTGCGTCTGGAGGGTGACGATGCGCGGCTCAACATCAAGTCGCGCGAAGCTGGTGCAAGCCGTATCGAATTCGAATACGCGATCCCGGTGCCGGATGCGCAGGACATGCTGGCGCGCCTGTCCGGTCCGCGCGTCACCAAGACGCGCCATCACGTCGAAGTCGATGGCGCACTGTTCGAGATCGACGAATTCGCGGGCGAGAATGCGGGCCTGATCGTGGCGGAAATCGAGCTGGATGCGGTCGATGCACCGTTTCCGCGTCCGGACTGGCTCGGTCGCGAAATCACCGACGAGGTTCGCTTCTACAATCTGCGCCTGGCCGAGACGCCGTTTTCGACGTGGCCGGACCGCGCCGCACTGATCGAGGAAATCGCATGCTGATGATCGGCATCGCCGGCAAGACGCTGGCGCCCGAAGAACACGACTGGATCCGCGCGCCGATGGTCTGCGGCGTGATCCTGTTCACCCGCAACTTCGCATCGCGCAGCCAGGTGGCCGCACTGTGCGCCGAGATCCGTGCGGTGCGCGGCGGGGAATTCCTGATCGCGGTCGACCAGGAAGGCGGTCCGGTCCAGCGTTTCCGCGAAGGCTTCACGGCCTTGCCGGCGCTGGCCCTGTTCGGCGAGCGATATGCCATCGACGCCGCGGGTGCGCTCGATCTGGCCGAACAACACGGCTGGCTGATGGCGAACGAGATGCTCGCACTCGGCATCGACTTGAGCTTCGCGCCCTGCGTGGACCTGAAACGCGGCAACCGCGCCATCGGCATCCGCGCCTTCCACGAAGATCCGGCGGTCGTTGCGGCGTTCGCGGCGGCCTATGTGCGGGGCATGCATCGCGCCGGCATGGCGGCAACGCTGAAACATTTCCCGGGTCACGGCTCGGTGCTGGAGGACACGCACTTCGATGCCGCGGTCGATCCGCGTCCGTTCGACACCATCGAACGCGAGGACCTGTATCCGTTCGCCGCCGGTTTCGCGGCCGAAGCCGAGGCGGTGATGATGGCCCACGTCAGTTATCCCGAAGTCGCGCCCGAACCCGCCGGCTACTCGCCGTACTGGATCCGCGATGTGCTGCGCGAGCGCATGAAGTTTGCGGGCGTCGTGTTTTCGGACGACATCGGCATGGCCGCGGCCGAGTCCGCCGGCGGCATCAAGGCGCGCATCGACGCGCATCTCGATGCTGGCTGCGATGTCGTGCTGGTGTGCGCACCGACGTTGGTGGCCGAGGCGATTGCCGCGGTCGCCACACGCGTACCTGCTGCCGAGTCCGCCTTCGCGGCGCTGCGTGCACGCATCACGCCCGACTGGTCGCAACTGCTCGCGTCCGACGATTTCATTCACACCCGCGCCGGCCTCGCCGCGCTCAGCCAGGAGTCCGTGGCATGACTGCCCATCCGCTGTCCGAAGCATTGAAGCACTCCGATCAGCTGTGGTCGCGCGAGCAATTGTTCGCCGAGATTTCGCGCCTGGGGCGTGAACTCGACGCCACCTACGCGAACACAGCGCAGCCGCCGATTTTCCTGACCGTGATGAATGGCGGCATGTTCTTCGGCGCCTATCTCGCGCACGCCAGCAAGACCGACTTCCACTTCGACTACGTACACGCTACCCGCTATCGCAGCGGCACCATGGGTCATGCGCTGGAACTGGTGAAGGCACCGCGCACGCCGCTCAAGGGGCGGGACGTGCTGATCGTCGACGACATCCTCGACGAGGGAAAGACGCTCGTGATGGTGCGTGACTGGTGCCTGGCGCAGGGGGCGGCCTCGGTGCGCATCGCGGTGCTGACCGAGAAGAAACACGACCGCTGCGTGCCCGGCTTCAAGGCCGATTTCGTCGGCGTGCCGGTCGCGGACCGCTACGTCTATGGCTTCGGCATGGACTACTACGAACAGGGTCGCAGCCTCGATGCGATCTACGCGCTGAAGGATTGAGCCGATGAGCATCGCACTCGGCCTGATCGGCGGCACCGGCCTGTACGCGTTCCCGGGACTTGAGCACACCACCCGCGTCGAGATCGACACGCCGTACGGTGCGCCGTCCGGCGCCTACGTCTGCGGCGAGATCGACGGTCAGCGCGTCGCGTTCCTGGCGCGCCACGGCGAATCACATACGGTGGCGCCGCATCGCGTGAACTACCGCGCCAACGTGCATGGCTTCAGGCAGCTGGGCTGCAAGACCGTCATCGGCATCAATGCGGTGGGCGGAATCCGCTACGACATGGGCCCGCGTGTGGTCGTGGTGCCGGACCAGATCATCGATTACACCCACGGTCGCGCCAGCAGCTTCAGCGACATGCCGGATACCAAGGTCGAGCACATCGATTTCACCTATCCGTACACCCCGCAGCTGCGCACGCGCCTGCTGGCCGCAGCGAAGCAGGCCGGTGTCGAGGTGATCGATGGCGGCTGTTATGGCGCGACCCAGGGCCCGCGACTCGAAACCGTGGCCGAGATCGCGCGGATGCGTCGCGACGGCTGTGACCTGGTTGGCATGACCGGCATGCCGGAAGCCGTGCTGGCGCGCGAGCTTGGTCTCGACTACGCCTGCCTTGCCCTGATCGCCAACTGGGCCGCGGGTTGCGGCGACGAGGGCGAGATCAGCATCGAGGAGATTTACGCGCATCTGGCCGCCGCGACGGCCCAGGTTCCGCCCGTCATCCGCGCCTTGTTGGCGATGAATCGAGGCTGAAGACTTGTAATTCTTTTCAAACTGGGAAAAACTCCGGCCGCTGCGCCGCCGTGGCCAGCCGTGTTTCCTTTCAAGGGTTTGTACAGCAATGCGCACCGGTACCGTGAAGTGGTTCAACGACGCGAAGGGCTTCGGCTTCATCGCGCCTGATGATGGCGGCGAAGATGTTTTCGTCCATTATTCTGCCATTACCGCGAAGGGCTTCCGCAGCCTTCAGGAAGGCCAGAAGGTCAGCTTCGAGGTCCAGCAGGGCCCGAAGGGCGCTCAAGCCGCTGGCGTCGTTCCGGTCGCTTGATCCGACCCGAAGTCGATGCATGGAGAACCCCGCCACGGCGGGGTTTTTCATGTCAGTGACCGGGTAGCGAAAACTGCAGTCGCGCCAGATCGGCGTACAGGCCGCCGGCCTGGATCAGCTCGGCATGGGTACCGATGGCCTGGATGCGACCGTGGTCGAGCACGACGATGCGGTCCGCCTTCTGCACGGTGGCGAGGCGGTGGGCGATGATGATCGTGGTGCGGCTGCCCATGACCGGCTCGATGGCCTGCTGGATCGCCGCCTCGGACTGCGCATCGAGCGCGCTGGTGGCTTCGTCCAGCAACAGGATCGGGGCGTCGCGCAGCAGGGCACGGGCGATGGCGATGCGTTGCCGCTGTCCGCCGGACAGGCGCACGCCGCGCTCGCCGAGTTCGGCGGCGTACCCGCCGGGTTGGGCGATGATGAAGTCGTGCGCCTGCGCCGCTTTCGCCGCGCGTTCGATATCGGCCTGGCTGGCGCCATCGCGGCCCATGGCGATGTTCGCGGCCGCATCCATCGCAAAGATCACCGGATGCTGCGGGACCACGGCGATGCGGCCGCGCAGGTCGGTGAGCCGTGTCGTGGCGATGTCCTGGCCGTCGACCAGGATTTGCCCCGCTTCGGCCTCGTGGAAGCGCAGCAGCAACTGGAACAGCGTGCTCTTGCCGGCACCGCTTGGTCCGACCAGGGCGATGGTTTCGCCGGGGCGGATGTCGAGCGTGAAGTCATCCAGCGCGATCTGGTCCGGTCGACTCGGGTACCGGAAGCGCACCTGGTCGAAGCGGATCGCGCCGCGCGCGGGCAGGGACGCCGGCAACGCTGCGGCACGGTCGCGCACCGCAGGTTCGGTCGCCAGCAGTTCGGCGATGCGCTCCATCGCGCCGGAGGCGCGTTGCACTTCGCCCCAGACCTCGGTCAGCGCACCGACCGAGCCGGCCGCAGTGACCGCGTAAAAGACGAATTGGCCGAGCGTGCCCGCGGTCATCTGGCCGCCGAGCACATCCTTGGCGCCGATCCACAACACCAGGGTGATGGCGCCGAACACGAGCAGGATGACCATCAGGGTCAGCCAGGCGCGCGTGCCGATGCGGCGCCGTGCGGTGGCCAGCGAGCGCAGGATGGTGCCGTCGAAGCGCAGCGCTTCCGCAGCTTCCCGGGTGAAGGCCTGCAGGGTCTGGATCGCACCGAGCGATTCCGCCGCCTGGGCGCTGGCGTCGGCGATGCGTTCCTGCGATTCCTTCGACAGGCCGCGCACGCGCCGGCCGAAGAACACGATGGGCAGGATGGCGAGCGGAATCACCAAGGCCGCCAGGCCGGCGAGCTTCGGGCTGGTGATGACCAGCAGGGCGCTGGCGCCGACCAGCATGACCACGCTGCGCAGGGCGACCGAGACCGAGGAACCGATCACCGTCTGCACCAGTTCGGCATCGGCGGTGATGCGCGACAGCAGTTCGCCGCTGCGACTGCGCTCGAAAAAAGCCGTATCGAGCGTCAGCAGGTGTGCGTACAGGCGACGACGCAGGTCGGCGACGACCGATTCGCCGAGCATCGAGATGAACCAGAAGCGCAGCGAGGTCGCGATCGCGAGTACGCCGGCGACGATGAACAGGCCGAGGAAACTGCGGTCGATCGCGGACGGATCGGCGCCCGAGAAGCCGTGATCGATCATCTGGCCGACCGCCCAGGGCAGGGTCAATGTCGCCACGGACGACAATGCCAGGAAGGTGAGCCAGCCGACAGCGAGCCGGCGATACGGGCGCAGGTACGGCAGCAACGCGCGCAGCGGCTTCAGACCGGGTTTGGGAGCGGTTTCAGGTTCGGACATCGGCCCATTGTGGGGCCGTTGCGCAGCGGTGCAAGGTCCGTGGCATCAATCGATTCGGCGCGATGTCGCCTGGCCGCGGGTGCTGTCGCGCAGATGCTGTGTGAGTCGATCGCACAGATCGGCACGCAGGTTCAGTCGCAGGGTCACGCCGTCGGCATCGAAGCGTTCGTCGGTCTTCTCCGCGCCGAGTTGGTCGATCAGCGCGTGCACGGCGCCGAGATGGGCGAATCCGGCGCGGATCTCGACCGAGCAGGTCTCGACGCGTTCCAGTCTTTGCGCGGTGCGGAGACACTCGGCAGCGGCGCCGCCATAAGCACGCACCAGTCCGCCAGCGCCAAGCTTGATGCCGCCGAACCAGCGCGTCACCACGACCGCGACATGGTCGAAGCCCTGTCCGTCGATGGCCGCGAGGATCGGTCGTCCCGCCGTGCCCGCGGGCTCGTCGGCGTCATCGGATCGATACAGTTCGCCGATGCGATAGGCCCAGCAGTTGTGGCGGGCGTCGACGTCGCTGGCGCTGGCAATGAAGGCGAGTGCGGCATCGACACTGTCCACCGATCCCGCCTGGGCGATGAAGCGGCTCTTCTTGATCTCGATCTCGAAGCGGTGCGGCGCCGCCAGGGTCGGCCGCAGGCTCATGGTGCGTAGCGGCGCAGGTCGGTCGGGATCACGACGTCCGGATATTCGGTGCGGAACCGGTACAGCTCGGTGCGGGCTTCGGTGTAGCGACGGTCGCGCACGAGTTGACGGATGCGTGCCAGCCATTCCTGCGCTGACGCGACCGTTTCCTTGCGCTTGGCGTCGGCGTCGTCGCGCTTCTGCTCGCTTTCGACGGATAGCGCGCCGAGTCTGTCCTCGGCCATCGGTGCTGGCGCGGCAGCCGGCGCAGCCGCGACGTTCTGGCGACGTTCCGGGACTGCAGCGGCGCCCCCGTGATCAGCGCGCTCGTGCGGGTCGGGGACGATGGCCTTCTGCAGGGCGGGTGCCGGCTCGGCCAGGACCGGTGCAGCCGACGTCGCCACTTCCTGCTTGGCGCGTGCGCGATTGTCGAAGGCCTGCGGTTCCGGCGGGGGCGGTGCCGCGGGCGCAGGGGGTGGCGCCGGCATTTGCGACATTTCCAGACCGCGTTCGCGCCGCTGGTCCGGCAACACCTCGACTTCGAAGGCCTCATCGCGTGCGGCCGGCGCCGATGCCGCGACCGCGGTGTCGTTCTGCCGGGTCTCGTAGACGCGCCAGCCGATGCCCGCAGCGATCGCCATGCCGGCGAAACTGGCGGCCATCGCGATCCAGCGTGGTGGCCGCTGCCGCACTGGCGGCGCGTGGGCCACGGCGGCGCGCGCCTTGGTCAGGATGGCGCGGTCGAGCAGGGCGGTCGGCTCCGATTGCGGCAGGCGTTTGTACGCTGCCACTTCGGCTTCGTAGTCGCGCATCAGATCGTCGAGTTCCTGGTCTTTCATACCGAGGACCTCAAGCTGGCGCGGAGTTTTTCAAGGGCATAACGCAATCGCGATTTCGCGGTTTCGCGACCGACGCCCATGACCTCGCCGATTTCCTCGATGCCGAGCCCATTTTCGACCCGCAGCAGGAAGGCGCCGCGCTGGTCGGCCGGCAGTTCGGCCAGTGCGTCCTGCAGACGGCGCGATTGTTCGAAGTCGCTGAGCACCCGGTCCGGCCGTTCACGTTCGTCGTTCTCGGCCACACGGAAGGCGTTCTCGGCCGTCTCGCCATTGTCCTCGGGACGTTCGCGGCGGTACTGGTCGATGACCAGGTTGTGTGCGATCTGCAGCAGCCAGGTCGAAAACTTCGCTTCGACGCGATAACGCGTGCGCGCCTGGATCACGCGTCCCCAGGTCTCCTGGAACAGTTCGTCGGCCAGTTCACGCCGCTTCAGGCCGCGCAGCAGGAAACGGAACAGCGGGCCACGATGGCGCGTGTACAGCAGCTCGAACGCACGCGCGTCGCCGCTTGCATAGGCCAGCATCAGTTCCTCGTCGCTGCGTTCCGTCATCGCGGTCGAGCGTAAACGAAGCGTCGCGACCGGCATAGCCTCGGCAGCGGGAAATTCGATCGGGGACAGGGCGATGGCGGCGTTCACGGGGGATGGAACGCGGCACGAGCCGGCTCGGGGTTATCGCGAAGCGACCCTCAGCCCAACGCCGCCTCGACCACCCGGATGGCCAGTTGTTCGGTCGACTGGGCCTGCGTGTCGAGCACGAGTTCCGCGTGTTCGGGCGGTTCGTACGGTGAATCGATGCCGGTGAAGTTCGGGATCAGGCCGGCGCGCGCCTTGGCGTACAGGCCTTTCACGTCGCGCTGTTCGCAGACTTCGAGTGGCGTGTCGACGAAGACCTCGATGAACTCGCCATCGCCGAATCGTTCGCGCGCCATCCTGCGCTCGTCGCGGAACGGCGAGATGAAGGAGACGATCACGATCAGGCCGGCATCGACCATCAGCCGCGCCACTTCGGCAACACGACGGATGTTCTCGACACGATCCTCCGCACTGAATCCGAGGTCGCGGTTGAGCCCGTGGCGGACATTGTCGCCATCGAGCAGGTAGGTGTGGTGACCAGTGGCGAGCAGGCGCTTTTCGACCAGGTTGGCAATGGTCGACTTGCCCGAGCCCGACAGTCCGGTGAACCAAAGGCAGCGCGGTGTCTGGCCCTTGATCTCGGCGCGCGCACGCTTGTCCACGTCCAGCGCCTGCCAGTGCACGTTGCTGGCGCGGCGCAGCGCGAATTCGATGCGGCCCATCGCCACCGTCGCATTGGTCGTGCGGTCGATCAGGATGAAGGCACCGAGCGCGCGGTTCTCGGCATACGGCGCGAACGCGATGTCCTGGTCCAGCGACAGGTTGCACTGCGCGACTTCGTTCAAGGCCAGGCGCGTTGCCGCCAGGTGTTCCTGGGTGTTCACGTCGACCTTGTGCTTGATGCCGGTCACCTGCGCATTGACGGTGCGCGCGCCGGTTTTCAGCAGGTAGCGGCGGCCCGGCATCAACGGTGCGTCGTGCAGCCACAGCAGCTGCACCGCGAACTGGTCGGCGATGGCGCAGGGCGATGCAGCCGACGCGAGCACGTCGCCGCGGCTGATGTCGATTTCGTGGTCGAGCGAGATCAGCGCCGACTGGCCGGCTTCGGCGACCTCGCGTGCATCGTCGCCCACCGCGATCGTCGCGACGCGCGCGTGCCGACCCGACGGCAGCGACACGATCTCGTCACCGACGGCGATGCGGCCGCTTGCGATCAGTCCGGCGTAGCCGCGGAAATCCTGGTCCGGACGACAGACCCACTGCACCGGCATGCGGAACGGCGCGTTCGATTCGTCTCGGTCGATCGCCACGGTTTCGAGATGTTCGAGCAGCGGCGGACCGGCGAACCACGGCGTCGCCGCCGAGCGCGTGATGACGTTGTCGCCGTTCAGACCGGAGATCGGAATGGCACGCACGTGGGCGATGCCGAGCGTCTTCGCGAGCTCGCGATAGGCGGCGGCGATGTCTTCGAATCGTTGCCGGTCGTAGCCGACCAGATCCATCTTGTTCACCGCCAGCACCACGTGGCGGATGCCGAGCAGGGCGACGATGTAGCTGTGCCGGCGCGTCTGCGTCAGCAGACCCTTGCGCGCATCGACCAGCACGACGGCGACATCGGCGGTGGATGCGCCGGTCGCCATGTTGCGGGTGTACTGCTCGTGGCCGGGGCAGTCGGCGACGATGAACTGGCGACGGTCGGTGCCGAAGAAGCGATACGCCACGTCGATGGTGATGCCTTGCTCGCGTTCGGCGGCGAGGCCGTCGAGCAGCAGGGCGTAGTCGATCGCGTCGCCTTGGGTGCCGTGACGGGCGCTGTCGCGTTCGAGCTTGGCGAGCTGGTCGTCGTAGAGCTGCTTGCTCTCGAACAGCAGTCGGCCGATCAAGGTGCTCTTGCCGTCGTCGACGCTGCCGCAGGTGATGAAGCGCAGCAGCGGCTTGTTCTCGTGGCGCGCCAGGTAATCGGCGATGTCGGTGCTGTGGCTCATCAGAAGTAGCCCTCCTGCTTCTTCTGTTCCATCGACGCGCCGGCATCGCCGTCAATCAAGCGGCCCTGGCGCTCGGATGAACGCGCCTGCAACATCTCGGCGATGATGTCTTCCAGCGTGTCGGCCGCGGATTCGAAGCCGCCCGACAAGGGATAACAACCCAGCGTGCGGAAGCGGATGCGGCGCAGTTGCGGCGTTTCGCCGGGCAGCAGCGGCAGGCGTTCGTCGTCGACCATGATCAGGGTGCCGTTGCGTTCGACGACCGGACGCTCCTTCGCGAAGTACAGCGGCACGACCGGAATGCGTTCGCGCAGGATGTACAGCCAGATGTCGAGTTCGGTCCAGTTCGAGAGCGGGAACACGCGCACGCTTTCGCCAGGCGCGATGCGCGTGTTGTACAAATTCCACGGCTCCGGACGCTGCTGTTTCGGGTCCCAGCGGTGCTGCGCGGTGCGGAACGAGAACACGCGCTCCTTCGCGCGCGAGGCCTCTTCGTCGCGCCGCGCACCGCCGATGGCCGCATCGTACTGTCCGGCATCGAGCGCCTGCTTCAGGCCCTCGGTCTTCATGATGCGCGTGTGTTCGGCCGAACCGTGCGTGAACGGGCTCACGCCCTCGCGCAGGCCGTCCGGATTGATGTGCACGCGCAGTTCGACCCCGTAACGCTCCGGCACGGCATCGCGCAACGCGTACATGTCGCGAAATTTCCAGGTGGTGTCGACGTGCAGCAGCGGAATCGGCGGCGGCGCCGGATAGAAGGCCTTGCGCAGCAGGTGCAGCAGCACCGACGAGTCCTTGCCGATCGAATACAGCATCACCGGCCGCGAAAATTCGGCCGCGACTTCACGCAGGATATGCAGGCTCTCGGCTTCGAGCCGGTCGAGATGGGTCAATGTCATTCCGCCATTGTCCGCGAAACGATGGCGGCATGGATATGACGTGGCGTTGATGCGATCGCGCCTCAGGGCATAAGTCCCGATGTCACGCGAAACCGTTGCCGAACATGCGCGCGGTGTCGGTGTCGATCCGTGCGACGAGCAGGCCCGAAGTTGCCTCACCGCACGCGGAAGCCGCGCGGCCGACGAGGGTGGTGCTGGCCCAGGAGGCGATGTTCGACACGAACTGGGCCGGGAACTGGCCGGTGCCTGCTTCCCCTTCGGATTCGCCGATTGATGCGAAATACGAAGCGCCTCCTGAATGATTCGACAGGGTGCGGCAGCGGTATCCACAGCTCAATGGCGCCGTCTTTGTGCCAAAATGTGATGTCTATCCGAAGGGAATACTGCAATGAATGCCAAGGCTTGGGCGAGGCGATTTGCCGCGATGCTGCTGTTTTTCGGCGGGGCCGCGGAGGCCGCGACCGAATGCGAGACCAATCCGGACTTGTACGAGTGCCGCCAGGGCAATCCGCTCAACGCATTCCACTACACGATCGTGAGCTGGGCAGTGGGCAGCGGCAACAAGTGTGTTCGCGACACATCGCCTTGTTGGGACACGCAAGCGGCCATCAACGGAATGATGCAGTACCACCAGATGGGAACGCCCAACGCGACTTATTGCTCTATCGATGTGCTCAATATCGGTCCATTCGTGACGAGGACTTGGCAGTTGGGCCACATCGCCACGGAAGAGGCGGTGATGACGATGCGGACCTCGCAGAAGAGCGGCAGCGCCTGCCTTCCGCCCGTCGTGGGCGAGGGCAAGCTCTCGCGCGTTCGCGAGGTGATTTGTCCCTATCGATGGACCGGCGTGTATTCGGGCAGTCCGCCAGGCGGCTACTGCTATCGACTGAAGCTGCGCGAGTGCGAAGATGAAGGCACATGCCCCGGGGGAGGCGGGCTCGGCGGCTCTGGGCCCAGTGGAGCGGGTCCTGGCGTTGGCAATCCGATCAATACCCTGACCACCGCGAAGATCGAGACCGTCAAGGACCTGAGTGTCGGCGGCCGATTGCCGGTGGATTTCGTTCGCACCTACAAGAGCGAAGGGTTCCACTCTCCCGTTGATACGCAGCCGGTGTCCGACGGCTTCGGCGACTACTGGAGGCACAACTTCCAGCGCGCCATCCGCTTGGGTGTCGGCGGCCTGGCGAACACTGCGTATGCCTATCGTTCCAATGGCGGCGCCATCGATTTCCGCCTCACCGGCGGCCTTTGGTCGACGTC
Source organism: Pseudomonadota bacterium (assembly GCA_022705045.1). Taxonomy (GTDB): domain Bacteria; phylum Pseudomonadota; class Gammaproteobacteria; order Xanthomonadales; family Ahniellaceae; genus JADKHK01. Next base: position 4,574 of record JAKJFE010000004.1, on the reverse strand, counting down.
GGGCGACAACCTGTATCGACTCACCGAACTCAAGGACGGCGCAGGTGTTCGCACCGGCTGGGAACTCCAGGATGGCGCGGATCGCAAGGAAACCTACAACGCACAGGGCCAGCTGCTCGCCATCGTCGATCGTGCCGGCGCGCGCATCGATCTGATCTACAGTGATGCCGCAACGCCGGCCGCCATTGCGCCACGCGCGGGTTTGCTGATCGGCATCGTTGCCGAATCAGGGCGTTCGATCGGGCTCACCTATCGGGACGACGAGCGCATCGTCGCGCTCCAATCTTCGGACGGACAAGTCGTCACTTATTCGTATGACAGCCAGCGGCGTCTCGAAAAGGCCACGCATTCGGATGCCAGCGTTCGAACCTATCTCTATGGCGAATTGGCCTATACCGCGGGCATCTCGCGGCCCTTCTTCCTGACGGGCGTCATTGACGAATCGGCACAACGTTACTCCACCTTCGAATACCACAACACGGGGGCAGGCAAAGCCACTTCCCATGCTGGCGTGGGGCGCTATTCGCTGACGTATGGCGGTGGCAATTCGAATGCGACCGTGGTGAACCCGCTGGGTCTGTCCACGACGATCTATTTTTCCGTCGCGGCCAATTCGCGACGCCTAGACTCGGTGTCCACGCCCTGTCCGGACTGCGGTCTCGACAAGGTCGCATCGCAGACCTACTCGAGCGTCGGGTTCCGTGATCGAGTCACTGACTTTCGCGGCATCGTCACCGATTACGACTACAACACGCGCGGCCTCGAAACCCAGCGCATCGACGTGGCGAACACGAGCTGCCCCACGGCCGTACCGAACTGCCTGCTGTCGAAGCGCAAGGTGCAGACGGATTGGCATCCGAACTTCCGCGTGCCCATCGAGCGGCGCACCTACAACGCCGCGAACACGCTGGAGCAGGTGACTCGCTACGCCTACAACGCGCGAGGCCAGCAGACGGCGCGCTGCCAAGTGGCGCCGACCCATGCGACGGCGATGGCTTATGCCTGTGGCTCCGCCGTGAATGCGCCGACCGGCGTTCGCCAATCGACGATCGACTACTGCGACGACACCGATGTCGATTTTGGCAGCGTGGCGTGTGCCCGTGTCGGATTGGTCCGCACGGTCGATGGCCCGCGCACCGATGTTTCGGACGTGACCACCTACGCTTACCGCGCCGCGGACGATGCCGCATGCGCAGCGCAGCCGACGACCTGTGCCTACCGCAAGGGCGACCTGTGGAAGACGACGAATGCGCTGGGTCAGGTCAGCGAGGTGCTGGCCTATGACGGCGCCGGCCGGGTGTTGTCGGTCAAGGACGCGAATGGCGTCGTTACCGACATGGAATACACGCCCCGTGGCTGGCTGAGTCGTCGCTTGGTGCGTGGCACCAACAACGCATCGGAAACGGACGATCAGATCACCCGGTTCGAATACGAGCCCTACGGCGCGATCAACAAGGTGATCCAGCCCGACGGCAGTTTCCTGCGGTATCACTACGACGCCGCGCACCGGCTGACCGCCATCAGCGACGCCGGTGGCGATCGCATCGACTACACGCTCGACGCCGCGGGCAATCGCCTGAAGGAAGAGACCAAGGATCCGAGCGGCAACGTCAAGCGCTTGCTGGCGCGCCAGTTCGACCTGCTGAGCCGGATGCGTTCGCAGATCAATGCGCCGTTCGCGGCCATGTCGAACCTAGACGATCCGACCGTCAAGAAGGCGCGTTTCCAATACGATGCCAATGGCAACAATGAACTCGTGACCGATGCGCTCGATGTCGTGACCGACAATGATTTCGACGCCCTCAATCGGCTGATCAAGTCGATCGGCGACCAGGGCGCGGGCGGCATCAACGCCACCAGCCAATTCACTTACGATGCGCGCGACCACCTGCGCACCGTGACCGATCCGAAGGGACTGGTCACGACCTACACCTACGACGGCCTCGACAACCTGACCCAGCTGCAGAGCCCCGACACCGGAAGCACCGTCTACACCCATGATGAGGCCGGCAACCGCGTGACCCAGACCGACGCGCGCGGCGTCAGTTCGACCTACGGGTACGATGCGTTGAATCGGTTGACGACGGTTGGATTCACGAACAGCAGCAAGAACCTGAGTTTCGTTTACGACACGGTGCCGGGCACGTGCCGGGCAGACGAGCACTATTCGGTCGGTCGTTTGTCCCGATTCACCGACGAGACCGGTTCGACCGAGTTCTGCTACGACCGTCGTGGCCAACTGGTGCGGCGCACGAGCGTGGTCGCCGGCGAGACCTTCGAAATGGCCTGGGGTTACGACAACGCCGGCCGGGTGGCGAGCCAGACTTATCCGACCGGCACGGTGGTCGCCTACGGCCGCGACAATCGCGGCCGTATCAACGCCATCGACGTGACGCCCGCAAACGGTTCGACGACGGCGCTGATCAGCGACGTGGCCTATCTGCCGTTCGGCCCGGTCGGCACGATCACCTGGGGCGACCAGTCGACCCTGGCGCGGCGTTACGACCAGAACTACTGGATCGACCAGATCGAGAGCAGCCAGCCGGAAGGCTTGGTGCTGGACTTCTCGGAAGACGTGGTCGGCAACATCGTGTCGCTGTCGGACACGCTGGCGCCGACGCTGCCGAGCGACAGTTACGGGTATGACGACCTGTATCGCCTGACGACGCAGAATTCGGCTGCCGGCGTGACGCAATACGCCTATGACGCGACCGGCAATCGCAGCAGCGTGACGACGTCGTCGGGTGCGACGGCCTACGCCTATCCGAGCGGTTCGCATCGCCTGCAAGCGGTGGGCGGGTCGACGCGCGGCTACGACGCCAACGGCAATACCACCGGCATGAACGGCAAGACCTTGAGCTACGACGAGCGCAATCGCCTCGCCGTGGTCGACCTCGGGTTCAGCGGCGCGGTCGAGTCGCGCTACAACGCCCGCGGCGAGCGCGTGGTTCGCGCGCAGAGCGCCTTCGGCGTCGTGACGGAAACGCGCTACGTGTACGACGAAGGCGGGCGGTTGCTGCTCGAACTGCCATCGAAGAAGGGCGCGTCGCCGGCCGAAGTCGTGTGGCTGGACGATCTGCCGGTGGGCCTGATCGACAAGAACGGCGAAGTCCGCCCCATCGAACCCGACCACCTCGGCAGCCCGCGCAAGGTCACCGACCCGAGCCGCGGCACGGCCTTGTGGGACTGGCCGATCCTGGGCAATGCCTTCGGCACGGCGGCGGCGAACGACGATCCGGACGGCGACGGCAACGCGACCACGCTGAACCTGCGTTTCCCGGGCCAGCAATACGACGCGGCGACGGGCCTGCACTACAACTACTTCCGCGACTACGACCCGGCGACGGGGCGCTATGTCGAGAGTGATCCGATTGGGCTCAAGGGTGGGGTCAGCACTTACGGATATGTGATGTCTGCCCCTGTTATGGCGCTCGATCCCCAGGGATTGGAGGCGGGCGGTATGTACAACTACAAGTACCATCCGGAATACGAGTTGGCCCCGCCGCCACCCTTGGAGTGTTCGCTCGAAATCGGCATTAATCTCGGTTTCAACGGTTTTGGACTAAATACGAGCGCAGGCTTTGTTGATGAGAAGACCATGCTGCCAGATTTCGGAGCAGGCCTCACTTTGTGTTGCAAGCCAAGCAGGCAATGTGGGACTGAGCCTCCGCAGCCATTTTTTTCAGATCCTTTCGGGAGGGGGGCTTACCATGACATTAGTGTTGGTGGGCGGCGAAAGGGAGCTTCTATAAAGACCGACGGCTCCGTTTGTGTCTCTTACACCAATTTGCCTGGCAGGGGCTCTTCGGTGAATGCGGCTCGTGATTGGAACTACACTGGTTGGTAGCTCTTGAAATGCGATCGACATCTGGCGGCGGCTCGTTGAGGTGTTGCAGAATTCAGGGCGATTTGCCCATCAAGGGTTTTAAGTAAGCTGCCAAGCAGAGTTAGGGCAATGAAGAACAATTGTCTCGTCGAATTGGAAGCGTCAGACCCGCCTGAGTTTCCAAATCGCTGCGTTGGCTGCTTGGGCCTGCCTGATTCGACAGCATTCGTATTTCACGATGCCGGTGTTTCCTTTTATCGACGTCGCTCAATTCTGATTGAAGCGCTTGGCAGTGGTGGGGGCGTAAAGATTCCGCTGTGCCGCTCATGCTGGTGGAAACTTAGGTGTCAAAGACTAATTCAGAGCTGGGCTTGGATAGCAGTTGGCGCGCTAACCTACTTTCTGATCCAGACGCTGGTGTTCCGCGCGCCATTGGATACATTGCAGCGTGGCTATTTGGTTGTTGCTGTCGTGGCAATTTTTTCGGCGCCCATGATTTACTTAGAGCTTAGTGTGACTCCGATCTTTCGATCCTATCGCGGTGCTGGATGCACCGTCTGCTATGAATTCTTGAATATGGAATATGCCGCATTGTTCCGTGGGTCTAATGCCGGGCGCCTCGCTAGGGAAGGTCTGAACAAGTCGCTGCCAGCGTAGTGCCGATTTTCCGCTGGCCGCTACACGGAATTTCGGTCGGCCTGAACGCGCAGATGCGCGTTTTTTGGCCTTTTGAGGCCCACATCACCCG
>JAKJFE010000100.1 GCA_022705045.1 Pseudomonadota bacterium | reverse complement strand
CCGAGCGGGGTCAAACCACCCGCGAAAGCGGGCGCGAACCAGACGAATCATCGAAATCCGGATGCAGTACCGACACCGCCATCGCGGCGATCGGTTCGAAATCGAGGATTCTCAACAGCCTGCTAGCTGGCCGATCCCGATTGGACGCATCACGTCCGTAGCGCTGATCGTCGCCGACAGCATCGGCGTTTCGCCGTCTCGCCACCGCCATATACCGAACGGCTCCCGTGTAATTGCGGCGTAGGATTTGTCCGGAAATTCAACGAGAGAGGAAACGCCGATGTTGGCAAACACGGCACCGCCGGGAACAAGGAGTGGGCCATCCGGGGTGATTCGACTCAAGCCGACACGATGAACATGAATCAAGATGCCGTCGCTGGTTTGAAAAAGTCGACCAAACTCTTGTTCGGTGCGGAATGCCTTGAACCCTGATGATTGTCGGCATACCAGCAGCTCACCGGAACGCACACACCACATGTCGCGATCTTCCGCGAATTCCCAGAAGTCGCCGCCGCCATGGAGGCCCTCTGGGAGCATTTCTCCGACATCAAGAACCTCGTTGGCTCCGCCTGGGTCGGAAACCACCAACAATGTTTCCGCGCCACCGACGACCAATTGCCCGGATCGAGTGACGCCAAGTGCCGTCACTGCGAAGTTGATGCCGATGGGTAGTCGCCGCCAGTTCCGCCCGTCGAATTCCAGGACGCCGCGTTGGTCGCCCGAATAGATGACCCCGTCGTGAGATTGAACAAGCGCATTGAATGCGGGATCCGGATAGTCATCACCCAGCCGGATTTGCCGGATATCCCATGTTCGCGAGGGCAATGCTCCGACTTCAGCGGCACGCAGCGGCGACACCGCAAACAAGAGAATCGCGAAGAGGATGAGATGTCGCAGTGGCATGAGACGGGAAGGCGGCGAGTTCCGGCACCATAGAGAGTCGCCAATTGACGCGCAACGGTGCCAATCGTAGGCTCGAAAAGCACTGCGATATTCCGTCGCAGGCGTCGAACTGAGGGGAGTGCAATGAATTCCATAGTCAAAGCGGGGTCGGCGGTTTCTGTGCCTACGTCATTGATCGATCAATTGCAGCGCATGGCCAAGCCGGTCGATGCGTCGATCATGGCGGCTCCTCAGGTGCCGGCGCCTGCACCTCGTCCTGATCCAGGTCCGGGCCCCGCCTGAGACCGTGTGACGGGCATCTGCCCGTCCATGAAAGGCTCAAGGTGTCAATCGGCGCCCTTGCAAGGGGGCGTCGATTGACATGAAACGTCACAAACGAATAATGTCGCCGGCCTCGCGAACGCGAGAGCGCTTATCCACATAGGAAGAATTGCCATGGACACCGGTGTACCGGCCGAATCGGCCATCGTCGTGCAAGCAGAGTCGAAGATTTCCGTTCCGAGTTCGCTGATCGAACAGCTGAAGAGCCTGACCAAGCTTTCGCCTGAATTGATCGAATCCTTGATGATTCCTGCACCCTCGCCTCGCCCGACTCCGGGTCCGAGCCCGGGTCCTTAACGCTTCGAAGCGGCAGGATCATGCAACTGGAATCGCTGGGGTTGGTGCTCAATCCCTGCGCCAGTATCAGTGTTCAAGGCGGCTCCGAGCCGCCTTTGTTCTTGGTACGGGCGCCCATCAAGGGTGCGCAGCTCAGCGAACGGCTGGTCAGGCCGGACGAGTTGCCGGAGGCGCACGGCTTTCTGGCGGCGGCATTGATCCGCGGCGAAGCGGTGGATCGTGTTTCCGAGCGTGGCATCGAGGAATTGCGTGGCATCGGCTTGTTGGCGCCGGTCGATGCGCTGCCGCAACCTGTGCATTACGACTTGTCGGCCGATCGGCACGGACGTCCCGAAGCGGCGCTCGACCAGCCGCAGGCGGTCGCCAGCGCGGGTGAGCCGGTCCGCAGTCGCGGCCTGCGCCTGCCCGAGGACTGGCGCGACCTGTCGCTGCGCTACCAGTCGCATCCTCGCGGCGGCGTCTTTGCGCCGGTATTGGCGGATACGGCCCCGGCATTGCAGACGCAGAATGCAGCGGCCGCCGAGTTCGATTCGCCCGCCACCCGCGACTTCTTCGCGCGCGAAGGCTACGTCGAACTGCACGATCTGCTGCCGGCATCGCATGTCGCCGAACTCGCGCGCTACTACTGGGCGCTGGCCGGCGAAGGTTTCATGCAGCTCGACGACCATCGCGGCTGCCTGCGCCACATCGCGCACAGCCACCCGGTCGCCGACTTCTGGCACGACCAGCTGAACGCGCGCGTTTCGCAACTGGTCGGGCGCGCGACCAAACCCTCGTATTCCTTCGTCTCGCTGTATCTGGAAGGCGGCGACCTGAAGTGGCACGTCGACCGTCCGCCCTGCGAATACACGATCACGCTGCTGGTCGACTACGCGCCGCTCGATGATGCCGGCCGTTCGCCCTGGGCGCTGAAGGTGCGTGCCCGCGACGGCAGCACCCGCGAGCTGTATCAACGCGTCGGCGATGCCCTGATCTTCAAGGGGCGCGAGCTGAAGCACTGCCGCGAGGTGTTGCCTGAAGGGCATCGCTCGGCCTCGCTGCTGTTCCATTTCGTCGACGCCGACTACGACGGCGTCATGGCGTGAGCGTGGACGCAGCGGTACACCGCGTCGAGGCGTTCTTCCGGCGCCTGGGCGACGACATCGCCGCCACGCTTGGCGATTCCCGCGAAGCCGTCTACGCGAATCTGGAAGCGGTGGCCCTGGCCAAACTCGATGAACACAATCCGTCGGCGCACATCAGCCATGCCGATCTGGTCGACTATGTCCTCGGTGCGGATGAATTGTGCAAACAGGCCGACCTCGACGCGCGTTTCGCCGAACCGCCGCTGTCGCTGTACAACGGCGGCCATTTCGACATCTCGGCGCTGACTTGGCTCGACGGCACCACCAGCATCCACCAGCACGCGTTCTGCGGCGCATTCCACGTGCTGGCCGGATCGAGCATCCACAGCCGCTACCGCTTCCAGGCGTGGGCCCCGCCCGAACCGAAGCAGCGCGCCATCGCCGGCGACCTGGCCCTGATCGACATCGAAGTGCTGCGTCCGGGCGACACCCGCGTGATCCGTCGCGGCGACACCCTGATCCATTCGCTGTTCCACATGATCCGGCCGTCGGTGACCATCGTCATCCGCACCATCACCGACGAACCCGGCGCCGAAGTCCAGTACGACTACCGCTGGCCCGGGCTCGCCCACGATCCGTTCCAGAAACACGCGCCGACGACGCGCAAGCTGCAGTACCTGCGCATGTTGCGCGTGCTCGACGCCGAGGCATTCCAGGGACATCTGGCGCGCGTGTTGCCGGAGGCCGACCTGTATCTCGCCTACACGCTGGTGTCGGAACAGATCCAGGTCAGTGCCGATGTCGACGAAGCGCAGCGGCTCTCGCAGCTGTGCACGCGGCTGCCGGCGGCGGAGCGGGCGCTGGTGCACCGCGCCGCCCACAACGACCTGTTGAGCCGCACCCTGATCGACCTGCGGCGCAAGCTGCACGCGCCGCCGCACCGGTTCCTGCTGGCCCTGCTGCTGAACGTGTTCGACCGTGGCGAGTTGCTGCGGCTGGTGAGCCGCGAGACCGGCTGCACCGATGCGGTTGCGCAGGTGGTCGAGTGGGTCGCCGAGATCAGCGGCAACACCGATCGTTACCCGAACCTGATCGGCATGGACTTCAATGCGACCGCGCTCGATCTGCTCGCCTGCATGTTCGCCGGCCTCGATGCCGAAGCCAGTCTGCAGCGGCTTGCCATTCGTTATGGTGAAGACGATGTGGCCGAACATCGCGATGCGTTGCGGGCCTTGTTCCGCGCGTTGAAGCAGTGCGCCCTGTTCCACGCCGTGTTCGCCGATCTCCGGGACTGAGCGGCGATTTGCAAAGATTGGTCGTTCCTCGCGCGCTTTAGACCAATGGCGTATCGCTTTGTCCGTGTTTCCGTCCCCGCTCTGGAAGGTTCGGGCTAGAATGGGCGCATGTCTGCCGATTCGCGCACCACGCCTGCACCGATCCCCTCGCTCGATCTTGGTCAGTTGCGCCGGACCTGTCGGGCCTGCGCATTGCACGCGCTGTGCCTGCCGGCCTCGATCTCCCCGGACGAACTGAATTCGCTCGACGCCATCGTGCGCGCACGGCGTCCGCTCGATCGCGGCCAGCAGCTGTTCGCGAGCGGCGCACGCTTCCAGTCGCTGTACGTCGTGCGTTCCGGCTCGTTCAAGACGACGCTGGAAACGAACAGCGGCGAGCAGCAGGTACTCGGCTTCCACCTGCCCGGCGAAATCATCGGCTTCGATGCCTTGTCGGACGACATCCACCGCTGCAATGCCGAGGCGATGGAGCGGTCGTCGGTCTGCGAAGTGCCGTACGCGCAACTCGACGAGTTCGCGTCCAGCGTGCCCGGCCTGCGCCGGCAGCTGATGCGTATCGCCAGCCGCGAGGTGGTCAAGGACCACGAACACCTGATGATGATGGGCCGCAAGCAGGCGCAGGAGCGTCTCGCGATCTTCCTGCGCAGTCTGTCCGAGCGTTACCGCAACCTGCATCGCGCGCCGGACACGCTGGAGCTGCCGATGTCGCGCCACGAACTCGCGAACTATCTCGGCCTGGTCGTGGAGACCGTGAGCCGTCTGTTCACGCGTTTCGAGGAGCTTGGCGTGCTGGAAGTGAACCGCAAGCAGATCCGCATCGTCGATTTCGCCAAGCTCGATGAGCTCGCAGGCGAGCCCTCGCCGAGCCTCGAAAGCGAAGCCTGCTGAAGTTTCATTTCACGCAGTAGTCGTCGCCCGCGAGTGCCATCGACACCGCGAGGTCGTGCGCGTGGCCGCGATGTTGGTAAGGAATCCACAGGCTGAGCGCCGCCAGTGCCAGCGCGAATGCTGCGCCGGCACCGCGCAGCCAAGGTGACAGTTGCACTCGGTCGACACGACGTGCGCCGAGGTCGAGTGCGCCGAGCGCGAACGTCGACGCGACCCCGAATGCGGCCATGATCGCCGCGCCGCCGAGCGCGGAGCCCTGCGTGGCGGCGATCATCAGCATCGCGTAACTCAGTCCGCAGGGCATGAAGCCCCACAACGCACCGAGTGCGAAGGCGCGCGGCGGGGTCGATGCGGGCAGGAAGCTGCGCGTCAGCGGCTGCAGCCGCGTCCACAGACGCGCACCGAGGTCCGAGGCCCAGGGCAGGCGCAGGCCGGGCTTCAGCAATCGCGCCGCCAGCCACAGCCACGACAACGCGAACAGCAGTTGCAACGCGAGCCGCAGTGCACCGCTCTGGCCGATGAACAGCAGTGTCTGGCCGAGACCACCCATGGCCGCACCGGCCAACGTGTAGGCAGCGACGCGCCCCAGTTGTCGAGCGATCACGAAACCCGCTCGCGGTGGCGATGCGCGCGACAGCGTCACGCTGATCGCGCCGCACATCGCCAGGCAATGCGCGGACGCGGCCAATCCGGCCGTGAATGCGGCGATGCTGGCGACGGCAAGACTCATGCGTCGTCGTTCTTTGCCCGGGGTGGGGTGTCGTCGTCGAGTGCGCGGAAGCCCGGTGTGTCGAGATCGTCGAACTGGCCGCTGTCGACCGCCCAGAAGAAGGCCCAGACCGCCAGCCCGATCAGCAGCAGGCTGACCGGCACCAGCACCAGCAGGATGTTCATGCGCGCGCCTCCCGCATCGGGTCGTGTCGTGACGACGTGGGGGCGGGCGGCGCCTTGCGCAAGCGCAACGCATTCAACGTGACAATCAGGGAGCTCGCAGCCATGCCGACTGCAGCCAGCCATGGCGACATCACGCCGGCGACCGCGAACGGCACGATGGCAGCGTGATAGCCGATCGACCAGGCCAGATTCTGGCGTGCGATGCGGCGTGCGCGTTGCGCGGTATCGACGAGCAGGCGCACCAGACGCAGATCGTCGCGCAGCAGCAGCACGTCGGCATGGCATTGCGCGATCGCGGCGCCGCCGCCCATCGCGATGCCGAGGTCGGCCGCGGCCAGCGATTCGGCGTCGTTCAGGCCGTCGCCGATCATCATCACGTGGTGCCCGGCATCACGCAGCGCATGGATCGCCGCACGCTTCTGATCGGGTGTGAGGCGCCCGCGACCATCGATGCCCAGTGCCTCGGCGACGGCGGTGACGGCGTGCGGATGATCGCCGGACAGGACCTCGACGCGTGCGAATCCCTGCCAGTCGCGCACGGCGTCGGCGGCGTCGATGCGCAGGCGGTCGGCGATCCGGAAACGCGCGACCTTGCCCGCGTCGTTCGCGAGCACGATGGCCTCGCTGTCGTCGGCGCCGAACCAGCCGCCGCGACCCAGTCGCCATTGCGTGCCTGCGACCGTGCCGCTGACGCCGGCGCCGGCCAGTGTCTGCGCATCCGCAACGACGAGGCCGGTATCGAACTCGCGGAAGGCATGGGCGATCGGATGCCGATGGCCGCGTTCGAGTGCGGCGGCGATGGCCAGCACCTGCTGCTGCGACTGCGCCGGGTCGAGCACCACGGTGTCGGTCAGGCGCGGTCGGCCTTCGGTCAAGGTACCGGTCTTGTCGGTCACGATGCGGTCGATGCGCACCGTGCGCGCCAGCGCGTCCGGACTGGTCACGATCACGCCCTGTTTCGCCAGCATCGCGTGTGCGGCCGCCAGGCTGGCCGGCAGGGCCAGCGCGAAGGCACAGGGGCAGGCGGCGGCGAGCACGGCCAGCACCGCGGGCATCGCGCGTGATGCATCGGTCTGCAGCCAATAGATACCGGTGAACGCGGCAACCGCCAGCATCACCAGCGTGAAGCGCGCGGCGATGCGTTGTCCGAGTTCGGTGCTGCTTGCCTGCTGGTGCAAGCCGGCACCGATGCGTGCGCGCAATTGCCCCAGTCGCGTCGCCGTGCCGATGGCGACGACTTCCAGCAGCAGCGGTGCATCGAGCGCGATGCTGCCAGCGAGCACGGTGTCGCCGGTCGCGCGTTGCACCGGTTCGGCTTCACCGGTCAGCAGCGATTCGTCGACGCGTGCGTTCGCCGACAGCAGGCGTCCGTCGACCGGCACCGATTCGCCGGTCGGTACGCGGATGTGTTCGCCCTGACGCAGTTCGCTGAGTGCGATCGCGGTCGCCTGGCCGTGTTCGTCGACGCGATCGGCGTGTTGGTGCTGGGCTGCGGCGATCAGTTGCAGGCGTTCGGTGGCACGGTTTCGCGCGATCGCTTCGACATGGCGCGCGCCGCTGAGCAGGGCGACAAACATCACCGCGGCATCGAAATACACCACGGGACCGCCGCGGATCGTTTCGATCATCGACGCGAGGTAGGCGAGACCGACCGACAACGCGACCAGCACATCCATGCCCGGGCGGCGCAGCGACAGTTCGCGCCAGGCGCCACGGAAGAACGGGAAACCCGAATAGAACACGACCGGCGTGGCGACCAGCATCGCGACGATGCGGAAGAAATCACGCGTGCCGACATCGAGTTCGCCGGCGCCCCAGTACAAGGCTTCGGTGAACATCATCGCCTGCATCGCACCGAGTCCGGCGACGACGAGGCGCTTCAGCGATTGCCGGCGTTCGCGCTTGGCATCGGCCGGATCCTGCACAATGCGCGGCGCGTAGCCGATCGCGGCGAGGCGCGTGGCGATCGCGCTGAGCGGCGCGCGCGTCGGATCGAACTGCACGCGCGCATGCGTGGTTGCGGGATCGACGCTGATCGACGATACGCCCGGCATCTGCTGGCCGACGCGATCGATCAGCCAGGCGCAGGCGGCGCAGCGGATGTTGCCGATGCTGAGGTCGCACTCGGACTGGCCATCGATGTCGTGCACGTACAGACGCCGGAAGCCGGCGCTGTCCCAGTCGCTGAAATCCTGGGTCGGGTCGACACGCCCGGTCGATTCGCTGCGCAACGCGTAGTAGTCCGCGAGGCCGCCCTGGTGCAGCCATTCGGCGGCGGCGCGGCAGCCGGTGCAGCAGAAGGCGCGCGTCGCGCCGTCGAGCGTGGCGTGGATCAGGGCATGCGTCGAGACCGCTTCGCCGCAGTGGTAGCAGCGATCGTCCGTCATGGCGTCGACCACGCCGGCGTCAACGCGACCTGTCGCTGTCCGAGTTCGCGCGCACCGACGATGCGCCAGTCGGCATCGCTCGTGCTCACCTCGAAACGGAAGCGCGCCTCCGGCAACACCGTATCGGTGCACCAGCGGCGCGCCCCGCAGGGCAACAGCTCGATGTGGCGGTCCTGGGTCGCGTCAGTGGCATGGATGAGATCCAGTTGCAGCGACGCGTCTGCCGCGATGGTTTGGCTGTGCAAGCGCAGGCCGAAGTCGCCGAGTTCGACATCGGCGTGCAATCCGAGTTCGAGCGCGCGGCGGTCCCGGGTCTCGTCGCTGGTCTGGATCTGGGCGACGCGTTTCACTTCGTCCGGCGAAGTCGCCAGCGTCCCGCGCGCGCTGCGCACGGTCCAGACGCTGGCGCCGACCACCGCCAGTGTCAGCGCGACGACCAGCCACAGCAGCGGTTGGCGCAGGGCGCCGGCCATCGCGATCTCAGAACGGCCCGAAGAAGCGCGACTTCTGCGTGCGTTGCAGGTCGCCGTCGAGCGCACGGACTTCGAACACGATTTCGCGTTGACCTTTGACACTGCCGGCCGCCGCCTGCACCGTCACCGCGACATTGGCCACACCTTCGGCGTCGACTGCGACGTCGGCGGCATGTGCGGCGAGCGTCAGTCCTTCACCGCCCTCGGCGATGCGGATGGCGTAACGGTGCGCGACCTGGTCCTTGTTGACGATCTTGAACGTGTACGCGTTTTCGATCGCACCATCGGCAACCACGCGATACAGCGCATTGCGGTCGCGCAATACGTCGATGATCAGTGGCGTGCGGTTGAACACCGAGTAAGTGAAACCGGCGATCAGCGCCAGCAGGATGAAGCCGTAGACGATGATGCGCGGGCGTATGACGTGCGGCGTCTTGTGTTCCAGGCTGTTCAGCGTGGCGTAGCGGACCAGCCCGCGCGGATAGCCGATCTTGTCCATCACGCTGTCGCAGGCGTCGACGCAGGCACCACAGGCGATGCATTCGTATTGCAGGCCATCGCGGATGTCGATGCCGGTCGGACAAACCTGCACGCAGATCGTGCAGTCGATGCAATCGCCGAGCGACTGCTTTTTCTCCTCCCCTTCGCGCAGCGAGGGGGAGGTCGGGAGGGGGTCGCTCGTCGCACGCGCAAGCACGCTCGGCACACCCTTGCGGCGCGAGCCGCGCGGTTCACCGCGTTCGCTGTCGTAGGCGATGATCAGGGTGTCGCGATCGAACATCGCGCCCTGGAAGCGCGCGTACGGGCACATGTACTTGCACACCTGCTCGCGCAGGAAACCGGCGTTGCCCCAGGTCGCGACCGAATAGAAGATCGTCCAGAACCACTCCCATCCGCCCAGCGACAGCGTCGAGACTTCCAGCGCCAGCGTACGGATCGGCGTGAAGAAACCGACGAAGGTGAAGCCGGTCCACAACGCGAACACGATCCACAACGTGTGCTTCGCGGTCTTGCGCAGGATCTTGTCGCGGTTCCACGGACCAGCGTCGAGCTTCATCTGCTTGCCGCGGTCGCCTTCGCAGAGGCGCTCCATCGCGATGAACACCTCGGTCCACACCGTCTGCGGACAGGCGTAGCCGCACCACAGCCGACCGGCCAGGGCGGTGAAGAAGAACAGGGCGAACGCGGCGATCATCAGCAGCATCGCCAGGAACACGAAGTCCTGCGGCCAGAAGCTCAGGCCGAGGATGTAGAACTTGCGCGCCGGCAGGTCGAACAGCACGGCCTGGCGGCCGTCCCAGTTCACCCACGGCATCACGTAATAGAGGCCGAGCAGCACCCACACCGCGATCAGGCGCAGGTTCTGGAAGCGGCCGGAAATTTCGCGCGAATAGACTTTCGGCGCCGATTCGTACATGGCGCCGTCATCGACGACTTTGAGCGGGATCTGCTTGCTCATGGCGAGGTCTTGCGTTCCGTGCGCGGAGGCCGGTTGTTGAAGCGGCTGCGCGGGCGCAGCAGGATCCACGTGAACAGGCTGGACGACGCGGTGCAAGCCCAGAACATGAAGAATCCGATCGAGTATCCGACCTCGCGCGAGATGTCGAGGTCGGGGTAGGTCATGCCCGCCAGTTCGACGGGATCGACGTTCGCGAAGAACACCATGGTGGCGACACCGGCCGCGAAGAACGAAGGCCAGAGCACAGCGCCGACTCGCTGCACCAGCGGGCGCGGCGGATGGTCGAATGTGTGTGACTGCGTGTTGCGGTCGATGTCGCTGCTCATGGTTCAGTGCGCCTCGGCGTTCGGCTGGGCCTGCGATTGTGCCAGCACCCAGGCGGCAGCCAAACGCACGCGGTCTTCGCCGATGAGCGGACGGTGCGCCGGCATCTGGCCGTTGCGGCCATTGCGGATCGTCGTCGCGATGGTGTCGAAGTCGCTGCCGTAGAGCCAGATGTTGTCGGTCAGGTTCGGCGCGCCGAGCATCGGATTGCCCTTGCCCTCGGGGCCGTGACAGGCCGCGCAAATGGTCTGGAAGTGCGCTTGACCCTTGCTGGCGAGCGCGTCGTCGACACCCTGGCCCGCGAGGCTCTGCACGTAGACCGCCGTCGCTGCCACGCCTTCGTCGCCGAGCACCGCGCCCATCGCCGGCATCGCCGCCTGGCGACCATCGAGGATGGTCGTCAGCACGGTGTCGGGTTCACCGCCCCACAACCAGTCGTTGTCGGTCAGGTTCGGATAACCCTTGGCACCCTTGGCGTCGGAGCCATGGCAGGTGGCGCAGTTGTTCGCGAACACCGAGGCGCCGAGACGCTGCGCATCGGCATCGTGCACGAGGTCGGCGAGCGGCTGCGCGCGGAACTTCGCGAAGATCGGCGCGATCTTCTCCTCGGCCGCCTTGGCTTCGGCGTCGTGCTGCTCCTGCGAGGTCCACTTCTTGGTGCCGGCGAACGAGCCGAGGCCCGGGTACAGCACCAGGTAGGCGAACGAGAACACGATGGTGATGTAAAACAGGTTCAGCCACCACTTCGGCAGCGGCCGGTTCAGTTCGCGGATGTCCTCGTCCCAGACGTGGCCGGTGTCCTGGTCTTCGGCCTTGGTCGAGCGGTTCTTCGCCGTCCACCACAACAGCCACAGGCAGGCGAGGATGTTGACGATCGTGAAGATCGAAATGTAGAGCGTCCAGCCCTGGTTCATGGCTTCACCTCATTGTCTTCGAGCGGAAGGCGTGCGGCGGCATCGAACTGCGGCTTGCGCTTCGCACTCCATGCCCAGACCACACCCGCGAGGAAACTGATCAGCAGCACGGCGGTGATCACGCCGGAAACGGTACCGAAGTCCATGGCTCAGCCTCCCTTCGGCGCGTGTTTGCCGAGGCCCTGCAGGTAGGCCACGAGTGCATCGAGTTCGGACTTGCCGTTCACGGCGGCGGCGGCACCGGCGATCTGCTCGTCGGTGTAGGGGTCGCCGATGGTCTGCAGTGCCTTGAGCTTCTTCTCGACCAGCGCACCATCGACAGGTGTCTCCGCCAGCCACGGGAAGCCCGGCATGTTCGACTCCGGGACTACAGCGCGCGGATCCATCAGGTGCACGCGATGCCAGTCGTCCGAGTAGCGGCCGCCAACACGGGCGAGATCGGGCCCGGTGCGCTTGCTGCCCCACTGGAACGGGCGGTCGTAGACCGATTCGCCGGCCAGCGAGTAATGGCCGTAGCGCGCGGTTTCGAAGCGCAGCGTGCGCACCATCTGCGAGTGGCAGTTGTAGCAACCTTCGCGGACGTAGATG
>JAKJFE010000099.1 GCA_022705045.1 Pseudomonadota bacterium | reverse complement strand
CGGGTGCCGCTGATAGCATCGGCGCCTCGCTGCTGCAGGTACCGCCATGGCCGAAATCTACGACGACCGCCGACAGGAAACCCGCTTTACCACCCAGGGCGAGGGCGAAGTCGACATCCAGGGCAAGCCGCTCCGCGGCGCGCTGGTCGACCTGTCGATCAACGGGCTGCGCATGGTGCGGCCGGATGGCTTTTCCCCGCCGGACGGCAGCCGTTTTGCACTGACCCTCCTGATCCCTGGCGCCGAACCGTTTCGCGCCGACGTGGCGCTGATCCGGCTCGATGACCGCGCGTTCAGCGTCGAATTCATGGACATGTCACCCAAGGACTTTTCGTTGTTGAGCCACCTCATCGACCGCTTCGCGCACCTGAGTGCGGCGGCCCAGATGCAGCAGGCAGGCTGAGCGGTGCGGACCTATCTGTATCTGGTTCTGCTGGGGCTGGCCGGCTGCGCGGCCGGCGGCGGCACCCAGGTCGAACTCAAGGGCAAGCGGTTCTCGGTCGAAATCGCCGACAACGAGGAAGAACAGGCGCGTGGCCTGATGTTTCGCGAATCGATGGCGGCCGATCGCGGCATGTTGTTCATCTTCGAAGACGACCAACCGCGCGCGTTCTGGATGAAGAACACCTACATCCCGCTCGATATCCTGTATTTCGATGGCGAGCGCCGGTTCGTCAGCGGCCAGTACCGCGTGCCCACCTGCAGGTACGGCGGCGACCGCTGCCCGAACTATCCGAGCGAGGGCGATGCGCGCTACGTGCTCGAACTGAACGCCGGCATCGGCGCAGCGCTTGATCTGCGCACCGGCGATTCGATCACCCTGCCCGACCGCCTGGCCAAGTAGTTTCGGCACGCTTGACGCGAGCGCTCGCGGCCCCTATCACACGGGCATGGACGCGACCCTCGCCCGACTCGATGCCCAAGCCAGCTGGCAGTTCCTGCGCGACGCCCGCGACGAGGACATTCCGCTGCTTTGGGCGGCGCTGCAGATCGCCCGCGACGAATACCCGCAGCTCGATCCAGCGACCTACGAGAACATCGTCGCTGCACAGTCCGTGGCCTTGCGCGAACGCGTCGGCAGCGGCGCCGGCACCCTCGATACCCTGCGTGCCCTGCATGGCCTGCTGTTCGAGGAACAGGGCTACACCGGCAACGAGCAGGATTACTACGACCCACGCAACAGCTACCTCAACGAGGTGATCGAGCGCCGCACCGGCAACCCGATCGCACTCGCGATCCTGGAGCTCGACCTCGCCCGCCGTATCGGCCTACCCCTGCAGGGCGTGTCCTTCCCCGGCCATTTCCTGATCCGCCTGCCGGTCGACAACGGCCTGCTCGTGCTCGACCCCTTCCACAAGGGCCGTTCGCTCGACGCCGGTGAATTGCGCGTCCGCGCCAAGCCGCACGTACCGGGCAAACAGGTTGACGACGAGCAACTCGGGCGCCTGCTGGAACCGGCCTCGAACCGTTCGATCCTCGCACGCATGCTGCGCAACCTGCGGCAGTCCTATGTCGAACGCGAGGAATTCGAGCGTGCGCTGCGCTGCGCCGACCGCATCGTCTGGCTGGACCCGCACGACTCCGACGAAATCCGCGAACGCGGCCTGTTGTATGCGCGTGTCGGCCACCTGCCGGCGGCGAGTGCGGACCTGCGCCGCTACCTCGCCGAGCGCCCGCAGGCCGAGGACAGCGACCGTATCCGCCAGATCCTGATCGAACTCGGCAGTCGCGGCGGGCGCCTCAACTGACTTCGGTCATTTCGAAGTCGGCCTTGCCCACGCCACAATCCGGGCACACCCAATCTTCCGGGATGTCGTCCCAGCGCGTGCCCGGTGCGATGCCTTCCTCGGGCAGGCCCTTGGCTTCTTCGTACAGGAATCCGCAGACCACGCAGACGTAGACGCGGAACGGCACATCGGCACCCACACTCATCATTTCGACCCGACGACGAACAAGGCAAACATTGTGGCAGGCAGCAGCAACCCCCGTCACCGCATCCACGGCGTCTATCTGCTGACGCGCGAGATGGCAGACACCGCGGCCTTGTCCGCGGGTGTCGACGCCGCGTTGCGCGGCGGCGTGCGACTGCTTCAATACCGCGACAAGAGCGGCGACACGGGACGCCATCGCGAACAGCTGCAGGCCCTGCGCGAACTGACCCGACACCACGGCGCGGCGCTGATCGTCAACGACGATGTCGGTCTCGCCGCGGGATGCCATGCCGACGGCGTACACCTCGGCGAACACGATGGCGACATCGCTGCAGCGCGTGCCACGCTCGCTCCGCACGCGATCATCGGCGCCTCCTGTTACAACGAACTGCGCTATGCCGACACCGCCGCACGTGCCGGCGTCGACTATCTCGCCTTCGGTGCGTTCTTCGCTTCCGGCACGAAACCCGCCGCACGCCGCGCCGATGTGACCTTGCTGCACCAGTCTGAACATTTCGGACTGCCGCGGGTGGCGATCGGTGGCATCGACGCGCACAATGCGCGCCCTTTGATCGTCGCCGGCGCCGCTGCGATCGCCGTACTCGGCGCGATCTGGGATGCGCCTGACCGCGAAGCCGCGGCGCGCGCATTGACCCAACTGTTTTCGACTCCGGAGTCCCCATGAACCGCAATGCCGACCTGTTTGCCCGCGCCCAGCAACTGTTGCCTGGCGGCGTGAATTCGCCGGTGCGCGCGTTCAAGTCGGTCGGCGGCGAACCATTCTTCGCGGTGCGTGCCGAAGGTCCGTATCTGTGGGACGCGGACGGCAACCGCTACATCGACTACATCGGCTCCTGGGGTCCGATGATCCTCGGCCATGCGCATCCGCGGGTGCTCGACGCGGTCATCCGCACCGCTGCGCACGGGCTGTCGTTCGGCGTGCCGAATCCGCTCGAAGTGACGATGGCGGAACGCCTGGTCGAACGCGTGCCCGGTCTCGAGATGGTGCGCATGGTCAATTCCGGCACCGAAGCGACGATGGCCGCGATCCGCCTGGCCCGCGGCTACACCAACCGTTCGCGCATCGTGAAATTCGAAGGCTGTTACCACGGCCACGGCGACGCGTTCCTGGTGAAGGCCGGTTCGGGCGCGCTGACGCTGGGCCTGCCGAACTCGCCGGGCGTGCCGGTCGCACTCGCCGACCTCACGCTGACCCTGCCCTACAACGATTTCGACGCGGCCGAGCAATTGTTCGCGCAGCAGGGCGCAGACATCGCCTGCCTGATCGTCGAGCCGATCATCGGCAATGCCAACCTGATCCTGCCGCGCCCGGGGTATCTCGATCATCTGCGCGAACTGTGCACGCGCCACGGCGCGTTGCTGATCTTCGACGAAGTGATGACCGGCTTCCGCGTCGCTGCCGGCGGCGCGCAGGATCTGTATGGCATCCGCCCGGACCTCTCGACCTTCGGCAAGATCATCGGCGGCGGCATGCCGGTGGGTGCGTATGGCGGACGCCGCGAGATCATGCAGATGATCGCGCCGAGCGGCCCGGTCTATCAGGCCGGCACCCTGTCCGGAAATCCGGTGGCGATGGCCGCGGGTCTCGCGACGCTGGACCTGCTCGCCGAACCAGGCTTCTACGCCCGACTCGAAGCGCAGACGAATGCGCTCTGCGACGGCCTCGAAGCGGCTGCCGCCGAAGCCGGTGTCGCCTTCAGCACCAACCGCGTCTGCGGCATGTTCGGCCTGTATTTCACCAGCGAACACGTCGAAACCTATGCGCAGGCCATCGCCAGCGACAGTGCGCGCTTCAACCGGTTCTTCCACGCCATGCTGGAACGCGGCATCTACTTCGCGCCGTCGGCATTCGAGGCGGGGTTCATGTCGATCGCGCACGACGACACGATCATCGAGGACACGTTGGCCGCCGCGCGCGAGGCCTTTGCCGCGATCGCCTGATCAGCGCGCTGCGGCGCGCAACCAGACCACGAGTTCGTCTGCGGGCAGTGGCCGAGCCAGGTGGAAACCCTGGGCGTAACGACAGCCCATCGCGACCAGCGTTTCCGACTGGCGCGCATTCTCGACGCCATGGCCGATGGTGGTCAGCGCCATCGCCCGGCCGATGCCGATCAGCGCTTCGGCCAACGCCCGTGCTGCACGTTCGTTCGGCGCGCCGAGGCGTGCCACGAGGTGGCGTGAAATCTTGAGCGTGTCGAACGGCAAGCGCTCGATCGTGCCGAGCGCAGCGTCGCCAATGCCGAGGTTGTCGATCGACAGGCGCACACCGAGGTCCTTGAGCTGCATCAACACCGGCCGCAACGTCTCGCCGCGCCGTTCGCCGATGCGCTCGTCGAACTCCAGCACCAGGCGCTCGGCGGGCCAGTCGTTCGCCGCGAGCAAGGCCGCGAGATCGCGCACGAACAGCGGATCTTCCAGCTGCAGCACCGAGATGTTGACGGTCAGCAGCAGGGCCGGGGCATCCAGCTCGGCCGCGAGCCGCGACGCATCGTGCAACGCGCGCGCCAACACCTGGCGACCGAGTGCATCGATCAGGCCCGCCTCCTCAGCTGCCGCAACGATGTCGTTCGGGGCCAGCGGTTGGCCGTCCTGCGACCAGCGCAGCAAGGCCTCGACACCGATCAGCGCGCCGTCCTCAAGGGCCACGAGCGGCTGGTAGTGCAGCGCGAATTCGTCGCGTGCCAACGCACGCCGCAGCGCCTGATGCAGTTCCAGTCGCGTGCCTACGGCCTGTTGCATGTCCGGCTCGTACACCGCGACGCGGCCACGTCCTGCGCTCTTGGCCTTGTAGACCGCGAGGTCGGCATTGCGCATCAGGGTTTCGGCACTGTCGCCGTCCTGCGCGAAAGCGACGCCGAGACTGGCGGCGAGTGTGGCCGGACGTGCGTCGACCACGAGCGGCGCCGCCATCGCATGCAGAATCCGGCCGGCGACGCCAACCACCTCGTTGCGGCTGCCGGCGTCCTCCAGCAGGACTGCGAATTCGTCGCCGCCGAAACGCGCGACGGTATCGACCGCGCGCACGGTATCGATCAGGCGCTGACCGACCGATCGCAGCAGATGGTCGCCGGCAAGATGCCCGAGCGATTCGTTGACCAGCTTGAAATGATCGAGGTCGAGGAACAGCACCGCCACGCTGCCGCCCTGTCGTCGACGGCGCACCAGCGCCTGCATCAGGCGATCGATGAACAGCGCGCGATTCGCCACGCCGGTGAGCGGATCGTGCAGGGACTGGTGTCGCAGCCGCTCTTCAAGCGCGACGCGTTCACTGATGTCGCGCAGGTTCACGACCAGGCCTTGCACGGCCGGATCGTCGAGCTGGTTCGACAACACGCTTTCGCAGGTCAGCCAATCCTGGTTGGCCTGCGCGATGCGCCACTCGACCCGGGCATCGGGACCGCCGCGGCGCACCTCGTCGAGGGCGCTGCCGGCGCGTTGCCGGTCGGCCGGATGCAGCAGATCGACCAGCGTCGCGCCCAGCGGCGGCGCACCACCGGAGAACAGCCGTGCCGTGCCCGGACTGGCGTAGCGCACGCGCAGATCCGGACCCAGCAGCAGGATCGCTTCCGCGGAACGCGCCACCAGCGCAGTCAGACGGCGCTCGGCCAATTGACGCGTATCCGCCAAGGCCTGGTCCTGGCGACTGCGCGCAGCCAGCCACTGGCGCAGGAACACGGTGCCGGCCAGCGTGGCACCGATCACCGCCAGCGGTACCAGATCGCGCGCCTCGGACAGGATCGCGACGAGCAGCACGGCCATGCCGGCGGCAATGGCGAGGTAGGGCATCAGTCGCGTGAACTCGCGCGGCCGATAGGTCCCGGCCCGGAAGTCGGCCCGGCGCTTGCGGAGCCAGGCCATTTCGGTGGCACCGAGGAACAGGCAAGCACCGAGCAGCCAGCCAAGATCGCTGATGTCGCCGGTATCGTAGTCCTCGAGCAAGGCGAGGATCGACCAGGCCGAGTCGGCAGCCAGGTACAACGCAACCGCCGCGCACAGCAGCTGGTAAGGCCGGCGCTCCGCACCTTCAGGCAACCGCATCATCAGGCTGGCGACGCCGAACAACGTGATCGCGCCGAGGAAGGGATACAGGACCAGGGTCAGGATCTGCAGCAGGCCATGGGGTGTGCTGTGGTCGTCAAGGATCGGGTGCACGACGAACTCGGCCAGCAACATCGCACCGGCAAGACCGACTGCGGCCACATCGAGCGCATACAGAGGCCGCTCGGCGGTCGTGTGCGACGGCGGTGTCAGCAGGAGCAACCCGGCGAACATCGCGATGAAGTAGCCGTAGAAGGGCAGGTTCACCCAGTTGTAGGTCGGATCAAGGCCCAGGACCGCCTCGTACAAGCCGAAGGCGGCGAAGCCGAAGGCGTCGGCCGTCAACGCGATGGCCACCAGCAGCCAGCCGCGACGCTGGCGCTCGCCGAGATGGGCCAGGCGCGACAATCGCCACGCGTACACGCTGGCCAGCAGCGCCGGCAGGACCGTCGTCCAGTTGCCGATCGCGAGGCGCAGGCGCTCGGGCAAGTCGACACCGAACATCGCTACCAGCCACAGCAGCGGCAGCAGCAACATCGCCGTCGCGACCGGTCCCAAACGCGAGCGGTTATTGCTCGGCGAATCGCGCTCAGCCATCACGGCGTTCGTCACGGCTCAGGTCACGCAAGGCGTCGGCATGCTGTTCCCAGTGCTCGCCGTCGAAGGGCGTGACGGTCAGGCGCTGCACGCTGCCACGGTCGAACGCGCGTACGTTGACGTCGATGCCATCCGGATTCGAACGCGGCACATAGAACGGCTTGATGCCGCAATGGCGGCAGAACAGATGCCGCGCCACGCCGGTGCCGAACCGGTATTCACTCAGATCCTGTTCGCCCGAGACCAGCCGGAACGCCGATTTCGGCACGATCAGGTGCAGGAAACCGCTGAGCCGGCACATCGAGCAGTTGCAGTCCAGCGCGTCGATCTCGGCGGGTGCATCGACTTCGAAGCGCACGCGTCCGCAATGGCAGCCGCCGCGATGCGTGACGATCTCTGGAATTGCGCTCATGCGTGCATACATCGACGATGCTGCGGTCTGCAGCGTCGGGATTGTCGCTCATGGATCCAGCCATTGGATATGCATTCGCCGCGGTCTTCGTGCTGGTGGGACTGGCCGGCATGGTGTTGCCGGCCCTGCCGGGCGTGCCGCTGGTGTTCGCAGGACTGTTGCTCGCGGCATGGAGCGATGGCTTCGCGCACGTCGGCGGCTACACGGTCCTGCTGCTGGCCGCACTGACCCTGTTCGCCGTACTCGCCGACCTGATGGCCAGCGCCTTCGGCACGCGCATTGCAGGTGCTTCCGGCTGGGCCTTTGCGGGTGCGGGCGTTGGTGCCGTTGTCGGGCTGTTCTTCGGCATCCCGGGCCTGCTGCTCGGCCCCTTCCTCGGCGCATTGCTGGCGGAGTGGCTGGCGTTCCGGAACTTCGGTCGTGCCGCCAAGGCCGGCGGGGGCGCAGCCATCGGCTTGCTGATCGGCGCCGCGATCAAGGTCGCGGTCGTGTTCACGATGTTCGGCGTGTTCGCGCTGGCGTGGTGGATCGACTGATCAGCGACCGCTTTCCGACAGACGTCCGCCCAGCCAGGGCAGCAGATGTTCCAGCGGCATCGGCTGCGCCAGCGCCGACCCGATGCCGTACAGGCAGCCGAGCTCCGCCAGCGCATCGCGGATCTCGGGCGTGTCGACGCCGGTCGCGATCGCACGCGCGCCGAGCGCGTCCGCCAACGCCACGACACCTCGCACCAGGGTATGGCCACGACCGCCGAGCGCGAGCCCCTGACTCAGGCTGCGCGACAGGATCAACGCGTCGAACAGCGGCTCGTGCAAGGCGGCCAGCGATGAGGCCCGGCTGCCGAACCGGGCCAGCGCCAGGCGTACGCCGATGCCGCGCAATTGCCGCAGTGGCCGAAGGGCCAGTTCGCTGTCGCCGCCCAGCGCTTCCTCGCTGACCGCGACCATCAGGTTCACGGCCGACATGCCGATCTGTTCGAGCAAGGCCGACACACGCTGCACCAGACCGGCGTGGTGCAGGTGGCGGCTGTCGAGCGGGATCAGCAGCGACAATGCGCCGGCGGCAGGCTGGTAGCGCATCAGGTTCGCGTATTCGCGCTGCGCGGTCGCCAGGATCCATTCGCCCAGCCGGAACGCGACATCGGCCTCCTGCACGACACCACGCAGGCGCTCGATCGGAAAGGGAGCATTCGCCGGATCGCGCCAGCGCAAGCGCGGCCGCAACGCGATCGGATAGCCGTCGACGAGCCCGACGACCGGCTGCAGATGCACGACGAAGCGGTCGTGATCGAGCGCGTCCGGCACCGCAGCCTGCAAGGTCAATCGTTCAAGCACGCGGGCATGCAGTTCGGGTTCGAAGATGTGGTAGCGGTTCGGCCCCGCCTGCTTGGCGGTGGTGACCGCGGTATCGGCGTCGCGCAGCAGGTCGGCGGCACTGACGCCGTCACGGGCCACGGCCACACCGATGCCGGCGCTCAGGCGCAGGCTGTGACGACCGAGCCGGAACGGTCCCTGGAAACTGCCGAGCACACGTTCGAGGCGGGCGTTCAATGCGCCCGGGTCGCCGGCATCGTCGAGCATCAGCGCGAATTCGTCGGCGCCTAGGCGCGCCAGCGTGTCGCCGCTGCGCAGGCTGCTCTTCAGCCGCTCGGCGACCAGCACGATGACCTGGTCGCCGGTGGCGTGACCGAGACTGTCGTTGATCAGCCGGAACTGATCGAGATCGAGCACCGCCACGGCGATGGACTGCCCCGCCCGGCGCGCCTGGGCGGTCGCCCGCGTGACCCGGTCGAGGAACAATTCTCGGTTCGGCAACTGCGTCAGCGCATCGTGCAGGGCCTCGTGCTGCATCTGCTCTTCGAGGCGATGGTGCTCGCTGACGTCGCGCACGTTCAGCACGATGCCGGCGAGGTTCGGGTCATGGCGTTCGTCGGTCACCGTGGTCTCGGTCCAGGCCTGACCGCCGTTGTCGGCGGCGAAGCGCAGCATCAGCTTGCCGCTGCGCCGTCCGGTATCACCGTCAAGGTTGGCCAGCAGGCTGCGCAACGATTCGGCGTCGTCCGGCGGCAGGAAGCCCGCGATCGGCAGACCGATCAGTCGCGCCGGACGCGTCGCCAGCAAGCGCAACGCTGACGGACTGGCGTAGACGGTACGGAATTCGCGGTCGAGCACGAAGATGCCGTCGGCCGCGTTTTCGATCAGCTTGGCCAGGCGGGTTTCACCGGACAGGCGCGTGCGTTCGCTGAGCAGGGCCGCGGTCTCGCGGCTGGCCAGCGTCTGTCGCGCGACCACGCAAGCAATCAGCACCGCGCCCCAGCCAAGCAGGCTGGGCAGGGCCGGGTTGTAGGACGCGCCGGCACCGATGGCGACCGTCGCGATCAGTGCGTAGCCGGCCGCCAGCGCCATATAGGGCAGCACTGCAAAACGTCCGACGCGTTCCCCGCGGCGCTCGTTGAATGCGTGCGCGCGGCGGCGCGCAGTATCGGCCATCAGCACCAGGCACAATGCCTGAAGCAGCCAGAGCAGTTCGGCATACGCGGGTGACCCACCGGCGAGCAGCTCCATCAGGATCCAGACCAGATCGCCGGCCAGGCTGGCGGTGAGCGCGGCACCGAGCAGCAGATAGACCGTGCGCGTCGGCCCCGTCGGCAAACGCAGCAACACGGTCGCGATGCCCACCAGGGTCAGCAGATCGCCGACCGGATAGGCGATCGCCACCCAGGCCACCAGCGGATCCGCCTGGGTGTTCGCCACCAAGGCGGGACGGATGCCGAAATGCCAGACGAACATGCCGCCGCCGACCGCCACGGTGGCGCAATCGAGCAGGAACTTCGCCAGATCGCTGCGGCTGTCGAACACGCGCGGCAACTGCAGCAGACCTGCCAGCATCAGCGGGAAATAGGACAGGTAGAACACGTCCGACCAGCCGAACACCGAGTTGCCACCGCCAAGCAGACTCACCCAGGCCCGATGGGCCTCACCAACAAAGATCGCGGCGACGGCAGCGCCGATCAACAACCAGGATCGGCGCACGCGACCGCGATGCAGATGCGCCCAGGCGTGGTGCAGCACCAGCGCCGCGGCGAGCAATAGCAGCAGCGAACGCGACAAGGCGTACACCGCGTCCGAAGGCGGAGCACCGGTCAATGCGCGCGGCAGCACCAGCAGCAACCACAATGTCGCGACGAGCACGGCGAACAGGCTGGCGCGATAGCCACGCATGCCACCCAGCCATCCGCCTGCCGCAGCCGTCGCACCCGGGCCCTGCTGACTCGTTTCCGCCATCGGCCGCCTCCTGCAAACCCGGTCGATGGTGCCATCAGCTTTGGCGGCGGCCAATCGAGCCGCTCGCCGCCAGCGGTCAATCTTTGTCCCCGCCGATCGCGCCGGGGGCCGACGGGCGCTCAGCCGGCCGCGCCCACCAGTTGCCGGATCAGTGCGGCGATCTCTTCCTTGCTGCCGGTCACCGTCATCCACGTATCGCGAGTGAAGCCGCTGCCGAAGGTGACGGCATATTCGACACGGTCGTTGCCGTCGCCATCCATGCTCGGATACGAGTCCGGCTTGCTCACGTAGGCGATGCGGTTCGCGTCGATGATGTTGCCGTTCGGCAGTTTGACCCAGCGTGCGCTCATGCCTGTTCCCCGATGGCGGATGTCGATGTGGCGAGCATACTGCCGCGCCTCATTCGGCGGCATCCGCGGCGGCGACCAGACTCAGGGCAAATGCCGCGCAGTCGACGAAGAAGTCGGCATCGATGGCGTCGAAGGTGTCGCCGGGCCGGTGGTAGTCGGCATGATCGGGCACGCCGAGATACAGGAAGGGCACGCCGGCATCGTGGAAACAGCCGTGATCCGAGGCATGCACCCAGTCCTCGCTGTCCCAGAACGGTCGCGGCTGGTCATGGCCATACAGCACCACGATCGGCGCCTGCGCACGCAGCGGATCGACCAAGGCTTTGAGTTCCGGGTGTTGCCAGGTGCCGGTGGCGAACAGGACGCCATCGCTGCTGCGCGACAACATGTCGAAGTTGAGGTTCAGCCGCACCTTGGCCATCGACAACACGCCGCTGTCGACAAAATGGCGGGCGCCGGCCATGCCGGTTTCCTCGCCGTCGAACAGCGCGAACACGATGCTGTGTGCGGGCGGATGCGCCTTGAAATGTGCGGCCGCGGCCAGCAGCGTCGCGACGCCGGAGGCGTTGTCGTCGGCGCCGGGATAGATCGCGCCATTGTGCTCGCCGAGATGGTCGTAATGCGCGCTGACCACGAGGTAGTCATCCGGTCGGGACTGTCCGCGCACCACGCCGAGCAGGTTCACGCCGTGCGTGTCGATGCCGCCGGTCCAGAACTGGCGGATGCGCTTGCGCTGGAAACTGAAGGGCTGGCGATAGCCGGGCACCAGCGGCGCGATACCCAGTGCCTGCAGACGACCGACCAGATAGTCCGCAGCCAGACGCCCGCCGTCGCTGTCGACGCGCCGACCGGCATACTTTTCCGACGCGAGTTCGCGCACGTCGGCCAGCAGCGAGTCGCGATCCGGCCGCACCGGCAGCGGGCGCATCGTGCGATTCGCGAGCGCCGCACGCTGGCCATCCCAGTCCTCTCGCTCGGGCGAGAAGCTCGCGGCATAGAGCCAGCCCGCGACGACGGCGATCGTCCCGACGATCAGCAGTCGTTTCAGGCGTCGCCAGAGGCCGGCGCGCCAGCGTTGCGCTCGTGAAGGGGTCATTCCGATCGACATGGGGGACTCCGGACGCAAAGCGCGCACTGTAGCGATGCCGCGTCGGCCGGGCGTACGCCGATGGTCATGCCGCTATGCTCGCGGCCATTGCCCGGACGACGAGGAGCACCGAACCATGCACATCACGCCGATCTATGCCGGCCTGCTCGCGGTGCTCTATTTCGTGCTGAGCTACCGCATCATCCAGATGCGCGGCCCGGGCGGACCCAGCCTCGGCG
>JAKJFE010000098.1 GCA_022705045.1 Pseudomonadota bacterium | reverse complement strand
GACGTAGGTGGCGTAATCCGCCTCCATCATCGCCGAGTAGCACATGGCCTAGTCGCCTTGTGGCATCAGCCCGTAGATGTCGCCTGGGCGGCGGACAAAGCCGTCCTCGTTGAGTTCGGCGATCAGTGGCGAGCCACCGTCTGCAATCAAAGCGGCGTGGCTGACATGGCCGAGCGCCCGCGCCACTTGATCAAGTGCCGCTAGCTCGGACGCTGCTTCGACCACGATGGCGTGGTCAGGCGATTCTTCACCATAGACTTCGTACTTGGGCATGGGCGGAAGATACGCCGATCGGTGAACACGCGGAACGGGGTGCAAGCCTCGCTGTCCACGATCGGCGTCTGGACGCGGCATGACTGAGCGCCCGTGATCGACCCACAGCGGACAGTCGAGTCGAGTCGAGCCGATCGAAGATCAGCGGGGCGACCCTGATACGCTTCCTGGCAGGACTCCGTTGGATGGCGCATGCTGCGCCAGCGCAACGGCTGCGACGGGGCTGGACTTGGCGACCTGCTCATGGGTGACGCCATCGCGGATCTGGTAGATGCGTTTGAACGTCGGGATGATCTTCTCGTCGTGGGTGACGACGATGATGGCGGTCTCGTAGCGCCGCGCCATCTCGTTGAGGATGTGCACCACGGCCATGGCGCGTTCCGAGTCGAGCGGGGCCGTGGGTTCGTCGGCCAGGATGACCGGCGGCCGATTGACCAGGCCGCGCGCGATCGCCACGCGCTGCTGCTCGCCGCCGGAAAGTTGCGAAGGCTGGGCGCGGGCGCGGTGCCCCACATCGAGCGCCGCCAACAACTCGCGTGCGCGATCGCGCGCCTCGGCATTCGGCACGCCGGCGAGCATCGGCAGGAGCGCGACGTTGTCGGTGACATCGAGGAACGGGATCAGGTAGGGCGCCTGGAAGACGAAGCCGATCTTGTCGCGACGCAGCGCGCGCAGGTCGCGCACGCGCCAGCCGTCGTCGTAGATCACCTCGTCGCCGAGCGTCATGCGTCCGGCCGTCGGATCGATCACCGCGCCAAGACATTTCAGCAGTGTGCTCTTGCCCGAGCCCGAGGGTCCAATCAGGCCGACCACTTCGCCGGGTGCCACGTGCATGTCGACGCCTTTCAGGGCATCCACGGCGGTGTCGCCGCTGCCGTAGCGCTTGCGCAGTCCTTCGATACGGATGCCGGTACCGCCCATATCAGCCTCCGATTGCTTCGGCCGGATCGACCTGGAGCGCCATGCGGATGGCGACGACGCTGGCCAGTGCGCAGATCGCCATCACCGCGAAGAAGCCGATGACCGAATCCGCGGGGACCAACAGCACGTACTTCGGGAACATCGGGCCGGCCCAGGTCGCGGTGATGCGCCCGACCGCGAAGCCGATCGCGCCGAGCGCGAGCGCCTGCTGCAGGATCATGGCGGCGATGGTGCGATTGCGCGTGCCGATCAGCTTGAGCACGGCGATCTCGCGGATCTTGTCCATGGTCAGCGTGTAAATGATAAAGGCCACGATCGCTGCACTCACGACGGCGAGGATTGCGAGGAACAGGCCAATCTGGCGCGCCGAGGTGGCGATCAGCTTGCCGACCAGGATCTCCTCCATCTGGGTGCGGGTATGCACCGTGTAGCGTTGCCAACGGCGGATCGTTGCGGCGACCGATTCGGCGTCAACACCCGGTGCAAGTTGCACCAGCACGGCGTTGACGCTGTTGCTGCTTGACTGCGCGTCATTGACCGCTGCCAGCACGCCGGCATCGCCCGGTCGATTGAAGGTCGGGTTGCCGGCGGTGCGGCGGCGACCGCGCCAGATCGCGTCGTTGTCCTTGAGGAACTGCGCCTCCTGGGCATCCTTGAGCGGGATGAAGAGCATCGGGTCGCCGCTTGAGGACACCATGCGCCGCGTCAGTCCGACCACTCTGAAGCGATGGCGACGGATCTCCATCTCGTCGCCGATCCTGAAGCCGCTGGCGAGGTCGGCGACCGCCTCGTAGTGCCCGCGCGTCAGGTGGCGACCGGCCACCAGGTACGGCGGCCAGCCCGGCGACGCCCACGACTCGCCCGGCGCGATGCCGACGACCATGGCGCGCACGTCGCGACCCTGCCGGCGCACCTGCATGGTCAGGTAGGTGATGTTGGCGACGCGCGCGACACCGGGCATCGCGAGAAGGCTGCGGTAGGCATCGTCGGCGAGGCTGGAAGGCTCGGCGTAGGGTCCGAGCGTGTCCTTCTGGACGACCCAGAGATCGGCACCACTGTTGTCCAGCAGCGCCTTGCCGTCGTCGACCATGCCTCGGTACACGCCGGCCATGACCAGAGTGACGCCAATCAGCAATCCCAGCCCGAACCCGGTGAACACGAACTTGCCGAAGCTGTGCAGGATGTCGCGGCCGGCAAGGCTGATCATCTCGGCAGGCCCGGCAAGTGCTCGACGACACGAATGCGCTGGCCTGCGCTCAGGCCGCGTTCGCTGTACGCGACGATACGGTCGCCGACCGCCAGACCCTCGCGCACCTGCACGCGACCCTCAAGGTCGGCTCGGCCCGGCGTGATCGGAGCGAACGCGAGTTCGCCGTCGCGGATGCGCCACACCCCGATCTGGGTACCTTGACGATGAAGGGCGGCGTTCGGAACCCAGGGCGACGCCGACAGTGCCGGCAAGTCGATCGTGACTTCGGCCAGTTCACCGAGCGGCGGCAGCGGCTCCGGGCGTTGGTCGAACACGACCTTGGCGAGCACCTCTTCGGTGACGGTGTCGGCGGTCGGTTCCACGCGCAGCACACGACCAGCCAGGATCGACCCATAGCGCGATGCCTGCCGGCAAGTCGGCGGCCAGTCCGGTCGCGCTCGATTGGTCGATGCGGACGTTGATCCAGAGACTCTGCGGATCGACGATGTCGATCACCGACTGGCCGGCCATCAGCGTCGATCCCGGTTCGGCATCGCGGCGAATGACGATGCCGGCGATCGGTGCGGTCAAGTCCAGATTGCCACGCTGCGCGTTCACGGCCGCTGCTTCCGACCGCACCCGGGCGAGTTCCTCGCGGATCGCACCCAGTGCGGCATCGGCCACCGCAAGTTCCTGGCGCCGTGCGACCAGCGTTTCCTCGCTGACCATGCGCGCGGCATACAGCTTCTCCTGGCGCTGCAATTGGCTCGCGGCCAACTCGCGGCGGGCCGAGGCTTCACGCACGCTGGCCTGGACGCGGCGCACCGCGGCGTCCTGCGCCCGCAACCGATCGTCGAGATCGACCGGGTCCATGGTGCCAACGATCTGGCCGGCATCGACGTGGTCGCCGACATCAACCGTGATGCCTCCGAGACGTCCGGGCAACACCGGGCCGATGCTGACCAAATGGCGTGCCTCGATCGTGCCGATCCCGAAGATCGCGGGCTTCAGTGCCGCGGACTCGACGGTGGTGACGGTCACGGCCACTGGTGCCAGCGGTCCCGAGCGCAATGCGACATAGGCCAGCAACGCCGCCAGCACGGAGATCACGACCACGAGCGCGACGCGGCGCGAAGGCATCGCCCGGAATTTCATGGGCGAGCCTCGATGGCGCGGACATACAGGGCGAAAACCTGAGGTGCGCGGGCGCGGACCAAGGCGACGTCGCCAACCAGCAGCGACTGCATCACCAGGCCTTGAAGCGTGCCGATGAACAGGGTGGACGCCGCTTCGGTCGCGATGTCGCGACTGATGTCGCCGCGGCGCTTGCCGTCCTCGATGATGCGTCCGAGGCGTTCGCCATAACGTTGCAGCAGGCGCTGTGCGAGCCGCTTCGCGGCCGTCATCTCGGCGCGTTGCAGTTCACCGAACAGGATCCGCGGCACGCCCGGATGCTCGGCCACGAAGCCGACGTGGGCCATGAACATCGCCTCCAGTGCGGCGATGGCCGTGGGTGCGGATTGCGCGGCGCGTTCAATACGCTCGATCAGACGCGTCGCGACCCAATCCATCACCGTCTCGACGAGCGCATCCTTGGTCGGGAAATGCTTGAACAGCGCGCCTTGGGTCAGGCCCATCTGCTTCGCAATCGCCGTCGTCGTGATCTCAGCGGGGTTTTGTCGCCCAGCCAGTTCCACCATCGCCTCCACGGTGGCGGCGCGGCGTTCCTCAGCAGGCAGGGACGTGGGGCGAGCACTGGGCATGGCAGCGATCAAGGTAAGTAAGTTATTACTAACCTACGACATCGACACTCGCCTTGCAAGAAGCGAAACAGTTGTTGCCAGTCAGCGGCTGGCGATGAGACGTCCCTAACGTGCGCACAGAAGATGACTCGCTCGGGGGCAGTTTTGATCTCCGCGTTCACGGCCGAACCTTCGACAGCCGGCCCATGGTTCTCCCCCAGACCGACGACGCGCTTCGACCCAAAGCGGACGATCAAGCGTCGCGCCGCCCGCGCAACTCTCCCCGCAAAGCGAGACGTCAGCGAGTAGGTACTCGATGGCTGCGGTGGTCAGCTGCCCCGAGAAGCGATCAACCCCTGACCTGCCGCCCACTGATTGATGTCATCTCGTCGGATCGCCGCAGCCATCAAAGACGGGAACGCATCGGGCGTGCACGCGAATGACGGCACGCCCAGTGTGGCGAGTTTCGCGGCTAGGTCCTTGTCGTAGGAAGGTCGGCCTTCGTCGCTCAACGCGAGCAGCGTGATGAATTGCACGCCGGCCTCAACGAGTTCCTGGGCGCGTGCCAAGAGCTTGGTCTCCACGCCGCCTTCGTACAGATCTGAAATCAGGACCAGGATCGCATTGTGCGGTTCGCGGATCAGTCCCTGGCAGTAGCTGACGGCGCGATGGATGTCGGTGCCGCCGCCGAGTTGCACACCAAACAGCAGGTCAACAGGGTCATCGAGTTGGTCGCTCATGTCGACGACGGCGGTGTCGAACACGACGAGTTTGGTCGATACCGCGGGCAGCGAGGCCATCACGGCGCCGAAGATGCTCGAGTAGACGACTGATGCAGCCATCGATCCGCTCTGGTCGATACACAGCACCACTTCGCGCTGAGGTCGGCGTGCCTTGCGGCCGAAGCCAATGAGTTGCTGCGGAACGACGGTGCGGTATTCCGGCTGCCAATGCCGCAGGTTCGCGCGGATCGTGCGATGCCAATCGATCTCGGAGTGTCGTGGTCGGCGATTGCGACGCGCGCGATCGAGCGCGCCGGAGATTGCCGATCGAAGTGGCTCTTCCAGCTTGCGCATCAGCGCGTCGACGACCTGGCGCACGACCATGCGCGCAGTCTCCTTGGTGTTCGCCGGGATCACGCTCGACAGGGCGATCAGGTTGGCGACCATGTGCACGTCGGGCTGGACGCCTTCGAGCATTTCCTTCTCGAGCAGCATCTGCTTCAGGTCGAGGCGTTGCAGTGCATCTCGCTGCATGACCTGCACGACCGATGACGGGAAGTACTTGCGGATGTCGCCGAGCCAGCGCGCCACATTCGGCGCCGAGCCACCGCGCCCGCCGCGGCGCTTCAGCCCGTTCGCGCCTTCGGGTTCGTACAGGGCGCCCAATGCTGCATCCATGCCCTGCAGTTGGCCACTCAACCCACCACAACTGTTCTCGGCATCGCTGCCGAGGACCATCCGCCAGCGCTGCTCCCGCGAGATTGGTGGCTGCACCGTACTGTCTTCGTTCGACTCAAGGCTCATCGCTGACTCCGAACAATTCGCGCAGCATCGGCAAGGCCCGCTCGGCGCGCGTGGCATTCCATTCTGGGGTTGCAGTGGCGATTTTCCCTGTCGTGTGCGGACGCTTGACCCGCTCGCCCAGGTCGCGGCGATCGGCGGACTCGAAGGCCGCGAATGTTCGCCGGACGAGCGGCACGACGCGGATGAAGTGCTCGTCGCCGAGACCCGATAGCCACTCGTCGATCAAGGCCCATACCGTGTCGCTGTGCAGCAGCACGGTCGGGTTGCGATTCAGGAATCCATCGAGCCACTGCGCCGCGTCAAGCGGCTCGGCACCGCGAGACAAGTTCAGCTGCAATTGCTCCTCGACCTGTTCAGCGCTCAGCACCGACACATCAAGCAGCAGTCGCGCACACAGCCCACGCAGCAGCGGTGCACTGCTTTCCGACAGTGCCGTGATGCGCAGTGCGCGCTGCCATGCTTCGGTCTGTTCGTCGCCTTGGCGCAACGCGATCGCGCGGTCCGCTGCGAGCAACACGGCACGGCTCCTCTCGGCGGGATCGCCATCGAGATCGCACAAGGCGAGCGGCAACCCGACGCAGGCGCGCACCAGCATGCCGTCGAACAGATGCGCGACCTGTTCGCTGTCCGTATTGCGCACGTTGCCGTAGCGATAGACATTGGCCAAGGCCGGCAGTGCGGCCAGCAGCCCGAGTGGATCGGCATGGATCGCCGCGCGCGCTTCCAGTTCGGCGGCGACGACCGGTACGGCGTCAGGCAAATTGGCGAGCAATACGCGGTCGATCAACGCAGCGAGGTCGGACAGTTTCTCGGCTTGTCGCGCCTGCTCAACGGCCCGTTGGCCTGCCGCGTAGACGACGGTTTGCCCGTAGCGACTCGCGACGATCAGATCGATCTGGAATGCCGGTTGCCAGGCCAGGTTCCAGATTTCATGGAAGGTGCCGCGCGCGGACCGGCCGACATTCGCGATTTCACCCCAGGCGATGCCGAGCAACAACAGGCGATGGAGCAACTGACTGCGCTGCAGATCGGTCTCATTGCGCAGATCGAGGTCGACACTCTTGCTCAATGCTTCGGGCTTGAGCCGCAGTCGTTTCTGTTCGGCTTCGAGATCGCGTTGCAATGGCACGGTTGGCACGCTCGCGGGTACCGAGCCGAGTGCGTCACCGACGAGCAGGGCCTCTGCGATCAGGCGCATCGGCGTGTCGTCGCCGTTGCAGATCACGCTACGCGTCGCTTCGCTGATTTCTTCGAGGCCCGGCGCTGGTCGGTCGCGCAATGCCGCCAGTGTGTCGGCCAAACGTGCCGCTTCGATCAGATGGGCGGACGAGCAGTCCAGATCGTGTTCGCGCAACAGGCGTGCGACGCGGGCGTACCAGCCGACGGCACGCCGGTTGCGGTCACCGCCGCTGTGCCACAGGTAGTCGTACCAGCCCGGGGCCGCGATACCGGCACCGTAGCCACTGCGCATGCTCAGGTGGCGATAGGTCCATGGTACCCAGGTCGTCTGCACCTTCAGTTTCGGCAGGCCCTTCATCAGGCGCGCGTCGGCGGCGGCCGTTGACGCGTTCGCCAGCGCCGGCGCATGCCAGGCACCGCAGACCACGGCGATGCGTTGGTAGCCCTGCTTCCGCGCGTCGCGAATGCCAGTTCGCATATGCGCTTCACGGATGTCCTCGTGCGCCTGATCGGCACGCACCCGACGCGGCGCGTGGTCGCGCAGTTCGGTCATTGCCTGGGTGATCGCTTCGAACAGGCCTTCGCCGTCGCCGCGCTCCTCGACCATCTGGTTCCACCAGGTCTCGCCGTCGCCGTAGCCCGCGGCACGCGCGAGCCAATCGAGCGGGTCGTGCGGCAGGTCCTCGTTCGTTTCGGGGGACGCTTCCCCGTCGTCGTTTCGGCTTTCGTCCGCTGCCTCCGGCACCTTGGATTCTGTCGCGGCCACCTCCTCCTCTGGCGCCGAAGCGTCCTTGTTCGCATCACGCTCCTCTTTCTGCCAGGACAGGCTCAGCGATGCGGGGACGTCGATGAACTGCATGGGTACCTTTGCCTGCGTTGCCCACTGCATCGCCTGCCACTCGGGTGAGTACACCGCGTACGGGTGGAACACCGCGAGCTGCGGATCATCAACCGCATGCGAAAGCAACGCGATCGGCGGCGACAGGTCCGGCTCGAGCAGATGGACCAGCAATGGCTCGGCACCGGCCGGGCCCTCGATCAGCACGCAGTCGGGTTGCAGTCGATCGAGCGCAGCACGCAGGCTGCGGGCGCAGCCCGGGCCGTGGTGGCGGATGCCGAAGATCGAAACGCCGTCACTCATCGGGGTGGCTTAGACCTGCTCGCGGAATGCACGGTACAGGTCCTTCCAGTCGCTACGTTCCTTGACGATGGTCTCCAGATACTCGGTCCAGACGACCTGGTCCTGCACCGGATCCTTGACGATCGCGCCGAGCATGCCCGAGGCCATGTCGTGCGGGCGCATCACGCCATCGCCGAAATGGCCGGCGAGTGCCATGCCATTGTTGATCACCGAGATCGCTTCGGCAGTCGACAGTGTCGAACTCGGTGACTTCAGCTTCGACTTGCCGTCTTCGGTCTGGCCGTTGCGCAATTCACGGAAGATGCGCACGATCCGCGCAACTTCCTTCAATGCCGGCGGCTCGGCCGGCAGATCGAGTGCGCGACCGAGTTCGTTGACGCGCTTCACGACGATCGCGATCTCTTCCTCCTCGCTCGCCGGCACCGGCAGGATCACCGTGTTGAAGCGGCGCTTCAGCGCGCTCGACAGTTCATTCACGCCCTTGTCGCGGTTGTTCGCGGTTGCGATCACGCTGAAGCCGCGCACCGCCTGCATTTCCGAGGCGAGCTCTGGAATCGGCAGCGTCTTCTCCGAGAGCACGGTGATCAGCGAATCCTGCACGTCCGCCGGGATGCGTGTCAGTTCCTCGATGCGCGCAATCTTTCCGAGGCGCATCGCCTCCATCATCGGGCTCGGCACCATGGCCTTTTCGCTCGGACCATGCGCGAGCAATTGCGCGTAGTTCCAGCCATAGCGGATCTGTTCTTCGCTGGTCCCGGCCGTGCCTTGCATCAGCAGCGTCGAATCGCCGCTGATCGCTGCCGTCATGTGCTCCGAGACCCAGGACTTCGCTGTGCCGGGCACGCCAAACAACAGCAGGGCGCGATCGGTGGCAACCGTCGCAACCGCGACCTCCATCAAGCGCCGGTTGCCGATGTATTTCGGCGTGACTTCGAAGCCATTCGGAAGCTTGCCGCCGAGCAGGTAGGTCACGACGGCCCATGGCGACAGCTGCCAGTTCGCCGGCCGGGTGCGGTCGTCGACCTTCTTCAGTTCGGCCAACTCTTCGGCAAATTGATGTTCGGCGTGTTGGCGCAGGACGGCAGTGTTCATCGCGGCTCCAGTCAGGATCGAGTAGATGTAGTTGCAGCGCGCAAAGCGGCGCGCAATTGGATGATGCGTTCGAACGCGAGCGCGCATTCCGCCATTGCGGGCGTCTCGTCTGCGCGACGCGGAACGCTCAGCGTCGGGGACAACACGTCTGGATGGAGCAGTGCGGCGAGTTCGAGCAGGACGGCGCGCAGGCCATAGTCGTGGCGCAGGCGGTCATCCTGGAAGCAGGACAGCAGGCTCGCGAACAGCGGTTTGGAATAGCGAGCCGACAGCGTGTCGCCGAGGGTGAACGACGCGATCAGATCGTAAGCGAGGCCGTTCTTCCACAGGGCATCGATGTGGTCCGGCCAGTGGCGCTCGCGCTGCGCGACCGGCAAGAGGCCCAGCAACGCGCTGGTGTCGGCACGCGCTTCGCGCGATTCCGAATCGAGCAGCGCCTCGATCCAATCGGGCTCGGCAGCGCTGACCCGCTCGCGCCAGCCACGATGCAAGGCGGCGGCCCAATCGGTCTTGCCCGCCCAGCGAATCAGATCCGCCGGCGTCATGCCGGTTTGCTGCGTCCACCACGACAGCGGTACCTGTTGGACGAGTTGATACAGCCACCACGCGCGCTCGCCGAGCGACTCGTGCTGGGGCCGCTTCGCATCGATCACTGCCTGTGCCCATGCTGCATCGGCCGCTTCGGGTGCCTCGAGCAGCCAGCTCCTGCCAAGCAACCCGCGTTTTTGCGTCAGCAGCGGGGCGATCCACCCGATCAGGCGCTGCGCATGCGCAGATTCCGGCAGGCGGGCGAGCAGGCGCCCGGCGGCCAGGCGCACATCACGACTGCGGTCTTTCAGCAGCGGCTCGAGCAGCTGCGTATCGTCTGCGTGCAGGTCGGGTTCGAGTGCGGCGACGAATTCCAGGCGCTCCTTGGCGGGAAGTTCGCCGAGGCTCGTCTGCAGCAGGGCACGGCCGGCGGCCGCGCCATTCGCGCGCAGCCGACGAAAGTACGCGAGTCGATCGAGCTGGTTCCCTTCCTGCCAGACCTTCGCTTCGTCAGCGGCGGACGCCGATCTGTCGACGCCGGCGGCGTACTTCCATTCCGGATTCTGCGAAGCCAGCCAGCGGCCGCGATTTCCGAGTACGGGGAGCGAGGCTGCTCGAAGCAGCTGGTTGCGCTGACCGGCTTCGAGCGCACTCGGCAGCAACGGCGGGGGCAGGACGAATCCTGCGTCGGACAGGCGCATGCAGGCCTCGTGCTTCAATCGCGCTTCGTAACCCTGCTGGATCTGCGCCGTGGCGAAGATTTCTGCAATGCTCGTTGTCCACGGATTGGCAGGAGGAAGCGCGTTCGCATCCTCTGCTGCCGCTTCCGGCACCTGGACCGGTGTGGCATCGAGCGTGGTTGCGGCCAGCTCACACGCGGCGAGCACACCGGCACAGCGACTGAAACCGAGCGCGGGATCGTCGTTGTCGCCGACACGCTCGAGCAATGCGCCGATCTGACCATCGAGGCCAAAGGTCCCGCACTGTTCGACGCCAATGAGCGCGGGCTTGATCCACAGGTCATTCATGCGCCCGTCTCCAGGCACCACGCGGCGCCACGGTGGTCACGTGCACCCAGGATCAAGAGGTGCGATCCCGACCATTCGCCCATGACCTGCGTCGCGTGCCCGCCGGTGAATGCGAGCAGGGACCACGCCGCGGCATCGCTGATCTTGACGGGCACAAGGCCGGCCTCGCTGTGCAGGCGCCAACCCCCGTCATGACGGAACAGCGTGGCGGCATCGACGACGAGTGGGAATTGCTCGAGCCAGGGATTGTTAGCGAAAGCCTGCGAAGCGGCATCAAACGCTGCTTTCGCATTCTGGGCGAGTGACCCCGTTGCCACGCCGGCGGGTGAGACATCTTCTGCCAAGGCGCGCAGTGCGACACTGCCCGCGTAGTAACGCATCGTCGCCTGGTACTCGGTGCTGTGCTGCCATGCGCGTTCCCAGCTCTTGCCGCCATACGCAAATTCCTGCAGCAGGGCAGGCCGGCGACTGGAAACTCCGACCAGCCACACGCGGCGTTCGGACAACTTCGTATCGACCTCCGTCGTGATCTGGCCGACGACCTGCCACCGATCGGTGACCGATTCGCCTGTCGCCCGAACGTCTTCCTTGTCCGCACTCCAACCCAAGACAGCGCGGAGGTCGGCCAGCCGTGCCGGCGAGAGTTGCGCCCGGCGGCGTACGCCTTCGTTGAGCAGTTGCAGCAAACCGAAGCACGCGACCACTTCTGCGTAGTTCGTTGCGCCGCCGGCCATCAGGTCAAGCGCCCGCTGCATCCTCGGTGCGAGCCCCGGTGCCTGGGCATCGACCATGCGCGCGGCCATCGCGGCCCAGTCCTTGCGCTGCTCGGCACCAAACTTGGCCAGCCCACGACGAAACTGGTCGGCAATGAATCGTTCCAGTTCGGACGTGCCGCCTTCGATGCGCTTCCAGCGCGCACTCTCGCGCTTGGCGAGCGCGGCTGCCGCAGTTTCGGGATCGGCTTTGACCTTCTCCGCTTCAGCAACCGCTGCCTTCTCTTTCTTCTCGCTGCGGTCACGTCGTGACGCCAGCCACTCATCAACCCAGGCCGGCCGCGCACCGGCGGCGAAGCGCGGATTCTTCTGCGCGAACAGCAACAACAGCGCGAGGCCGTGCTTGCACGGAAACTTGCGGCTTGGGCACGAACAACGACTGACCAGCGCGCCGAGATCGACCTGCGCCTGATAGGGCTTCGAGCCGCTGCCCTGGCATTCGCCCCAGACGGCTTCACCATCGGCGCCGAGGGTGACCCACTTGCTGTCCGCAACCAGTCCGCTCGCTGCCTTGGCCGAAGCGTCATCTGGTGCCAGCGCCAGTACCTGTTCCCGCGTCAGTGCGACTCCCATGCGACCGCCGGTTCCTTCCGATGTGCTGCGAATCGCAAGAGCATATCCGATGGAAGGAAGGACCATCGCGGCTTCGGAGTTGCCAGCGTGCAGAGTCGGGCTATCCAGATTCCGAGCCGCGTCTTGGTGAATTGCAGGGAGGCGCTATTGGCCGACATGCGCTGATCGACCCAAAGCGGACCATTGCATGTATGCATTGGCGGGATTCAAGTGGCCGG
>JAKJFE010000097.1 GCA_022705045.1 Pseudomonadota bacterium | reverse complement strand
AATTGCGGGTGATGCGGGCCTGAAAACGCCGAAAAACGCACATCTGCGCATCCATATCGACCGAAATTCCGTGTAGCGGCCAGCGGAAAATCGGCACTACGCTGGCAGCGACTTGTTCAGACCTTCCTTAGCATGCCAGTTAAATTTCCGTAAAGCACCCATTCAGATTGTCAAGTCCAGGTGAAATCGCCGTGCCCTGCTTTCGCCAGCCGTCACCGCGACAACTCGACTAGGATCAACGGCCATTCAACGAATTCCCTGCGTATGACGCCCGGCCACCTGTCCGTCCGACTCGATCCCGTCAACGCATCCTGGGCCGTTCTGAAGTTCGGCGGCACCAGCGTCGCCACGGCAGCGCGCTGGCGCACGATTGCGGACTTGGCGCGAGCGCGGGTCGAGGCGGGGTTGCACACGGTGGTCGTAGTCTCGGCGGTGTCCGGGCTGACCAACCGGCTGCAGTCACTGATCGACCGCGAACTGTCTTCGGCGGAACTTTCGTCCGAAACGGATGCGATCCGTGCCCAGCACCTGCAGCTGATGGCCGAACTCGGCATCGCGCCGCCAACCGCCACGCTCGCCTGGCTCGATCATCTGGCGGGACTGGCGCAGCAGGCGCCGACGCGCCGTGGCGAGTTCCGCTGGCAGGCCGAGTTGCTGTCGATGGGGGAACTGATCTCCAGTTCGCTCGGCGCCGCTTACCTCGCGTCGACCGGTTTGCGTTGCGGCTGGCTGGATTCGCGCCAATGGCTGAAGGCCGAGCCGCGTCCGAACCAGAGCGACTGGGCGCGCTGGCTGTCGGTGTCCTGCGCGACCCGGGGCGATCCGGCGCGCGTGGCCGAACTCGCGACCCAGGCCGACTGCTTCGTCGCGCCCGGCTTCATGGGCAGCGATGCCGACGGCGCCACCTGCATCCTCGGCCGCGGAGGATCGGACACATCGGCGGCGTATCTCGGCGCCCTGCTCGGTGCGGCCCGCGTCGAGATCTGGACCGACGTCGCCGGCATGTTCTCCGCCGACCCGCGCCAGGTGCCGAAGGCGCGTCTGCTCTCCCGCATCGATTACGCCGAAGCGCAGGAAATCGCGACAACCGGCGGCAAGGTCCTGCATCCGCGCTGCATCGGCCCAGTGCGTGAGGCCGGCGTGCCGATGTGGATCAAGGACACGCAACGCCCGGAACTCGACGGCACCGTGATCGGCGACGACGTGGCGCGCGACGTATTGTCGGTCAAGGCGATCAGTTCGCGCCGCGGCATCATGCTGGTCTCGATGGAAACCGTCGGCATGTGGCAGCAGGTCGGTTTCCTCGCCGACGTGTTCGCGCAGTTCAAGAAGCATGGCCTCTCGGTCGACATGATCGGCTCGTCGGAAACCAACGTGACGATCTCGCTGGACCCGACCGAGAACCTGGTCAACTCCAACGTGCTGGAAGCGCTCTGCGCCGACCTGGCGACGGTGTGCCGGGTCAAGGTGATCGGCCCGTGCACGGCGATTTCGCTGGTCGGACGCGGCATCCGCTCCTTGCTCGGCAAGCTCGGTCCGGTCTGGAACGTGTTCGGCGCGATGCCGATCCACCTGATCTCGCAGAGTTCGAACGACCTGAATCTCACCTTCGTCGTCGACGAGGCGCGCGCCGATGGCCTGGTGCCACGCATCCACGAAGCCCTGGTGAAAGGCGGCGCGCTGAGGGCCGACGATCGCCGCGTCTTCGGTCCGAGCTGGAGCGCGCTCTATCGCGCCCCCACGCAGGTCGCACCC
This sequence comes from Pseudomonadota bacterium, assembly GCA_022705045.1. Taxonomy (GTDB): domain Bacteria; phylum Pseudomonadota; class Gammaproteobacteria; order Xanthomonadales; family Ahniellaceae; genus JADKHK01. Next base: position 10,444 of record JAKJFE010000097.1, on the reverse strand, counting down.
GAATGGTGGCGCAGCGAACGCGCGACGCTGCTGAAGCTCGCCGCCGAACGCAGCCCGCGCTACGTCTACCACCGCGACACGATCCGCGATCGCGCCTCGCAACTGCGCGCGATCGCCGCCGTCGACCGCTGGTTCTACGCGACCAAGGCGAACGCGCACCCGGCGGTGTTGCGGACGATCGTCGACGCGGGTTTCGATCTCGAATGCGTGTCGCCCGGCGAAATCGACCACGCGCGCAGCAGCTGCCCGGATGCACGCCTGCTGTTCACGCCGAACCTGGCGCGTCGTGACGACTACCTTCGCGCGGCGCAGGCCGACGCACTGCTGACCATCGAACGCCTCGACAGCTTCGCCGAGCTCGGCGACGCGCTGCCCGGGCGCGAGGTCTCGCTGCGGATCGATCTCGGCAGCGGCCACGGCCATCACGACAAGGTGCGCACCGGTGGTGCGAAATCGAAGTTCGGCATCGGCGTCGACCAGCTCAGCGAAGCCGCGCGCCTGGCGCAACAACATGGCCTGCGTATCGGCGTGCTGCATGCGCATCTCGGCTCCGGCATCCTCGACGCCGCGCATTTCGGTCGCGTCTACCAGGAACTGCTGGCGCTGGCGGAAATGGTACCGAGCGTGCGTGCGCTGAACATCGGCGGCGGCTTCGGCATCGCCGCGCATCCGGACGACAGCGCACTCGATCTCACCGCCGTCGGTGAACTGCTCGCGACGATCAAACAAGCGCATCCGCAGTACGAACTGTGGATGGAACCGGGCCGCTACCTGGTGGCGGAAGCCGGCGTCTTGCTGGCACGCGTCAACGCGATCAAGCAAAAATACGGCCGCGACTTCATCGGCCTCGACGCCGGCATGCACAACCTGCTGCGCCCGGCCCTGTACGACGCACACCATCCGATCGTGAACCTGACCCGTCTCGACGAGGCCGCCACGATGCGCGCCGACATCGTCGGTCCGATCTGCGAAAGCGGCGACGTGCTCGGCGGCGAACGCGAACTGCCGCAGACGCAGGCCGGTGATGTCTTCCTGATCGCCCAGGCCGGGGCCTACGGCGCGGTCATGGCGTCGAACTACAACCGTCGCGCCGCCGCCGACGAGGTGATGCTGTGAGTCTCGAACATCCGCGCGTTGCGCAATGCTTCCATTTCGTGCGCGCCGACTACGACGCGGCGAGCGCCAGCGCCGCACTTGTCTATCGCTTCGATGACGGCCCGGAGCTGATCGAAACCATCCGCTTTGCCGACACCGCATTGCCAGCGTCCGCAGGACGCGAAGCCGGCTTCGCCGCCGCATTGCGCCTGCTGCACCTGATCGCCGGCATCAGCTACTACAAGGCCGCGGTGCCGGAACACATCGTCATCGATGGCGAACCGTTGGACGCTGGGTTTGCTGCGCTGCTCGACGACATCTACCTGCACGGCCTCGGCGAGTTCGCACATCGCAACGGTCTCGACCTGCGCGGCCGCATCCGCTTTCCGCATGACACGCGTGCGCCGACGACGGCGCCGCATATCGACCTGCCGCGACGCACGCTGGTGCCGATCGGCGGCGGCAAGGATTCGCTGGTGACGGTCGAACTGCTGCGTGCCGCGCACGAACCGATGACCGCAACCTGGGTGGGACGCTCGCCGCTGATTGCCGCTTGTGTCGAACGAAGCCAGCTGCCCGCACTCAACATCGACCGCCAGATCTCGCCGCTGCTCTTCGAGATGAACCGCAACGGCGCCTGGAACGGCCACATCCCGGTAACCGCGATCAACTCGGCCATCCTCGTCTGCGCCGCGATCCTGCATGGCTACGACGCCATCGCGTTCTCGAACGAACGCTCGGCCTCCAGCGCGAACCTGGTACACGACGGTTTCGCGGTGAACCACCAGTGGAGCAAGTCGATCGACTTCGAGCGCGCGTTTCGCGCGCATGTCGCGACGCGTGTGGCGTCCAACCTCGACTATTTCTCCGCGCTGCGGCCGCTGTCGGAACTCGCGGTCACGCGGTTGTTCGCGCCCCTGTCGCAGTATCACGACGTGTTTTCGAGCTGCAATCGCAACTTCCGCATCCTCGGCGACAAGCCCGCGGAACGCTGGTGCGGGCAGTGCCCGAAGTGCCATTTCGTGTTCCTGGCCTTGAGTCCATTCCTGCCGAAGACGCGTCTGGTCGCGATCTTCGGCCGCAACCTGCTCGATGACGTCGCACTGGCCGCCGACTTCGATGCCCTGATCGAAGTCGGCGCACACAAGCCTTTCGAATGTGTCGGCGAGGGCCGCGAATCGCGGGCCGCACTCGCGGCGCTCAGCGAACGCGCGGAATGGCGCGAGGACGCACTGGTCGCGCGCTTCCGCGAACGCATCATGCCGATGCTGGATGCGCGCGAACTCGACCTCGCCGCGCTGACCAATGCCGACGGCCCGCACTTCCTGCCGCCGCGACTGCACCGAATCTTCGATGCGCTTCGCTGACCTCGGGGATCGTCGCGTCGCCGTGCTCGGCTTCGGCGCCGAAGGTCGCGCCGCCTGTCGCGCCTTCCGTCGTCATCGACCGACGCAGGCGCTGCATCTGTTCTGCAACAGCGCCGAGTCCGAGGAAGCGCGGGCGTTGAACGATGCGCAGCTCACGATCGACACGACAGCCGCCACGGCCGCTGCGTTGAGCGCGTTCGATGTCGTCATCAAGTCGCCGGGCGTGTCGCCGTACCAGCCGCCGGTCTCCGATGCGCTCGCGGCCGGCGTGTCGTTCACGTCGGGCAGCGCGTTGTGGTTCGCCGAACACCCGGACGCGAACACGATCGCGGTGACCGGCACCAAGGGCAAGAGCACGACGACGGCCCTGATCGCCCATCTGCTTCGCGCAGGCGGCCATCGCACCGCACTCGCCGGCAACATCGGCCTGCCCCTGCTCGACCTGCCCGAAGACGACGCCGTCGCGGCACATGTCATCGAACTCTCGAGCTTCCAGACGCATGACTTCGCTGCCAGCCCGCGTGTGTCGCTGATCACCAACCTGATCGAGGAACACCTCGACTGGCATGGTTCGGGTGCGCGTTATGTCGCCGACAAGCTGCGCATCCTTGGCGACCGGAGCCGCACGATCGCGGTGCTGAATGCGGAAGATGCAACGCTGGCTGGTCTCGAAACCACGGGTGACGTGCGCTGGTTCGGCACCACGACCGGCTGGCATCTCGACGCGAGCCACGTCTGTCGCGGCCCGGAGCGTGTGCTCGCGATATCCGAGTTGCCGTTGCCCGGTCGTCACAACGCGCTGAATCTGTGCGGCGCGCTCGCGGCGCTTGATGCCGCCGGATTCGACGCGCGCGCACTGGCCCACCATGCGGCGAATTTCAAGCCGTTGCCGCATCGGCTGCAGACACTCGGCACACGCGACGGCCTCACCTGCATCAACGACAGCATCGCCACCACGCCGCAGGCGGCACGCGCCGCGCTCGACCATGTGGCGGGGCGACGTGTCGCCATCCTGCTCGGGGGCCATGAACGCGGTCTCGATTGGACCGCGTTCGCACGCGACGTGGCGCAGCATCCACCACATGCCCTCGTGACCATGGGCGCCAACGGTCACCGCATCGCCGACATGCTGGTGACGCACGGCCTTGCTGATCGCGTACATCGCTGCACCACCCTCGAAGCCGCCGTCACTGCGGCACGCGCATCACTCGGCGATCGCGGCGTGTTGTTGTTGTCGCCTGGGGCACCGAGTTTTGGCGCGTTCCGCGATTACGCCGAACGTGGCCGCCGCTTCGCCGAACTCTGCGGCTTCGATCCCGCCGCCATCGCCACCATCGAAGGACTGGGCATCGCATGAACGACTCGCGCCTGCACGTCTGGGACGTGCCGACACGGCTGTTCCACTGGACGCTGATGCTGCTCGTGGTGCTGCAATTCGCCAGCGGCGAATTCGGCTGGCTCGACCTGCAATGGCATCTGTACACCGGCTACGCGACGCTCGCCCTGCTGCTGTTTCGTGTGCTTTGGGGACTCGTCGGCAGCGACAGCGCACGCTTCGCGTCCTTCCTGCGCGGACCGATGGCGACATGGCAGTACCTGCGCGGCGGCGAACGTGTGACCTGCACCCACAACCCGCTCGGCGGCTGGGGCGTGGTGCTGATGCTGTTGCTGCTGCTCGCGATTGCGCTGACCGGCCTGACCAGCAGCGACGACATCGATGTATTCGGCCCGCTTGCCGCCCATCTCGACGACGCCACGGTGCGCAGCGCGACACGTTGGCATCATCGCTTGACCGGCGTGTTGCCTTGGCTGGTCGCCCTGCACGTGCTGGCCGTGCTCGTGCACGAATGGCGTGGCGAACGCCTGATCGCCGCGATGTGGCACGGCCGGCGTGAGGGCGACGGCAGCGCGCCGCGGATCGCATCGACGGCGCTTGCCGTCACCGTGCTGATGATCAGCGCGCTGGCGGTCAGCCTGATGCTGTGGATGGCCGGCGACTGATCGTCGACCCGATCACTCGGCGCGATAACTCTCGTGGCATTGGCCGCAGGTCTGGCGCACTTCGCCGAACGCCGCCTTGATCTGCTCCTGATCGCCAGTCGTCGCGGCCATGCGCAACGCGTTCGACGTCCGCTGGAAGGCCTTGAGCTTGGCCGCGAAATCGTCGGGCTGCTCCCAGATCGCCGGCAAGGCGTCGGTCACGGCGCCCTTGTCCGAACCCTGCGCGAACGCCTCGTCGAGTTGCACCGCCGCGAACGCGACCGCGATCGAACGACGCTTGAACTCGGCCGCGTCCCAGGGCTTGCTGCCCTTCACCATCGCACCCATCGGCATGAAGTTCCAGACGATGGTCTTGAACAGCGACTGGCGGTAGGCGATCACCTGTTCCGGCTTCGCCGCAGGGGCCTGCGCAACGGCAGAGACGGCGATCAGCGACAGGGCGACGAGACAGATCAGCTTGCGCATGGACAACATTCCGTGGACACGAGGACGCCGAGCATAGCGGCTCGGTCGTGAAGTCCTAAGCGACGTTCGTCAGGGTTGCGGACTGCTAGATTCCGCTTCCCCAAGCCGGAGAACCGCCATGCGCCATCTGCTTCCGATCGCCCTCGCTGCCGCCCTGCTGCCGCTGCAGGCCCAGGCCGAGATGAAGACCCGCACCCTCAGCTACGACGTCGAAGGCACGACCGTCGAAAGCGTGCTCGTCTACGACGACGGCGGCACCGCGAAGCGACCGGCGCTGGTCATGGTGCCGAACTGGATGGGCGTGAACGACGCCCAGGTCGAGAAGGCCAAGGCCATCGCCGGCAAGGACTACGTGATCCTGGTCGCCGACGTCTACGGCAAGGCCACACGCCCCGCCAATGGCGACGAAGCCGGCAAAGCTGCCGGCGCGATGTACGCCGATCGCGCTGCCTTGCGTGCGCGCGTGAACGCGGCACTGGATCAGCTCGTGCATGCGGAGGACGCGCCGGTCGATGCCGCGAAGCTCGGCGCCATCGGTTTCTGTTTCGGCGGCGCCACCGCGCTGGAACTGGCGCGCAGCGGCGCGGACATCGCCGGTGTCGTCAGTTTCCACGGCAATCTGGCGACCAGCTTGCCGGCGAAGGCGGGCGACGTGAAGGCCAAGGTGCTGGCCCTGAATGGCGCCGACGACACCTACGTGCCCGCCGAGCAGATCCAGGATTTCACGAAGGAGATGCAGGCGGCCGGCATCGATTGGCAGTTCGTGAATCTCGGCGGTGCCGTGCATTGTTTCGCGGAACCGGACCAGAACAACGGCCCCGGCTGCGTGTACAACGAACGCGCCGCGAAACGCGCCTTCCGGATGATGCGCGACTTTTTCGACGAGGCCTTTGCCGCGCCGTAAATCGGTCCGCGACGGCTGCCCGCGGGCAGCCGTCGCATCGACTCACTGCGCAATCCCGAATCTTGCCGCCGGATCGCCGAACAGGTTCACGGCGATCTGCACGTCGCGCATCGCCGGCTGCTGAGCCGCCAACGACTGTCGTGCGAGCAACAACGCGTCGCCGATACGTGCGCCGGGCTTGGCCAGCTCCTGGTAGAAGGCCGTCGCCAGCGCGTGGTCGGACTCGGCACTGGTCAGGCCGCTGGCACCGATCGTGGCACCGCCGCCTTGTTCGATCGCCAGGAACACCTGGGCCAGCGAATTGGCATACGGGTCGACGAAGTAGCCGTTCCAGCAGCCCCATTGCGCGACCAGCGGCATCGTCGTGTTGGCGAGCGCACCCGCGCGCAATTGCGACGAGGTCAGCACCGCGCCAGCGGTCCACTGCGGCGATGCCGAGTGCCCGAAGTAGTGAACCAGACGCGGACCGGCATTGAACGCGGCGGCAATTTGCGCATGCATCGTCGTGTCGTCGAACGTGCCCGGCACCGTGCCGGGATAATTGTCGCGGAAGACGCGCTCGATCTGGAACGACGGGAAGTTCGCCAACTGGGCCTCGGTCTGGCCCGCGAAGCTCAAGCCGCCGTCGTCGGCGTCGGCGACGAACAATGCCACGCTGCTGCCGTTGTTCTCGAATGCCAGGCTCTTCGCGACCATGCGTTCGAGTTCCGCCGGAGTGCGTGCCGGCAAGCGACCGATGGCGACGTCGGCCACGCCATCGCCGTCGCCGTCGGCAAGCGCGGTATCGCTGGCGGCGAAGCGCACGATGGCATCGGCGGCACGGTACAGGGTCGGCACGTGGCTGACCGAGCCGAGCCCGAGTTCGTCACGGTAATCGTAGCTGTCGCCGCCGACGAGCAGGACGTAGCGCACGCCCCAGTCGCGCCGAACGTCTGCGATGAAACGACGGATCGACTCGCCGTCCGGAACACCATGCGAATAGCGTTCGTAGATCGCGTCGGTGCCAATCACCCGCGTACTCAGCCCCTGCGCCTGCTTGGCCAGCAGCAACGGCTGCAAGGTCGCAGCAAGGTTCGGCGGCGCGATCGCGACATAGGCCGCGGCGCCGCCCTGGTCGAGCGCCGCGGTATCGGCGACCGGACTGACGCCGGGCTGTTGCAGCACGGCGTTGTTCGCCGTGACGAAACGGTCGCCAGCCGACAGCGGCAGGACGAACTGCACGCCCTGCGCGTCCGCCACGGCACCATCGATCCAATAGGACGCGTCACCGTGCTCGAGCACGATGCGCGCGTCGGCATCGAGGCCGGCCACGGAGACACGACGGCAGCCGACGCAATTCGCCAGGGTTTCATCGAACCCGTCCGCGAACACCTGACCTTCCGGCGTCACCACAGGCGCAGGCGCCTGCCCGCTGGCGACGACGAATTCGGTCGCGCCGTCGGCTGCGGTCGGCACCACGGCATGCGCGAGCGCGATGTCTTCCAGATAGACGACATCGGCGCTGTAGCCATTGTCGCCCGGCGCCTCGACACGCACGGTATTCGCACCGGCCTGAAGCACACCGGCCGGCAAATCGACGTCGATCGTCTCGGCCTTCAGCCCATCGAATCGCAGATCGGCCACGGCGGTGCCGTTCACGCGCACCACGGTGTGATGGTCAGGATCCACGCCGTCCACGGTGAGCCCACCCTGCAGCGTGATCGACATCCGAGCCGGGCTGGCCACGTCGAGATCCGGCAAGGCCAGCACGACATCCGCCGATGCCGGCGCACCGACCGCAACAACGCGCCGCCATGTCCACGGATCGGCCAGACTGCTGCTGTAGAAGTAGCGCGTGTTGTCCTCGAACGCGCGCTCGCGTCGCGTCTCGGCCAACGACGCTGCAGGGTCTGCGGCCGACAGCGTGCGCAGCATGCGTGCCGCGTGCGCGGGGTCGCGTTGCAGGCGATAACGCGCCGTGCCGCTGTACAGGCTGTCATGCGGAGAGGGTGTCGCACCCGGACGCGTCAGGGGTGCACCGACGAACTCGATGTCGTCGCCCGCATCGAATACGCCGTTGTCGTCGAACACCCGGATCGGGACCGCGCTACCACGCAGGCTGAGGGCCAGTTCGTCGACCGGAACGCCCTGCAGCGCGCTGCCACCGTTGGCCGCCACCGTCTCAAACGTGGCGCGCTGAATTCCGGCCCGAGTCACCAGCAGGTCGACACGTTCGCCCGCCATCTGCGGCGCCCGCGGTGCTTCGGCAAGTGCGGCACGCACGGCAGCCCAGTCGATGTCCGCAGCATCGGCAGCGCGCCATTCGCCACTGTCCTGCCCGACCGCGAACGGTCCTTTCAGTGCGCTGCGACCATCGACGTCATGGGTGCGGATCAGGAACGTCCCGCCACGCACGCGACCGACCAGTTCGTAGTTCTGGATACGCAAGCTGTCGCCATGCGCCGCGATCATCACACCCGCATCCGGGGTCGTGCGTGCAGGGTCGACCAGCTCATAGGCCACGGTGCCAACCTCGGCGCCCGCCTGGAATACCACCCGAACCTGTTCGCTCGACAGACGCTGCGAGGCCACATGGGTGATCGTCGCGGGCACGGTGGCATCGGTGTTTGCCGTCGGCGTGACGCAGACCTGGGTGATCGTGCCGGTTTCGCCGGCGGCCGCGTCGTAGACGTCGAGGCGCCAGTTCGATGCCCCGGCCACGCTCAGTCCGGACATCGCCGCCAGCGACGCGCTCGGCTTGAAACGGCCGCTCAACGTCGGCGTGCTGGCATCGACGCATTCGGTTTCCGCCAGATAGTCGGCGTCGTCGTCGAACAAGGCATCGATGTTGTCGCCGCTGCCGGTGCAGGCCGCAGTGACCGTGGGAACGGCCGGTCGATTGAACAATTCGACCGTGGTGCCGCTCGCGACGTGGGTCAAGGTCGCACGCAAGTCGCTGACGCGGGTATGCGTGATGCCGACACGCACATCGACGTCGATCGCGGTCGTGCTCGGACCGAGGCCGCTGACGCTGACCGGCAAGCTGGCGCCGGTCCCGCTGTTGTCCGGAATCGCCACGCTGCCGCTGGCGCAGGAGCCGGCCGAAGCGCGCAGATTGGTGCGATAGGCACCGCGGCCGTGCGTGAACGCGAACAGCTTGCCGCTGGCCGGTGCGCGCAGGCTGCCGACGGTGCGGTTGCTGAACTGCAGGTGTTCGACCACGGTATTGGCGAAACCGGCGTTCTCGCGCGCCCAGTTGGCGCCACCGTCGATGCTGACGAAGACACCGAGATCGGTACCGACGTACAGGCGCAGGCCCGGCGCATAGGCCGGATCCGACACGATGGTGTGCGCCGGCACGTCCGGCAGGCGCGTGGCGCCACTGCCGTCGATGCTGGTCCAGGTCTGACCGCCATTCGTGCTTTTCCAGACGTGACCGACACCGAACGTGCTCACCGTCGCGAACACGATGCGCGAGTTCTGCGCCGTCGGCGTACCGACACCGGTATCGAAGGAAATCGACGAAACATAGCTGCCGACACCTGCAGGCGTGGTGCATGTCGACCATGCGGTGGCACTGATCGATGTGGTGGCGTTCGTCAACCGGCAGATCTGGCCGCGTGTTGCACCCGCCACCAGCAAGTTGGCATCACCCGGGGCCACCGCATAGGCGCTCAACCGCTCCGAGTTGGCCGTGGTCGTCGCCGGGCAGGCTGTTCCCGGCAACGCCGCGCTGGCCTGGGTCCAGGTGACTGTGGCTGCTTCGGGATTATTCGTCTTCCAGATCGCGTTCGACGAGGTCCAGAGGCGAGTCGCGCTGTTCGGATCCATGATGAATGGATTGATGAAACTTCCGCAGTTGACATGGGTTGCATCGAAGAACCCGACGATGCTGGAGAACGTCGCACCACCGTCGGTCGACCGCTCGATGCTGATGCCGGTGGTTTCCGCGTACAGGATGTTGGTGTTGCTCGGCTTGACCGCGACGTAACCGCCGTCACCGCCATTGATTTCGGTCCACGCGTTCGGGCCGCCGTCGCTGCCCAGGTTGGTGCCATTGTCCTGGGTGCCACCGAAATACGTCGTGCCGTTCGGGAACACCGTGCCGTTGTAGAACTGCGAGACGGAGTAGCTGTTGTTCAGCGATGCCCAGGTCACCGCCGGCAGGGTGCCGGTCTTGCCGCAGATCGAGTTGGTGGTCTGGGTCGTGCCCGCCGACGTGCCGACCGCGGCGCGCGCATTGCTGGTGCGCTGGATGCCGCCGTCGTTGGTGACGTACATCGTCTGGTTCGAGGTGCCGTTGAAGTTAGGGTGGAACCAGATGCCATGCTGGTCGGCGTGCGCATAGTTCGCGATCGTGGTGTTGCCATAGGGTGGGGTCAGGTATTGCTGCGCCCAGTAGGACGCCACACCCCAGTTCGCACCGGAGTCATCGGAACGCCACAGATCGATGCCGCCGACCCAGACCTTGGTCGCGTCCAGCGGATCGACAGCGATGACGTTGTCGTACCAACCTTGGCCACCGTAGCTGCTGGATGCTGTCGCGCCACACACGTCGTCGCAAATCGCGCAGCGCCCGATCAACGGGTTGGTGAGCAACAGCTCGCGGTTCTCGCTCTGCGCCTCGGAGAAC
>JAKJFE010000096.1 GCA_022705045.1 Pseudomonadota bacterium | reverse complement strand
GTAACGGCTGGTCCAGGTCGCGCCGCCATCCGTTGAACGATAGACCGCCAGCAGTCCGTCGTCGAAATGATTGTCGTTCATCGTTCCGCCCATGTTGCCGCAGGCGCTGGCACCCGTCGTCGCTTCGGCACTGCAGGCAATCAAGGCGTACATCGTCGCTTGCGCACTCGGCGCGATGGCGAGGCTGGTGCGGCCCATGCGAGTCAGCGCTGTCGCGCCGGACGGTCCGAGGCGCTTGGTCCAGGCCGGCGTCGCGGCATTGCCGTTGGCGCTGCGATAGATGCCGGTGCCGGTGGTCGCGGTGCCCACGGTCGGGCTGAAATTGCCGCAGGACACGACGACGGTGTCATTGGTCGGCACGTCGGTGCGCACGACGATATCCATGCATCCCGCAGCATCGAATGCATCGATCTGGCGAGTCCAGGTCGCGCCACCATCGATCGTCCGATACAGGCCGTATCGCGTCGCCGCGTAGAGCACCTGCGGGTCGTTGGGGTTGATCACGAGATCGTTGATGCGATAGAACTCGGGGAGGTTGCGCGTGGCCGCCAGATGCGTCCAGGTCAGGCCGCCGTCCAGCGATTGGAAAATGCCGACACCGCGCACCGCGTCGACGTTGAAATAACCTTCGCCGGTACCGACGAACATGCGATCCGGATTGCTGGTGTCGATCGCCATCGCGGTGATGGCGATGTTCGGCGCGAGGTCGCCGATCGGTGCCCAGTTGGCACCACTGTCGGTCGAACGCCAGACGCCACCGGCGACCGCGCCCATGTACATCGTCGACGGTGTGCCAGGCCGGAACCGCAACACCCTGGTGCGACCACCGACATTGCCTGGCCCCAATGACTCCCAGGCGTCGAGCGCCGAGCGTTGCGCGCCGTCCACTGTCGTGTCGTACCCGCTGGAGAACCACGGCAATCGTTCCGCCTGCACCCGCGCCGTGTCGTACAGCGACGTGGGGATGTCGTTCATGCCGATCGGCGCGCGTTGCTCGACGAAATAAGCTTCGGCGAGGTCGGGCATGTCCTTGGGTTTGGGACGCAACTCCTGCTCGTTCGGATCGAGGCGTCCAATGTGCCGACGACCGGACTCGGCGCCTGCGGCATGCAATGCGAGCAGCGCCAACAGGGCGCCGACAATCATTCGATTCAGTGTGTTCATGGCCAACCTCGCGGGTCAACCGTCCCTGGCGATGGAACATCGCTGCCTGCGACTGGGACCGATGCTAGCGGGGTGTGGTCGACCGCCGTGCCGGTGATCTTCCGCCGACCTGGGTCGAAACGCAAAAGCGTCGACCCGGTCGCACTTTCGACCGCGACCGACTCAGTGATCGCGCTGGATGGCGTAGCGCGCCAGCACGTCCAGACAGTCACGTGCCGCGCCGTCCGGCACGGCGTCCAACGCGCGGTGTGCCGCGTCCGCGAACGACTGTGCGCGCGCCAGACTGTAGTCGATGGCGCCGCTGTCGCGGATCGCGGCGATGACGCGATCGAGCGAATCCAGGCCGCCGCTCTCGATGACGCGACGGATGGTCTGCGCCGATTCGGCATCGGCATGTCGCAGGGCGTGGATCAGCGGCAGCGTCGGCTTGCCTTCGGCAAGGTCGTCGCCGACGTTCTTGCCCATCGTGTCGGCATCCGACACGTAGTCCAGCACGTCATCGGCGATCTGGAAGACCATGCCGAGCGCCATGCCGTAGTCGGCGAGCGCGTCCTCGACCACCTTCGGCGCATCGGCCAAGATCGCGCCGACGCGACACGCGGCGGCGAACAGCACCGCGGTCTTGCGCTCGATCACGCGCAAATACGCGGCTTCGTCGGTATCCGGGTTGCCGATGTGCATCAGCTGCAGCACTTCACCCTCGGCGATCTGGTTCGTCGTGTCGGCCATCACCTGCATGATGCGCATGCGTTCCAGTTCCACCATCAACTGGAAGGCGCGCGAATACAGGTAGTCGCCGACCAGCACGCTCGCGGCATTGCCGAACACCGCATTCGCGGTCTTGCGGCCGCGGCGCAGGTCGGATTCGTCGACGACGTCGTCATGCAGCAAGGTCGCGGTGTGGATGAATTCGATCACTGCCGCGGCTTGATGATGCTGCACGCCGCGATAGCCGGCCGCTTCCGCCGCCAGCAGCACCAGCATCGGTCGCAGGCGCTTGCCGCCGCCGGAGACGATGTGTTCGGCGACCTGGTTCACCAGCATCACGTCCGAACCGAGCCGGCGACGGATCAGCCGGTCGACCTCGGCCATGCCCGGCTTGGCGTAGGCGCGCGCCGCCTCGAAATTCGCGGGTGGCGCAGCAGGTTCAAGCGGGGCAATGGCGGACACGGACAACTCGCAGGATCTGAGACCGGCGAATTATAGGCTGCGCGTCGCAATTCCGATATTTCCGAGGCCTGCGTGCGCGATTTCCGGCTTTCACCGCCGGACGGGATGCGCGAAGATGCCCGTCCCTGAGGTCAGCCCTGCCCTCGCCCGTTTCGTTTCAAGGAGTGTTCATGGCCCGCGGCGTCAACAAAGTCATCCTGGTCGGCAATCTCGGCGCCGACCCCGAAACCCGTTACACGCAAGGCGGCGGCGCGATCACCTCGATCCGCATCGCCACCTCGGAGTCGTGGAACGACAAGCAGACCGGCGAGAAGCAGGAACGCACCGAATGGCATCGCATCAAGTTCTTCGGCAAGCTGGCCGAGATCGCCGGCGAATACCTGCGCAAAGGCAGCCAGGTCTATGTCGAAGGCTCGCTGCGCACCGACAAGTACACCGACAAGGACGGCATCGAACGGTTCAGCACCGACATCATCGCCAATGAAATGCAGATGCTCGGCGGTCGCCCCGGCGGCGAGGGCGGTGGTGGCGGCGGCGGTGGCGGCATGAGCCGCGAACGCCCGGAACGCAGCAGCGCCCCGCGCGGCGGCGGTGGCGGCGGCAACTACGGCGGCGGACAGGACCGCGGCGGTGGCAGTGGCGGTCGCGCCCCGGCGCCACAGCCGAACAACGCCCCGTTCGACGACGACGAGATTCCGTTTTAGAAGCTACCGATCGCTCTGCTGTTGCGGAAATCAGCGCCCGGCCCATGCCGCGCGCTGTCGTTTCCGGGATCAGCGACGCGGCAACGGCGGCGGCAACACCGTGTCACTTGCCGCCTGCAACTCGGCCTGCTGTTCGGCCAGCCAGCCGCCGACAGTGCGGCCCATGCGCGCGATCATCACCATGTTGAAGAAGTGCATGGCGCCGAGCACGAGCAGGGTGACACCGATGCGCGACCCGATGTCTGCGACCAGGCTCATCTCGCCCGGCACCCAGAATCCGAGCCGATAGCAGATGAAACCCAGATTCATCAGGTAGAAGCCGATCACCAGCAGCCGGTTGGTGGAACGCGCGAGTTCCTGGTCCTGGCCGAAACAGCGGATCAGGAAGGTTTCGCCGGTGCTGGACAGCTCGCGCGCCACCCAGATGGTCATGCCGATCGATACGGCGAGGTACAGCGCGTAGGCCAGATGGAGGGCGGAAAAACTATTGTCACTCGACATGATGTTCACTCCTTGGGTTGGAGTGCCGACAATCGCTGCGACCGCCACTCGCCGTCGTCCGGATCGATCGATCCGGAACATCGCGTTTCGAAGTCCAAAAGAATCAACGGATTGCAAACTTCCGAATGGATCGGAACGGACGGATTGACAGCGTTTTAGGCCGCCGCACCCGATCGCTGCTTGCGGTATTCGCCCGGGACCACGCCGACTTCGTCCTTGAAGGCGACGTAGAAGGTCGACTGCGACCCGAAACCGACCGACAGCCCCACCGACAGCACCGAAGCCCGCGGCTCGTCGATCAGCATGCGTCGCGCCGCATTCACCCGATGCTGGCGCACGTAGCGTGAAAACCCGACGCCGAAGCGGGTGTTCAGCAGTTCCGACACCTGGTGCGTGCTCAACTCGACCAGGGCGGCGACCTTGGCCAGACTCAGGCTTTCGTCGCGATACACCTGATCGACTTCGAACAGCTGCCGCAGGCGTTCGCTGGCCGTATCGATGTCGACCCGGCCGAGACTCGATATCGCATAGCTGGCCGCCACCGCCTCGCGCGTCTTGCCGACCAGATCCGGCACCGTCAGCAGCAACCAGCCGACCAGCAGGAAGGCCAGCGCGATCTGGGACGAATAGACCAGTGCGAACAGCGACCACCCCAACGGCGTAGGCGCCAGCCAGCCGCTCACGGCCACGACGCCGCCCATCACCGCGAACAGCCCGACCACCGGCAATTCGACGCGGAACCAGCGCCGCGTCGTGCGCAGTCGGTACAGCAGCACGGCCAGGTGCACGGCAAAACCGGTCCCCATCAGCAGGGACACCGGAATCGCGAAGGCCGACGGCGTCCACATCGCCAGCGCGACGACAGCCGTCAGCAGCATCAGATCGAGCGTGTGCGACGCATTGTCCGGGCGCAGCAATCCACGCAACAACAGATAAAAACCGAAGGACTGCAGGAACAACACGACACCATACGCGGTCGGTGGAAGCGCACTCGCCGGCAGATCTGCGAAACCCACATGCATCCACACCGTATGCGACAGGCCGGCGAGCATCACCAATCCACCGGCACGCGCACTCCAGGGCAGGTCCAATCCGCGATAGGCGCTGAACATGGCCACGGCCAGCAGCAGCGCCATGCCGCTCGACCACCCCGCCAACGCCGCCAGTCCCACCACCATGCCATCGTCCCGGGCCGAGTCGTCGACAGTGTCCCGGTATGATGGCGGTCTGATCAAGGAATCCGATTCATGCATACCCTGCTTGTCACTGGCGGCGCCGGCTTCATCGGCGGCAACTTCGTGCTCGATCTCGTCGGATCGGGCGAGCACCGCATCATCAACCTCGATGCGCTGACCTATGCCGGCAACCTCGACACGCTGGCCTCGCTGGAACGCAGTCCGCACCACAAGTTCGTGCGCGGCGACATCGGCGACCGCGAGCTGGTCGCGCAATTGCTCAAGCAGTACCAGCCGAGCGCCATCGTCAACTTCGCGGCCGAGAGCCACGTCGATCGTTCGATCGACGGTCCCGGCACCTTCATCCAGACCAATGTCGTCGGCACCATGAACCTGCTGCAGGCCGCGCTCGGTTACTGGCGCGATCTGCCGGAACCGGAAAAGTCGACGTTCCGCTTCCTGCACGTGTCGACCGACGAGGTCTACGGCTCGCTCGGCGACACCGGCGCCTTCCGCGAAGACACGCCCTACGCGCCGAACTCGCCGTATTCGGCGAGCAAAGCCGCCAGCGATCATCTCGTCCGCGCCTGGCACCACACCTATGGCCTGCCGACGCTGACCACGAACTGCTCGAACAACTACGGGCCCTACCAGTTCCCGGAAAAACTCGTGCCGCTGATGATCCAGAAGGCACTGACCGACCAGCCGCTGCCGGTCTACGGCGACGGCAGGAACGTGCGCGACTGGCTCTATGTGCTCGACCACTGCCGTGCCATCCGCGCCGTGCTCGAACGCGGTCGCGTCGGCGAGGTCTACAACGTCGGCGGCAATGCCGAACGCATGAACATCGACGTGGTGAACACGATCATCGCCCTCGTCGATGCACGTCGTCCGCGTGCGAATGGCACGGCGCGCACCGACCTGATCACCTACGTGAAGGACCGTCCCGGGCACGATCGCCGCTATGCGATCGATTCGACCAAGCTGCGCACCGAACTCGGCTGGACCCCGACCGAAACCTTCGAATCCGGCATTGCCAAGACCGTCGACTGGTATCTCGCCAATCAAGCCTGGTGCGGCCGCGTGCTCGACGGCAGCTACCGCGGCGAACGCCTCGGCACCGCCTGACGTAGAATGCGGCGCGAGGTGATTCCATGACCGCTCAACGTATCGTCCGCAATCCGGACATCCTCTGCGGCAAGCCGACCATTGCGGGAACGCGGATTTCCGTCGAATGCGTGCTTGAACGACTCGCGGCCGGCAACAGCGTTGACGCGTTGCTGGACGAATGGCCTCACCTGACACGCGACGATCTGCGTGCCGCACTCGATTACGCCGCCAATGCCGTACGCGGCGAACGGGAACTGCCGCTCGCGCCGAAAGCCGCATGAGGTTCCTGGTCGACGAGAATCTGGGGCGCCGCCTCGTCCATGCACTGCGCGATCGTGGCCACGATGTGGCCTGGGTGGTGGAATGCATGCAAGGTCGGCGTGATGTCGACATCCTCAATGTGGCCAACGCCGAAGAACGCATCATCATCACCAACGACCCCGATTTCGGAACGCTGGTTTTTCACGAGCGGACTGCTTGCCACGGCGTGGTTTTGTTGCGGATCCATGATGCATCCTTCGAGACCGCCCGGGACATGACGCTCGCGGCGATCGACCAATACGGCGATCAGCTCGTCGGGCAGTTTTCCGTCATCACCGATCAATCCATTCGCATCCGGCCACTGCCGGACACTGGGACTACGCCATGAAAGGCATCATCCTCGCCGGCGGGGCCGGCACGCGTCTGCATCCGTTGACGATCGCGGTCAGCAAGCAACTGCTGCCGGTCTACGACAAGCCGATGATCTACTACCCGCTCAGCGTGCTGATGCTGGCCGGGATCCGCGACGTGCTGATCATCAACACGCCGCACGAGCAGGAGCTGTTCAAGCGCCTGCTCGGCGACGGCTCGGCCTGGGGCATGAACATCCAGTTCGCGGTGCAGCCGAGTCCCGACGGACTGGCACAGGCGTATCTGATCGGCCGCGACTTCGTCGGCGGCCAGCCCTCGTGCCTGGTGCTCGGCGACAACATCTTCTACGGCCATGGCCTCACCGACGTGTTGCGTCGCGCCGCCGCGCAGACCGAAGGTGCGACCGTGTTCGGCTACTACGTGCGCGACCCGGAACGTTACGGCGTCGCCGAGTTCGATGAGGCCGGGCGCGTACTCAGCCTCGAAGAAAAACCGAAGCAGCCGAAGTCGAACTACGCGGTCACCGGCCTGTATTTCTATGACGGCCACGCCAGCGACTACGCCGCCGCATTGAAACCGTCACCCCGCGGCGAACTCGAGATCACCGACCTCAACAAGGTCTATCTGGCACAAGGAAACCTACGCTGCGAGAAACTCGGTCGCGGTTATGCGTGGCTCGATACCGGCACGCACGAATCGCTGATCGAGGCCGGCAACTTCATCGAAACCATCGTCTCGCGCCAGGGCCTGCGCGTCTGCTGTCCGGAAGAGATCGCGTTCCAGAACGGCTGGATCGACGCCGAGCAATTGCTGCGCATCGCCGCGCCGCTGGCCAAGTCCGGCTATGGGGACTACCTCGCGCGCGTCGCCCGCGGCGAGGGCGCACGATGAAGGTGCTGGACACGACCCTGCCCGACGTCAAGCTGATCGAACCGGACGTGTTCGGCGACGCCCGCGGCTTCTTCTACGAAGGCTGGAACCGCGCGCGTTATGCCGAACTCGGTCTCGATTTCAACGTCGTGCAGACCAACATGTCGCGCTCCGCACGCGGCGTGCTGCGCGGCCTGCACTATCAGTGGCCGAACCCACAGGGAAAGCTCGTCAGTGTGCTCGAAGGCGAGGTGTACGACGTCGCCGTCGACATCCGTCGTGGCTCGCCGACCTTCGGACAGTGGACCGCTGCGGTGCTGTCGGCCGAGAACAAGCGCCAGATGTGGGTGCCGGAGGGCTTCGCGCACGGGTTCGTCGTCACCAGCGAACACGCGTTGTTCCATTACCTCGTGACCGCTCCGTACGACCGCACCGCGGACGCCAACCTGCGCTGGAACGACGCCGCGCTGGCGATCAACTGGCCGGTCGCCGAACCGTCATTGTCGGACAAGGACGCGAAGGCGCCCTTCCTCGCCGATATTCCCGAACATCGACTGCCGGTGTATTCGCCGTGACGATCCTGCTGCTCGGCGCCGACGGCCAGGTCGGCTTCGAACTGCATCGCGCGCTGGCGCCAGTCGCGCCGATCGTCGCGACGACGCGCAAGGGCGTGTTGCCGGGCGGCATCGCGTGTACGCGGCTCGATCTCGCCGACGCCGATGCGCTGCGCGCGCTGATCGAGACCACGCAACCGCGCTGGATCGTCAACGCCGCCGCCTACACCGCCGTCGATCGCGCCGAAGACGAGCCCGAACTCGCGCAGCGCATCAATGGCGATGCACTCGCCGTCATCGGTGCCGCCGCGAAGCGCATCGATGCGCGCGTCGTGCACTACTCGACCGACTATGTCTTCGCGGGCGCCGCGAATCAGCCTTGGCGTGAGGACGACGCCACCGGCCCGCTCGGTGCCTACGGCCGCAGCAAACTCGCCGGCGAAATCGCGCTGCGCGAATCGGGCGCAACACATCTGATCTTCCGCACCGCCTGGGTCTACGGCCCGCGCGGCGCCAACTTCCTGCGCACCATGCTGCGTCTTGCTCGCGAACGCGATCGCCTGACCATCGTCGCCGACCAGTTCGGCACACCGACGCCAGCACGCCTGATCGCCGAGACCACGGCGCTGATTGTGCACGCGCTCCAAGACGCGCGCACCGACGATGCCCGTTTCGGCACCTATCACCTCACCGCGAACGGCCACACCACGTGGCATGGCTTCGCGAGCCGCATCATCGACCACGCCCACACCTCCGGCCTGATCGAACGCAAACCCGAAGTCGCCGCCATCACCACCGAACAATTCCCGACCAAGGCCAAACGCCCCGGCTACTCGGTGCTCGACACCTCGAAACTCCAGTCGACCTTCGGCCTCGCGCTGCCGGATTGGACCGAGGGACTGGCGCGGGTGATGGGTGAACTGAACCCATGAACGCACCGACATCCGGTCGCGTGCTCGCCCTCTTCGACTTCGACGGCACGATCACGACGCGGGAGATGTTGCCGGATTTCCTGCACTACGCGGTGCCGAAGTGGCGGTTGCGGTTCTGGAAGCCTTGGATGTTGCCGCTGGTGGTTGCGGCGCGTTCGGGGTGGATCAGTGGTTCGACCTTGCGGGCGATCCTGGCGTGGGTCGCATTTCGCGGCATGCCGGAAGCCGAGTACGAGGCGAAGGCGGTGGCGTTCGCGCGCGATGTGCTGCCGCATGCACTTCGACCGGAGATGATGGAACGCATCGCTGCACATCGCGCGAACGGCGACGTCGTCGTGGTCGTCTCGGGTGCCTACGATGTCTATCTGAAACACTGGTGCACGACCCATGGCCTCGACCTGATCGCGTCGACGCTGGAAGTTCGCGATGGCCGGCTGACCGGTCGATATCTCGGCGCACAGAACGTGCTTGCCGAGAAGGCGCGGCGGGTGCGCGAGCGCTACGACCTCGCCACCTATCGCGAAATCCACGCGCATGGCGACACGCCGGAAGACGAAGGCTTGCTGGCCTTGGCGCAACGGCGGTTCTATCGCGGCGTGGAGATGACTACTTTGTAATACAATGCATTCACCCAGCGGAGACTACACATGAGCGTCACTACCGTCCGTCTTTCACCTGAGATCGAACAGGATCTGGAAACAACTGCCAGCAAAATGCAGCGAAGCAAGAGTTGGGTGATCAGCGAAGCGTTGCGCGAATACATCGCCCGAAATCGCGAAGGCGAAGCGCGCTGGCAACAGACGCTCGACGCCATGGCCGATGTCGCCCAGGGGCGTGTGGTGTCGGGCGAGGCAGTGCACAACTGGCTGCGCAGTTGGGGCAGTGCGGATGAGCAACCCAAGCCGACGGTCAGTAAGTGAAACTCGTCTACTCGGAGCGCGCCGTCTCCGACTTGGTGCGGTTGCGGGAATTCATCTCGCAGCACAACCCGAGTGCAGCGGCCCGCATCGCTGGCGAACTGATGGCGAAAATCGAACACCTGCGGCGATTTCCGCTGATCGGCAAGCTGGTCGAAGAATCACCGGAGCCGCAACAGATTCGAGATCTCGTGGTTTCCGACCACCTCGTGCGCTACTTGCCGACGGAAGCCGCGATCATCGTGCTGCGCATCTGGCATCACCGCGAACATCGAGCCCCAGGCGAGTAGCCGCGAGACGCGCTACACGCATGCACCCCGAAGCGTTTACGATCCGGCGACCGACCGGAGACATGCATGGCGACGATCAGCAAGTACGGCCCCCTGCGGCACCTGCGGGCCGAGCCGAACCAGTTCGTGCTGCATTTCAGCAATGGCAAGCTCGCGCGCTCGGGCGCCGGCCTCGCGTACTGGTTCCTGCCGCTGTCGGCGGCGCTAGCCGAAGTGCCGGTCGAGGACATCGCGACGACCTTCGTGTTGAACGAACGCAGCAGCGACTTCCAGGCGCTGAAGGTGCAGTGCACGGTCGTGTATCGCATCGCCGATCCGGCCGTGGCCTGCTCGCGCGTGAACTTCTCGATCGGTGCCGACACCGGGACCTGGGTGCAGCGGCCGCTCGATGCCATCGCAACCCTGTGGGCGCAACGCGCGCTGCCGCCGGCGCGAAGTTTCCTCGCTGCGGCCACACTCGAAGAAGCCCTGAGTCGCGGCTCCGACGCGATCCGCGAAGCCTTGATGAAGGCATTCCGCGCCGACACCGAAATCGGGGCGATGGGGCTCGCCCTTGTCAATGTCGTGATCGACCAGCTCGCGCCAATGGCCGATGTCGAGAAAGCGCTGCAGACACCGGCGCGCGAATCGATTCAGGCGAAAGCCGATGAAGCCATCTTCCAGCGTCGCGCCCAGGCGGTCGAGAAGGAACGCGCGATCAAGGAAAACGAACTCGCGACCGAGCTGGAACTGGAACGCAAGCAGGAACTGCTGATCAAGCAGCGCGGTGACAACGCGCTGAACCAGGTGCGCCAGAGCGCTGCCGCCGAAGCCGAGAAAACCCGCAGCGAGATCGACCGCCTGCAGGCCATTGCCGAAGCCGAAGCCAAGCGCCAGGCGGTCACGGCGCAGGCCGCGGCCGAATCGCAGCGTGTGCTGGCCGCGGCGCGCATGGAAGAGACCTCGACCTACCACGAGATCTGGCGCAACACGCCGAGCCAGGCCGCCTCCGGCATCGTGATGGCGCGCTTCGCCGAACACATCAAGTCGATCGGCCATCTCAACATCACGCCGGACCTGCTCGCCCAGCATTTTCGCGAATGGCTCGGCAATCCGCCCGACGCGACATGAGCGAAGCCGCACGCCGACTCGCACGCGTGGTCGTGATCACCCGACCGACGCCGCTGGAGCAGTTGATCGCGCGCTACGGCACCTATGCGCAGGCGAAATTCAGTCTCGCCTCGACCGGTGAAGGCATCGACTGGTATGAGGCCACACACGAACGCCTCGAACACGGCCTCGGGCGCGCGTTGCAGGGCATTCCGCAAGACCGCCCGTATACGCGCGTCGAACGCGCCGATCTCGACCGCTTCCTGTTCGCGCCCGACGATCTGGTGCTGATCGTCGGCCAGGATGGATTGGTCGCGAATGTCGCGAAGTACCTCGACGGTCAACACACCATCGGCGTGAATCCGGACCCGGCGCGCTACGACGGCGTGTTGTGCCGACACGCGCCGGAACACGTCGATGCACTCACCACGCAGGCCATCGAAGGCGACGCGCGCTGGCGCATCGAGGCACGCGTGCTCGCCGAAGCGGTCTGTGACGACGGCCAACGCCTGCTCGCGCTGAACGAGATCTTCGTCGGACACGTCACCCACCAGTCGGCACGTTATCGATTGCGCGCGGGCGAGCACGAGGAACGGCATTCGTCCTCAGGCGTGATCGTCTCGACCGGCTCCGGCGCCACCGGCTGGACGCGTTCCATCGTCAAGCAACGCGGCCTCGATCTGGCGCTGCCGGCCGTCGACGAAGCCCGGCTCGCCTGGTTCGTGCGCGAGCCCTGGCCGTCGGTCTCGACCGGCGCCGCGCTCGATGTCGGCACGGTCGACGCAAACACGCCGCTGACGATCGCCTCGGAGATGAGCGAGGGCGGCGTCATCTTCGCGGATGGCATTGAAACCGATCGCATCGATTTCGTTTCCGGCCGCCGCGTGCAATTGCGCATTGCGGAGCGGCGGTTGAATCTGGTGGTTCCCGCAGCGTGAAGTGCTGCGATGTCGTCATTGTCGGCTCCGCTGCGCTTGAGCCGACCTACATTCAAGAGGCATGACGGGGAATTTGGGCTCTGGCATTTCGCGGCATCGCCCCCATAATCGCGGCTTGTTCCGGAACCGATTCGAGCGCGACGCATGCTGATTCCCGTGATTCTTTCCGGCTGTGCCGGAAAGAAGA
>JAKJFE010000237.1 GCA_022705045.1 Pseudomonadota bacterium | reverse complement strand
CCAGTGTCTGCAGCACGTCGTACAGGGCGACGATCTGTGCCCAGTCGGTGTTCGCGCCCGACGCAGCCTCGGCATGCACGGCAGCGATTGCAGCCTGAATGGCATAGGGGCCGAAGCGGCGACTGCGCAGTGCGCGCTCGACCATCGGGATGGCTTCATCGATCTGCGCCCGCGACCAGCGGCTGCGATCCTGGTCTTCGAGCAGCACCAGCTCACCCGCAGCGTCGAGCCGCGCGTCGCGGCGCGAGTCCTGCAGCAACATCAGCGCGAGCAAGCCGAGCGCTTCCGGTTCCGGCAAAAGTTCGACCAGCAGGCGCCCGAGCCGGATCGCTTCGGCGCTGAGATCGGCGCGCGTCAGCGTGTCGCCGACATTCGCCGCGTAGCCTTCGTTGAACACCAGGTAGATCACGCGCAGCACGGCGTCGAGCCGATTCGGCAATTCCTGCAGCGACGGCACTTCGTAGGGAATGCCGGCATCACGGATCTTGGACTTGGCGCGCACGATGCGTTGCGCCAGCGTCGGCGCAGGGGTCAGGAAAGCGGCCGCAATCGCTTCGGTGGTCAAGCCGCAGACCTCGCGCAAGGTCAGCGCGACTTGTGCGTCGCCCGACAGGGCCGGATGGCAACAGGTGAAGATCAGTCGCAATCGATCGTCTTCGACGGCGTCGGCATCAACGATGATCTCCTCGTCGACGGCGAGATCATGGCGTTCCGGATCGAGGGCTTCGAAGCGTTTCTGCCGACGCAATGCATCGATCGCCTTGAAGCGGCCGGCCGACACCAGCCACGAACGCACATTGCCCGGCACGCCCTCGCGCGGCCATTGCTCCAGCGCCTGCCGGAAGGCGTCGTGCATCGCTTCCTCGGCCCGATCGAAATCGCCCAGCAGGCGGATCAGGGTCGCCAGCACCGCCCGCGATTCGCTGCGATAAAGCGCATCGAGATCCATGCCGGAATCAGCCCACAGGTTTCGCCGGCGTCACGCGTGCGGATTCATTTTCAGGCGCTTCCGCTTCCAGGTCCTTCTCGATCTCTGCCGTCGGCTCGGGCTTGCGTTGCCGCTCTTCGTGCTGGTCGTAGTCGTCGCCAACACGCGGCTCCTTGCGCAGCAGCGTGATCATGCGGATGTCCTCGATGCGGAACACCAGCTCGCCGGAATCGGCGGCATCGCGGTAGGCCTGAATGCGATCATCGTTGTTCCAGTAACGCACGTCCTGCAGGGTGATGAAGCCACGCTCCAGCTCGTTGCGGCGAATGCGTTCATAGATCGGGCTCGAAATGCGGGCGAAGTAGTAGTACGAATCCATCCCGCCCTGCTCTTCCGGCACGTTGAGATGCACGAACACCCAGGCGCTCGGTCCGCGCGTAGCGGCGTCGAGCGCCGTCCATTCCTGCTGAACCGCCTTCGTCGATTCATCAGACCCGCAGGCAACCAGTGCCATTGCCAGCAGTGATATCGCGATGTTCTTCATCGTCGTTCCCTGATCGTTCCCGAAGTCGCCGATTGTGCCGACTTTCCGATGCGGCGAGACATCGACCACCGCGCGCTGCAGGCGGACGACGCGCCATCCGCCCCGCGCTTGCTCTGCGAACGCGGTGGCCCGATGCTTCAGGCCTTCGATGCCTCGCAGGGGCGGGAGGGCGACATGACTCAGTGGTTCATCGCGTTCGACGGGCAGTCGACGGGACCGTTCGCGGCGGCCGATGTCCTGCAACGCATCCGCAGCGGGCAGCTGCCGCCGGGTGCAGTGTTCTGGCGGGCCGGGCTGGCGGGCTGGATCGGGCATCAGGAAGCGCTGCCGGAACTCGGCGTCGCTGCGTCGCAACCACCACCGATGCCCTTGCCGCCGGCCGCGCAGTCGGCCGCACAACGGCAGTCGGCACGCAGCTTCACCGACCACATCGCCGATCTCGCACGCGTCGAACGACTCGAGGGTTTCAGTCTCGGCGAATTGCTGTCGGCCACCTTCACCAAGCAGGACCCGAACGCGATCGAACGGCATTTTTCGACGGGTCTGCCGGAAACCACGCCGACACTCGCACAGATCGAAACCGGCTGGCCGAAGCCATGGATGTTCGTGCGCCTGTTGCTGCTGTCGGTGCTGCTGTTCGGCGGTGCAGTGCTGCTCGCCAAGACCTTCGGCAATCCGCTGCTGATTCCGACCATCATCGTGCTCGGCAGCCTGGCCGCACCGATGGCGACCGTGGTGTTCTTCTACGAGTTGAACTCGCCGCGCAACGTGTCGCTGTACCAGGTCATCCGCATGCTGATGATCGGCGGGCTGGTGTCGATCGGCTTTTCACTGCTGCTGTTCGAGCTGACCGCAGGCCTGAGTTGGGTCGGTCCGCCGCTGGCCGGCCTGGTCGAGGAAATCGGCAAGCTGGTCACCGTCTTCGTGATCGCGAAAGGGCTGGACGCGAAGCGCTATCCGTACATCCTCAACGGCCTGCTGTTCGGTGCCTGTGTCGGTGCCGGTTTCGCGATCTTCGAAACCATGGGGTATGCGCTCAGTTACCTGGTCGAGACCAATGGCGACTTCGGCGCGATGATGCAGATCATCATCGCCCGCGGCCTGCTCGCGCCATTCGCGCACGTGGTCTGGACCGCGCTCGCGGCCGGCGCGTTGTGGCGCGTGAAACTGGATCAACCGCTGC
>JAKJFE010000095.1 GCA_022705045.1 Pseudomonadota bacterium | reverse complement strand
CCGCCCGCCGAAGCGACGACGGAATACGAGCTCTTCCAGCGCTTGCGTGCGTTCAACGAACACGCGTTGATGATCGAAAGCGCTCAGAGGCTGCTGAGCTTGAAGCCGCTCGACATCGGGTTGCAGATGCAGGTGGCGTCGAGCCTCAGCGGCATCGGTGCGCCGGAACTCGCGGTGCGTGTGTGGGAACGCATGCAGTCACGTGAGCCGCGCCATGTCGCGACCTTGCTGACCGAAGGTTATCTGGCGACCAACCAGGGCGAATTCGACCGCGCCGAACGGGCACTCGAAGCCGCGATCGCGCGCGAATCCAGGTTGGCGATGGCGCACTGGCTGCTGGCGCGTCTGCGCACACAGACGCCGGCCTCCAACCACGTCGAGCGGCTACGTCGTGTACTCGCCGATCGCAGCCTGACGCCGCAGGATCGGATGCAGATCGGCTTTGCGCTACACAAGGAATTGCACGACCTCGGTGATTTTCCGGCGGCGTGGGACGCATTGTCTGCAGCCTGCACGCTGAAGCGGCAGGTCACGCCCTACGACGAGCCGGCGATGATGGCGTTGTTCGACGCGCTCGAGACGGCACCCTCGAGGTCCTCGTCCAGCACGCGCAGCCATGCCGATGCGACGCCGATCTTTATTGTCGGCATGCATCGATCCGGCACCACGCTGCTGGAGCGCATGCTCGGTCGGCATCCGCAGGTGGTCGACTGCGGTGAAACCTATCGTTTCACCGCGCAATTGCGCGAAGCTGCAGACCACCAGTGCAAAGGTGTGGTCGATGCGCGCATCGTGCAGCTGGCCTCACGCTTCGCGTTCGACGCGATCGCGCGCGGGTACCTCGAGTCTTGTCGGTGGCGGTTACGCGACGGCGCGACGCACTACACCGAGAAGCTGCCGTCGAACTTCCTGATCATCGGACTGATCAAGCAGGCGCTGCCCGAAGCGCGCATCCTGCACATGCGTCGCGACCCGATGGATACGTGCTTGTCGAACCTGCGAGAACTGTTTTCCGATGCCTGCGCCTACAGCTACGAGCAAGGCGAACTCGGTCGCTACTACCGACGCTACGAGAGACTGATGGCGCACTGGCATCGCTGTTTCCCGGGCGAGATCCTCGACGTGCGTTACGAGGATCTGGTCGCGAATCCCGGGGTCGAGGCGCGACGCGTGCTCGAGTACTGCGGACTGCCGTGGCGCGACGACGTCATCGACGTGGCCGGCCATGGTGGTGCCGTCACCACCGCGAGCGCAGTCCAGGTGCGCAGCCCGATCCATCGCCGCAGTGTTGGCGCCTGGCGCGCGTATGAAGCGCAACTCGCGCCGCTCCGCGAGATCCTGGAAGCCTGAAAACACGAACGGCCCGCAGCGTTCGCTGCGAGCCGTAGTCGGCGTGAACCGGATGCGTGTTTACGGAACCGCCGAGACCTGCACTGCGACGCGGATGGTGTCGCCCGGGTGATGGTCGGTGCGGGTACGGTAGACGCGGCCGTTGTAGTCGTAGGCGACGTCGTATCCGACCACGCGTTCCTGCTGGCGGTATTCGGTGCGGTTGTCGCAGCGCTGTTCGTAGTCCTGCACATAACGACCACCGACATCGCGATAACGACCGCGGTGCGATTCGTCATGTGCGATCGCGCCGCCGATCACTGCGCCAGCGATGGTCGCCGCCTTGCGGCCGTCGCCCTTGCCGATCTGGTTGCCGAGCGCGCCGCCAATGATCGCGCCGAGCACGGTTGCACCCGTGCGCTGGTCGCGGTTGCGACGTTCATACCGGTACTCCGGTTCATAACGTTCGACCGGTTCGTTCCAGCACACGTTCTGCGACACCGGCTCGTCGACGTATTCGATGATCGGATCGACCGAGACGACGCGCGCCATGTCGTACTCCGGGGCGTTGTCGCCCCAGGCGAAGGCGCCCGTCGACGTGAGGGCGAACGCGAACAACGACACCGACTTCAACACCGACGACTTGGATACCGCACGCATGACCTTCTCCTGTGATGACATCTTGCGTGGTGATGATGCTGGGGTCGATGGACTGAATTCGTTCTGAATTCTTCGCGTCGCGGTATGGTCGCCCTATCGTGCATTCAGCTTCGCAGGCGCAGCCAGGCGAGCACACGTTCGGCGACGTCGGCAGCAGCATGGCCGAGCAACGGCCCGACGTGACTGGCGCCGGCGCAGTCGAGGATGTCAGCGCCGAGCGCTTCGGCGAGTGCGCGGGAGGTGGATGACGGCACGTCGTCGTCCCGTTCCGAGATCACGATCAGGGTCTGTGCATGCGGCCGCTCGATCGAGACGCCTGCCGATGCCGCATTCATCACCGCGCCGGATTCGTCGCGCCAACGCCGCCATGCCATTTGCCGGGTCGTCGCGTCGGCATCCGGCAATGCACGCGCGGTCGATGGCAGCGATGCGCCGCGCCGCCACGGGACGAGATCCGGATAGCGCCCACCCAACGGCACGATGCCAAGCCAGCCTGCG
Organism: Pseudomonadota bacterium; assembly: GCA_022705045.1. Classification (GTDB taxonomy): domain Bacteria; phylum Pseudomonadota; class Gammaproteobacteria; order Xanthomonadales; family Ahniellaceae; genus JADKHK01. Next base: position 10,040 of record JAKJFE010000095.1, on the reverse strand, counting down.
GGCGGCATCGGATTCACCAGCACCAGAGGCGCCGTACGCGTTGCCGATGAGCAACGCAGGGCGAGCAGTCCGCCGAGGCTGGCGCCGACCACGACATCCGGGCTGGCCGCATGAATCCATGCGTGCACCTGTGCCTCGTAGTCGTCCAACGTCGTTGCGGCAAGACCCGCGGCCGCAGGTCAGGCGTGGACACGCGCCAGCCGGCCGCCAGGAACACGCGCCGCCACACGTCCCATTCCCAGCCGCCGCCGCCCGCGCCATGGATCATCAGCGCCGAATTGACCTGCATCACTCGCTCCGAATCGATCATGCAGATTCTCGCATCCCGGGCTTGACCGGCCGCGAACCGAGGAACACGATCAAGCCCTGACCCTGCTTTCGATCACCGCCTGGTGGCCCCGAACGTCAGTGCGCTCGCCGCCATCCGGCCTCAACGCCTGGGAGGGCTTGGCAATGCCTGCATACACCACCGAGCAAATCCGCAACATCGCACTCGTCGGTCATTCCGGCGCCGGCAAAACCACCTTGTTCGAAGCCCTGCTGCATGCCGGCGGCGCCATCCAGACGGCAGGTTCGGTCGAGCGTGGCACGACCGTGTCCGACTACGACCCGATGGAAAAGGAACGCCAGCATTCGATCCAGAGCACGCTGGCGTCGATCGACCATGGTGGCATGCACGTCAACCTGTTCGACACGCCCGGCTATCCGGATTTCCGTGGTCCGACCTTGTCGATTCTCGGGGCCGTGGAGACCTGTGCCGTCGTCGTCAACGCCGCGCTCGGTGTCGAACACAGCACCTTGCGCCTGATGGACTACGCGAAGGCACGACGTCTGTGCCGGCTCATCATCGTCAACAAGATCGATCACGCCGACACCGATCTCGAACTGCTGGTCGAACAGCTGCGCGAGACCTTCGGCAGCGAATGCCTGCCGATCAACCTGCCGGCCAAAGGCCGCACCCAGGTCGTCGACTGCTTCTTCAATCCGAGCGGCGAGTCCGATTTCTCCTCGGTGGCCGAGGCGCATCAACGCATCATCGACCAGGTCGTCGAGATCAACGAAACCGTGATGGGTCACTACCTCGAAGACGGCGAAGCCGGCCTGTCCGGCCAGGAATTGCACGACGCTTTCGAACAATGCCTGCGCGAAGGGCACCTGATTCCGATCTGTTTCATGTCGTCGCGCAGCGGCGCCGGCGTCAGGGAGCTGCTCGACCTGTTCGAGAAGCTGATGCCGAATCCATCCGAAGCCAATCCGCCGTTGTTCGTGAAAGGCAGCGGTCCGGACGCCGAACCCTTCCGCTCCGATCCGGACGCGAAGAAACACGTAATCGCCGATGTCTTCAAGATCATCAACGATCCCTTCGTCGGCAAGCTCAGCGTGTTCCGCATCTACCAGGGCACGGTGCGCCGCGACACGCAGCTGTTCATCGACGACGGCAAGAAACCGTTCAAGGTCGGGCATCTGTTCAAGCTGCGCGGCAAGGACCACATCGAAATCGAGGATGCGATCCCGGGCGACATCGCCGCGGTCGCCAAGGTCGACGAGATCCATTTCGACGCGGTGCTGCACGACTCGCATGACGAGGACCAGATCCATCTGAAGCCGATCGATTTCCCGCAGCCGATGTTCGGTCTCGCCATCGAACCGGCGACCAAGGGCCAGGAGCAGAAACTCGCGACGGCATTGCACAAGCTGTCGGAAGAAGACCCGTGCTTCCGCGTCGAGCACAACAAGGAATTGAACGAGACCGTGATCCGCGGCCTCGGCGAACTGCATCTGCGGGTGATGCTGGAGCGCATGAAGGAGCGCTATCAGGTCGACGTGAAGACGCGGCCGCCGCGCATCGCCTATCGCGAGACGATTTCCGCGAAGGCCGACGGCCATCATCGCCACAAGAAGCAGACCGGCGGTGCCGGTCAATTCGGCGAAGTGTTCCTGCGTATCGAGCCGATGGGGCGTGGCGAGGGCTTCGACTTCGTCGACGAAACCGTCGGCGGTTCGATCCCGAACCAGTTCCTGCCGGCGGTCGAGAAGGGCGTGCGCCAGGTGCTTGATCATGGCGCGGTGGCCGGTTACGTGCTGCAGGATGTGCGCGTGATCGTTTACGACGGCAAGCACCATCCGGTCGATTCGAAGGAAGTCGCTTTCGTGTCGGCGGGCAAGAAGGCCTTCATCGATGCGATCACCAAGGCGCGGCCGATGGTGCTCGAGCCGATCGTCAATCTCGACGTCGAAGTGCCGGATCACTGCATGGGCGATGTCACCGGCGGGCTCGCGACCAAACGCGCGCGCATCAATGGCACCGACGCCGGGCGCGGAGGCGAGATCATCATCAAGGCGCAGGTGCCGCTCGCCGAAGTGACCGAGTACTCGAACGAACTGAAGGCGATCAGCGGCGGCCGCGGCCGCTACGCGATCGAGTTCAGCCACTACGAGGCGGTGCCCGGGAACATCCAGAAGCAGTTGATGGAAGCGTTCAAACCGCGCGTCGAGGAGGACTGACGCGCGGGGTGGCGTGGGCGGCGGTTGCCGTCAGCCCACGCCGAGCGCGTCGACCAGCGGTTGCAGGTGTGTCGCGTAACGCTGCCAGCCGCCGATGTTGCGACGGTGGATCGGTTCGCGCACCTGTGCGCTGCTGGCAGTGGAGACGATCTGGGTGCTGTCTTCGACGCGGCTCTGGCCCGGCTTGTAGGGCAGGCCGAGGTAGCGCATGACACGTTCGGTCTGTGCTTCAGGCTCGGTGACCAGGTCCTCATAGCGCACGTCGAGGATGCGGCCGGGCGCGATCGTGTGCCAGTGCGCCATCAGCCGCGTGTAGTTGTGATGGTGCGTGGCCAGTTCGCCGAGGTCGTAGCTGTAACTGAACGCGTTCGCCGCGAACAGCTCCTTGAGGTTCGAGAAACATGCGTCGGCGGGATCGCGGCTCAGGTGGATGATCTTGGCCTGCGGCAGCGCTTTCAGGATCACGCCGATCATCTGGAAGTTGCCGGGATTCTTGTCGGTGAAGCGACGGCTGCCGGGCGCGCGCCACTTCACGTGATCGAGATACCGGCGGCCGAGCTCGGCGTAGTCGGCATCGCCGGCGCGCGCCAGCGATTTCTCGTCGAAAAAGCCGGGGCAGTAGTAGTCGGTGGCCCACTTGTATTGCATGCGCAGGTCGTTGAGCTCGCCGCACAACGTGATGCTCGGGCTGTTCCCGAGGATGCGTTCCAGCAGCGTGGTGCCGGTGCGCGGCATGCCGACGATGAAGATCGGTGTGGCCGCATCGTCCGTGGTCGAGAAGGCGCGCGGCACGGTCGGGAAGCGTGCGATGATCTGGTCGAACAATGCGGTTTCGGCAGCGGCGTCGTGCTGGACGCTGCGGCGCTTGGCCTGGAATCCGCGTTCCAGCGACTGCCAGGCGCCTTCGTCATCGCCGAGCATTTCAAGTTCGCGGTACAGCGCATAGTCGAGGTAACAGCGGTCGGCATCGGCTGCGGCGGTTCGCTGGAGCAGCGCGCGCAGGCGTTCGACACGTTGCTCCGCGCCAGTCTTGCGGCCGAGGAAGGCCAGTGCCCAGTGCGCGTGGGAATAGTCGGGCTTCAGCGCGATGCTGTGCTCGAAAGCGGCCTCGGCCTCGTCCATGCGACCCATGAACTTCATCGCATTGCCGCGGAAGTAGGCGGTCGAGTGGTTGTCGCCGCCCTGTGCGACCGTGCGATCGAGGAACTGCACGGCAAGTTCGTGCTGGTCGAGCAGGGTGAGTTGTTGCGCAAAGTCGAACAGCACGCGCGTGGTCATCGGCGTCGCTGCATCGATGCGGCGCATGATATCGAAGGCAACACCGTACTCGCCGACCGAGATCAGCCGCAGCGTCACCGCGGCAACGAAGCGCATCGGCTGCTGGTACATCGCGGCGGTCGCGCGAAGTGCGTCGCGCGTGGCCATGCGCAGTTGCCGACCCATCATCGCCACCCCGGCCAGCATCAGGTGTGCGGGAGCATGTTCGGGTTGGGCTGCGAGGATCTGGCGGGCGTTGCGGACGACGGTATTGATGTCGCCGGCATTGAAAGCGTGTTCGGCCTGCGTCTGCAAGGCCGCGATGTCGATGCTCATGGAATCCTGCGTATTGCTTCCGCTCAGGGCGGTGCGCCGAAGTTGGGATTGGGCGTGCCGGCAGCGAAGCGTTTCGGCACTTTGTCGTCGTCGAGCAGGCGTTCGATGCGGGCGAACAGCTCGGGGCGCGAAAAGGGTTTCTTCATGAAGTCGTCGGCGCCGATACGCTGGGCGTAGAACTGCTCGGTGGCCTGTTCGTTACCGCTCATCATGATGACCGGGATCTCCTTGGTGCCCGGCTCGCGACGCAAGGTGCGCAATGCGGTGAAGCCATTCATTCCGGGCAGCACGATGTCGAGGAAGATCAGGTCGGGCTTTTCCTGGCGGGCGATCTGGATGCCGGCTTCGGCGGTTTCGGCTTCCAGCACGATGTACTGGTTCTGCTCGAGATAGCGACGGAGCACGGCGAGCACCGTGGTCGAGTCGTCGATCACCAGCACGCGTGTGCCTTCGCGCGCATTCACGCGTTCGCTGTCGCGGCGTTCGGGACCTTTGCGCGACGCGCCTGGCGTCGCTGTTGGCGTCGCAGCCGGCTGGCCACCACCAAACAGCCGCTTGAAAAAACCGAAAGGATTCATGCCGAGCCCCCGATGACCAACCCCGTTCCTGCCGGACGCCCGGCGGGCCCGTCAGGCGGGCGTCGCCAGTGTGTCAGAGCGACCCGATGTGCCGCAATGCGCGACGCATTCCACACTTTACTTGACACCGTGCATGCCCCGCTTCAGGAAAGGCACGGCCACGAAGGCCACGGCGGCGCAGGCCAGCCCGCCGAGCGTCAGATGCCAGAAATAGTCACCATAGGTGGTCGCGGCGCTGGTCCAGGCGGCGGTGTGTTCGACCACGGCGCCGCTGTCCTCGATCGAGGCCAGGGTGCCGAGTTTGGCGGCCAGCATTTCCGAAAACGCCGTGGCCAGGAAATAGGTGCCCATCATCAGGCTGACGACCCGCGGTACCGACAGTTTGGTGACGGCCGACAGCCCCACTGGATACAGACAGATCTCGCCGATCTGCAGCACGCCGTAGGCCGCGACCAGCCACCAGACGCTGGCCCAGGTGCCGGTGTCCGCCGCCGCCCGCGCGGCCAGCAGCAGCGGTACGAAGGACAGTGCGCCGAACAGCAGGCCGAGCGCGGTCTTGGTCGCCGTGCTCGGATTCAGGCCGCGCTTGTCGAGCCAGGCCCAGAGCATGGACAGCGTCGGCGCCAGGCTCAGGATGAACAGGCCGGAGATGAAGGTCAGTGAGCCCGCGCTCTGTTTCTGCAAGACGACCATGCCGATGATCAGCAGCATCGTCGCGACGCAGGCGGCGAGGAACAGCGCGACCGGCGCTTTCGACGTCGGCGCGCGTTCCTGCCACAGGAGGCTGAGCATGAATGCAACAGGCATGAGCAATGTCGTGATCACGAAGTAGGCGAGCGGCAGGCCTTGTTCGAGCACCAGCGACGGGAAGAAATCCTTGGTCAGGATACGGTCGGTGAACACGACCCAGGAGCCGTAGGTCTGCTCGTACAGGGTGTAGAACACCAGCGCGAAGAAGATCAGCACCATCAGGGTGATCATCTGACCGCGTTCGGCGGCGGTGCAATCGCGCAGCACGAAACGGGTGAACCAGACCAGGACCACGGCCAGCACGGCCAGCATCAGCATCTGCGCCAGGGTCAGGTCGAGGCCGATGTTCAGGGTGAAGGCGTCGTTGCCGGTAGCCCACATCAGCGCTGCGACCGGCACGAGGCCCAGCACCGCACCGAGATAGATCGCCCATTCGCGGTTGAGACCGGCGAACACGGTCTCGCGCAGCTTCTGTGGTTCGCGGGCGTCGGCATGGCCGTGCAGGTACTTCTGGCCCCAGATGAACATGACGAGACCTGCGGCCATGCCGATGCCGGCGGCACCGAAGCCGTAGGCCCAGCCGTATTTTTCGCCGAGCACGCCGCAGACCAACGACGCGAGCATCGCGCCGAGATTGATGCCGGCGTAGAACAGCGAGAAACCGGCGTCGCGGCGCGGGTCGTCCTCGGCATAGAGCTTGCCGACGATCACCGAGATGTTCGGTTTCAGGAAACCGACACCCATGATGATCAGCGCCAGCGAGAAATAGAACACCCACAGCGCCGACTCGTCGCGGACCACGGTCTCGCCAACCTTGCGCGCCGCCTCGCCTTCGAAGGCCATGCCGAGGTGGCCGAGTACCAGCAGCACGCCGCCGAAGATCACTGCCTTGCGCAGGCCGAGATAGCGGTCGGCGAGCATGCCGCCGATCACCGGGATGCAGTAGACGAGGCCGCCATAGGCACCGAGCAGGTTCAGCCCGCCGGTGTCACCGAACAGGTGGTACTTGGTCAGGTACAGCAGCAGCAGCGCCTTCATGCCGTAGAACGAGAAGCGTTCCCACATCTCGGTGAAGAAGCAGATGTAGACGCCCTTCGGATGGCCGAGGAAGTCGGTGCTGGCCGCGTGGTTCATCGCAAGTCCTTGATCAGATTCTTGGAACGTAGAGTCGCCGGAGTATGCCCGCCACGCCCGAGCCACGGCCAGTCCCGCGGCGCTTGGACCGGGCGGCGGCCAGGACTAGGATGCCGGTCCCGCTCGTACAGGAGTAGTTCCATGCGTGTGTTCGCCCTCGGCGCGTTTGCGCTGGTCGCGGCCGGATCGGTGTTTGCCGAGCCGCGCGGCTTCGATGTCAACGACCTCGTCAATCTCGATCGCGTCGCCGATCCGCGTCTGTCGCCGGATGGCCGTCAGGTCGCCTTCCAGCTGCGTGAAACCGACTACGCCGCGAACAAGGGCCTGCAAAGCCTGTGGCTGGTGCCGGCCGATGGTTCCGCGCAGCCGCGTCGACTGACCGCGAAGGGCGCGACCTCGGTTGGTCCGCGCTGGGCGCGTGACGGCAAGTCGATCTATTTCCTCTCGCCGCGCTCGGGTTCGATGCAGGTCTGGAATCTGCCGCTGGCCGGTGGTGAAGCCAATCAGGTCACCGACTATCCGCTCGATGTCGGCACCTTCCAGCTGTCGCCGAACGGGCAGCAGATCGCGGTCACGTTCGAAGTCTTCACCGACTGCGACACGCTCGACTGCAGCAAGAAGCGTCTCGACGAACGCGCCGCGCAGAAGACCACCGGCGTGGTGTTCGACAAGCTCTTCATCCGTCATTGGGATACCTGGATGGATGGTCGCCGCAGCCAGCTCTTCGTCGCCGATCTCGGTGCCGACGGCAAGGCCGAAGCCGCGCCCACATGGGTCAGCAAGGGCATCGACGGCGACGTGCCCTCGAAGCCGTTTGGCGACGAATCCGAATACAACTTCGCGCCGGACGGCAAGTCGCTGGTGTTCTCGGCGCGTATTGCCGGCAAGGCCGAAGCCTGGAGCACCAACTTCGACCTGTTCACGACGCCGGCTGATGGTTCGCTGGCGCCCGTGAACCTGACCGCCGCCAATCAGGCCTGGGACAGCTACCCGCTGTTCTCACGCGACGGCAAGACGCTGTACTACCTGGCGATGAGCCGCCCGACCTTCGAAGCCGACCGCTTCCAGATCAAGGCGCGTGACATTGCGACCGGTGCGACCCGCGACATCGCCGCCGACTGGGATCGTTCCGCCGGACCGCTGCAACTCTCGGCCGACGGCGAGACGCTGTACGCAACCAGCGATTCCGATGGCGAACACCCGCTGTTCGCGATCGACGTGAAGTCGGGCAAGGCCACCGACCTCACCGGCGCGGGCAACATCAGTGCGTTCTCGATCGGACCGAACGGCTACGTGTTCTCGCGCGACACCCTGACCTCGCCGGCGCGTCTGTTCGCGCGCAATGCGAAGAATGGCGGCGAGAAGCAGCTGACCACCTTCAACACCGACAAGCTCGCCGGCGTGACCATGGGTGCCCCCGAGTTCTTCGACTTCAAGGGCTGGAACGACGAACGCGTCGAAGGTTACGTCGTCAAGCCGTGGAACTACGAAGCCGGCAAGAAATATCCGATCGCCTTCCTCGTGCACGGCGGCCCGCAGGGTGCGTTCGGCAACGACTGGCACTACCGCTGGAATCCGCAGACCTACACCGGCGCCGGCTTCGCTGTCGTCGCGATCAATTTCCATGGTTCGACCGGCTATGGCCAGAAATTCACCGACGCGATCTCGGGCGACTGGGGCGGCAAGCCGCTCGAAGACCTGAAGAAGGGCTTGGCCGCAGCCACCGCGAAATACGACTGGCTGGATGGCGGCAAGGCCTGCGCGCTCGGCGGTTCGTACGGCGGCTACATGATGAACTGGATCGCCGGCAACTGGACCGATGGCTTCGATTGCCTGGTCTCGCACGCCTCGATCTTCGACAACCGCTTCATGGGTTACAGCACCGAAGAACTCTGGTTCGACGAGTGGGAAATGCAGGGCACGCCGTACGAGCAGCCGGCCAACTACGAGCGTCACAACCCGGTCAATCACGTCAAGGATTGGAAGATCCCGACGCTGGTCGTGCACGGCGCCATGGACTTCCGCGTGCCGGTCGAGCAGGGCATCTCGCTGTTCACCGCACTGCAGCGCCGCGGCATCGAATCCAAGTTCCTGTACTTCCCGGACGAGAACCACTGGATCCTGAAGCCGCAGAACTCGGTGCAGTGGCACAACGAAGTGAACGCCTGGCTGAAAGCGCACACGCAGTAAGCGCCGCGCAAATTCGCTTCCACACGACGGGGCCGCGAGGCCCCGTTGTTGTTTGCGGCTAGCCATTCGGCTCGAGGTCGACGACTGGCTGAAGATGTACTTGCTGGCCTCGTGCATCGCGGCGAAGGGACGCAAGCCGAACATGCTCGCAACATGCGGACTGCGCACAGGAACTATCATTCGGCACGTGGATCCCATGGGCGTGTCCCTCCACCAAGGACGATATCCAATGCATGCAGTGAGCGAGTTCGGAGTGGAGGGCGTGTTGTACGCAATCGCCTGCCGGCGCCTGCCCGAGGGCACCGTGCAGTTCGTGACGCCCGCAAGTGCATCGCTGCAGGTCGGGGTCATGGATCGGCCGGCAGGCTATCGGGTCGCGGCGCACACACACCCCGCGAACGAGGTGTGCGTGTCGGGCGGATCGGAGTTCCTGCTGGTCGAGTCCGGTCGCATCCGCGTCACGCTGTTCGACGAGGCGTGGGGCGAGATCGGCGAATGCGACTTGGACGCGGGCGATCACATCGTGATGTTTCGCGGCGGCCATGCCGTGCTCGTGCTGGAGTCCGCGCGATTGATTGAAGTGAAGCAAGGACCGGTCGATGTGCACGCGCCGATGAAGTGTTTTCGCGACAGCGTCCAGGGCATCGACCAGAGGTCGGCATGACGCAACTGATTCCAGTGAATGAGCCTTGGATTTCAGAGACCGCAAAGCAATGGGTACGCGAGGTAGTCGAGAGCGGCTTCGTTTCGTCGGCGGGACCGATGGTGGCGAAGTTCGAAACGGCCTTTGCCGATTACCTCGGTGTCGAGCATGCGCTCGCGACCAACAGTGGCACGAGCGCGCTTCATCTGGCGTTGTTGGCGCTCGGCATCGGGGCGGGCGACGAGGTCATCGTGCCCGATTTCACGATGATCGCCACCGCCAATGCGGTGTTGTACTGCGGGGCGACGCCGGTATTCGCCGATGTCGAGGCCGACACGTTCGGCCTTGATCCGCGAATGATCGAGCGCGTCATCACGCGCAGGACACGCGCGATCGTCGTGGTGCATGTCTACGGCCACAGCGCCGACATGGATCCGATCATGGCGGTGGCGAGGGCGCATGGGCTCGCTGTGGTCGAAGATGCCGCCGAGGCGCATGGCGCCCGTTACCGCGGCAGGCTGTGTGGCGGACTGGCGGATATCGCTGCCTTCAGCTTCTACGGCAACAAGCTGATCACGACCGGTGAAGGCGGGATGGTAGTGACCCGGGACGCGGAGCTGGCCGGTCGCGTGCGCAGCCTGCGTGAC
>JAKJFE010000094.1 GCA_022705045.1 Pseudomonadota bacterium | reverse complement strand
CCCGTCTCGCAAGGACCAGAGAAACAAGCGTTTGAAAGCGCTTGCTCACGAGACACCTCAAGCCGCGCATGCATTCGTCGCAAACCCGCGTCGCTGCTACTGTTTGTGACATTGACCCAATGCGTCAAACAATGCCGCAATTGTGAACACAGGCACACTTTGCGACGTCGTGATGGATAGAGTCGTGGCATGGACTGGGGATGCCCATGAGCAACAACATTGTCGATCTGACTGCGCGCCGCGTGGGGCCGGACACCCAGGACGGGCCGATGCGCCATCTGGCCGTCATCCGTGACCTGTCGGCAACGTTGCTGAGGGCGTCGCTGCAGCAGGCGCTGGCCGAGGTCGACGACACCTTGTTCGAGATGTCCGAGAAGGCCAGCGATGGCACGCTGAAGCAGCAATACTTCGACGATCTGCGCATGCTGCGCCGCACCCGCGACGCGGCCGCGGATCGCTTCGACGCGTCGTTCCGCGGTGCCTTCATGCTGTATTCGCACGGCCGTCCGCTGATCAAGCACGCCAGCGCCGAAGCCCTGTCGGACGAACTCAGCCTGGTCGACGAAAGCGACCTCGAAGTCTCGCTGGCGCTGTCGCGGATCGCCGCCCGCTGCGACGAAGATGTGGCGCGCCAGCGCCTCGAACTGACGAAACGACTGCAGTTCCTGTTTCACCGCGCCGATTCGGACACGCAGACGCCTTATGCAGGCAGTGTCATCGCGGAATCGGTGAAGATGGCGGTCGCCGAGTTGCCGATCGGTCTCGAATCGCGACTGGTCCTGCTGAAGCGCATCGAGCGTCACCTCGCGGAAGGCAATGCCGGCGCCATCCAGGAGAGCAACAAGGCGTTGTTCGAGGGCGGCGTATTGCCCGAACTCAAACTGACCTACACCCGGCGCAGTGCGGATGCGCCGCGCCCTCAGGGCACCAGCAGTGAAGGCGGCGAAGCCGCTGCGCATGCAGCTGCCGCAGTGGCGCCGCAGATCGATCTGGGGGCCTTGGCCACCGAGATCACGAAGTTGTTGACGGCCTCCCGACCGCGCCCCGCAGGCATCGATCCGGGGACGGTCGAACTCGACGCATCGGTCGTCGACAAGCGCCTGAGTCAGGTTCGCGATCCCGGCACGGTCGACAGCCAGCAGTTCGGGCAAGCCGTGCGTCGCATGTTGACCACCGGACCGAACGGCGAACCCAATGCCCATGTCCTGTCCGATCAGGTCGAGAACGCCATCGATCTGGTTGCGCTGATGTTCGATTTCGTCGCCCGCGACGATGCCATGCCGAAAGAGGTCCAGGAATCGTTGACGCCATTGCGCCTGCCGCTGTTGCGCAGCGCGCTGCGCGGCGCGCACGTGTTCGATGGCTCCGGCGCCGACCAGCATCCGTTGCGTGCGTTGATGGAAAGTGCGGCCGAGATCGGTCGTTCCTGGTCGCCCGAATCCGACCGCGACGGCCGGGTGTTGTCGCAGATCCAGTCGGCCGTGGCGAATGCCGTGGCGGAGAGCGAACTGGATGCCGGCGATGGTGTCGAGCGCGTGCAGCAGGACCTGCGTGCCTTCATGGCCGGCGAACAGAAGCGTGCACAACTGCTCGAAAAACGCTCTGCCGAAGCGGCGCAGGCGCAGGAGCGCCGTCTCGCGGCCCAGCGCAACAGCCAGCAGGTCATCGCCGATGTGCTGGAACAGACACCGGTGCCGAATGTCGTCGGCACCCTGCTCAACGGTCCGCTGCGCCGTCATCTGGAGCTGATCCATACCCGTCGCGGCGAAGAATCGAAGGACTGGAAATCGGCGCGCAAGCTGGTCCGCGACATCGTCTGGAGCTTCGATCCGGTCACCATCTCGGTCGAGCGTGCACACTGGCAGGCGATGCTGCCGAACATCGTCTCGGCCTTGCGTGGTGCGCTCGGCGCCGTCGGCATGCACGACAACGACATCGATGGTGTCGTTGTCGAATTCCGAAACCGCTATCGCGATCTGGTCGCGACCACCCAGCAGGCGCCGGGATCGGCCCCCGAATCCTTCGCGAAGATCGATGCCGACGCGATGCCGGACGCGCCGCCACCGCAGGTCGACGCGGAAGCCGAACCACCGGCCGCCGAGGTCATCGAACATGCAGCGAAAACCGGACTGACCTACAGCGATGCCTTGGCCAAGGTTCGCGCCCTCGCCGTCGGCACCTGGGTCGAACTGGTCGATGGCCACGGCGAAAGCCAGCGCGCCAAGCTCATCTGGAACAGCACGATTTCGCAGCGCTGCCTGTTCGTCAACCGCAATGGTCAGATGACCGCCGACCGCAGCTACCAGAATGTCGCCAGCGAATGGATGCTGGGTCACATCAAACCGATCGAGGACGGGGCGCTGTTCGAACGCGCCCTCGTCGCGGTCAAACGGCGGCTGGTGGACGCGCAAAGCAATCGCGCGGCCTGAGTTGGCGCGATCCGCCGGCCGGGACATTGGTCACAATTTGACACCGACGTGTCAAATAGTATCGTGGGCACTTACTGTCCGGGTCCCGGAACATGCCCAACGTCCTCGAGTTCGGTGTACGTCGCCCCGCCGCCGGCAAGCCCTCGGTGGTGCACGCCCTGTCGGCCTGCATCGGAGAGCGACTGACACTCGCATTCCGCGAGACCCTGGCCAGTTGCGACGACATCCTGTTCGGCCACGCCCAGCGTGCGGTCAACGGCATGCGCCAGGCCCAGTACTTCGATGACCTGCGGCAATTGCGCCTGTCGCAGGCGGCTGCCACCCAGGCCTTTGCCGTGGCCTGCCGCACGGCCATCGAGACCGGCACGCTCGATTCGGTCTCCATGGCCCGCCGCGCCGACGACCCGCTGCAACTGGTCGCGGACGAGGATCTGGAACTCGATCTCGCGCTGTTTCGTGTCGGCAAGCGCTGCGATGAAGTGGCGCCGAGGCAGCGCCACCAGGTCCAGCGCCGTCTGGAAATCGCCTACGGTCTCGGCGACGGTGCCGCCACGCCACTCGGCGGGGCCATGATCGCGAAGATGTGCCGTGCCGGCATGGCGCCGCTGGACATCGGGCTGGAATCGCGACTCATCGTGCTCAAGCAGGTGGAACGACATCTGGCGACGGCGCTCGAAGCCCTGCTCGATCCGGTCAACGCGCTGCTGCTCGACTACGGCATCCTGCCGAATCTGCGACATGCGCCCGCCGTGGCAGCACGAAGCATCGCACCCGCGCCGACGCATGCATCACCATCAAGATCCGTATCGCCGCCGTCCGTGTCCGCCGAAGCTCAGACATCGGTCGCCGACATCCATCAGCTCGGCGAAGCACTGCAACGGATGACGCAGTGGATGGCGCAGCAGACGCAAGTCGTCCCTGAGAGCCCGTCCGTGACAACGGCACCGGCGGCATCCGCTGGCGCGGCATCCGACGATCCTGTCGACGAAGCCGCCCGGGAGCAGCGTCGGCTCGAGATCGCCGACCGCCGTGCCGCGGAACGCGAGCGCGCGCGCGAATTGCGGCTCGCGGCCGAGCGGTCGGCCGATGGCGTGGTCGCGATGGTGCTGACGCAGGCGCATGTGCCGGAATGCATCGGCCAGGTCGTACGCGGTCCGTTGCGTCGTCACCTCGAAACCGTGCACGCGCGGCGCGGAGAAACCTCGACCGAATGGCGCAGTGCATGCAAGCTGGTCCGCGACATCGCCTGGGCGCTGGACCCGGAAACCGCGACCAGCGAACAGGCGCACTGGTGTGCGATGGTGCCGGGCATCATTTCGTCACTGCGTGCCGCCCTGCTCAATGTCGGCACCGACGAAGCCGAGGTCGACCGCATCGTCGCCGAGTTCGGGGAACGCTACGAACTGATGCTCGGCGGCCATGAGACATCGGCGGCAGAAGCAGTCGATGCCGCTGCGGCCGCGCCCGCTATCGCCCCCGAGCCTCGGGCGGAAGAGCCCGTGGCAACGCCCGCACCGACGACCGCCGAACGAGTGCTGCCCAGTTTCAGCGACGCCTTGCGACAAGCGCGGCAACTGACGCTGGGCCGATGGTTCGAACTGCCGGACGATCAAGGCCGAACCCAGCGCGCCAAACTGGTCTGGACCAGCGCGATGACGGAACGCTGTCTGTTCGTCAACAGCCAAGGCAAGCTCATCGCCGACCGTCCGCACGCGCGCGTGGCCAACGACATCCTCAGCGGCCAGTTCCGCGAAATCGACGCCAGTGAAGTCGTCCCGGCCTGACGCGCGGTTTACGCATCAGGCCCGAGGCTCGATCAGCGCAGGCCGGTCTCGTTGCGCGCGATGACCAGACGCTGGATTTCCGACGTGCCTTCGTAGATCTCGGTGATCTTGGCGTCGCGGAAATAACGCTCCAGCGGCATTTCCTTCGAATACCCCATGCCGCCGTGGATCTGCAGCGCCTGGTGGGTGATGAACATCGCCGCTTCCGACGCCGTCAGCTTCGCCACGGCCGCCTCGGTGCTGAAACGACCGCCCTTGCGGTCCGTCTCGCCCTTGGCCCAGGCGGCGCGCAGGGTCAGGATCAGGGCCGCATCGAGACGGATCTTCATGTCGGCGATCTTGGCCTGGATCATCTGGAACGAGCCGATCGGCTGGCCGAAGCTCTTGCGTTCGCGAACATAGGCCACGGCGGCCTCGTAGGCGGCACGCGCCAGGCCCACGGCCTGCGAGGCGATGCCGATGCGGCCGGCATCGAGCACGCCCATCGCGATCTTGAAGCCCTCGCCTTCCACGCCGAGCACTTCATCGGCTTCGGCAACGTAGTCGGTGAACTCGATCTCGCAGGTCGCCGAGGCGCGGATGCCCAGCTTGGGCTCGGTCTTGCCGCGATGGAAGCCCGGCTTCTGCGTGTCGATCATGAAGGCGGTGATGCCCTTGGCACCCTTGTCCGGTTCGCTCATCGCGAACAGCACGATGTAGCGCGCCACGGGACCCGAGGTGATCCAGCTCTTCTTGCCGTTGATCACGAAGCGGCCGTCGGCCTGCTTCACGGCACGGCACTTCATCGCGGTCGCATCGGAACCGGACTGCGGTTCGGTCAGTGCGAACGCGCCGATCTCGCGGCCCTCGGCGATGGCACGCACGTACAGCTGCTTCTGCGCCTCCGTGCCGAACTTCAGGATGCCGTTGCAGAACAGCGAGTTGTTGACCGACACGATGGTCGAATGGGCGCAGTCGGCGTGCGCGATCTCGACCATCGCCAGCACGTAGGAAATCGGGTCCATGCCGGCGCCGCCGTATTCGTGCGGCACTTCGATGCCCATCAGCCCGTTCTCGCCCAGCGTGCGGATGTTCGCCAGCGGAAATTCGCCGGTGACGTCGTGGTGTTCGGCGCTCGGCGCGATCTTTTCCTGCGCGATGCGGCGCGCCACATCCTGGATGGCCAGTTGTTCTTCGGTGAATGCAAAGTCCATGGTCGGTCTCGCTGGTGTCGGAAAACGGGCGGCGCGCGGCCGCAAGGCCGCACAGTTTAGCGGACGCCCGTCGTCGTCGCGTCGAGCCAGCGGCGCCGCGCCAGTTCCTCGGCCAGTAGCCGGGTCAGTTCGGGCCGCAGCTGCGGACGGACATGCGAGTGATCCGGCGTTTCCAGCCGGCGCATGGCCGGCACGTCATCGAAATGCAGGGCATGGATGCCGTCGAGTGCTGCAAAGGCGTCCCAATAGCTCGCGCGGTCGAAGTATTCGTGCTCGAGCGCCTCCACGCGCCCGGAGACCGGCGGCTGGAAGAACACCACATCGCCCCCGCGGTCCTGGATCTGCTTGACCCAGACCTGGATCTGCCGCGCGTCGGCCATGAATTCGTCGACCGTCGGGCGCGGTTCACGCATCTTGCGCTCGGCGTCGTCGTCAAAGGCCTTGGCCGAGGCCGCGGGATCGAACCGGTCGAACAGGATCTCGCCGCTGCGATTGCTGTCGATCCGTGTGACCGGGATGTAGACCGTGCCGCCCTCGACCCAACGCTGCAGTCCGGCCTTCCAGCCAAGCGCGGGGTTGGCGAGCACGCTGGCGCGTTGCCAGGCGTTCAACGCGAGGCGATGCACACGCCAGTTCAGATTCCAGCGCTGGTGGTAGTAGTCGACGTATTCCTGTTGCATGTCCCACCAGCGCTGCAACAGTCCATGGGTGTCGACGTCACAAACCACCAGACCGCGAAACTCCGGGTCGGCCGCGAGGTCGCGCAGCAAGGCGATCGGGTGACGACCGTTCAGCGACAGCATCACCGGCTTGGTCTGCGGCAGCAGGCTGCGCCAGGTCTTGGGATCGATGCCGTAGGCGCTGCGCGACGCACCGATGAAGACAACCGGTTCCGGGTCTTCGCCATACACGCGGTCGCGCTGGATCGACCACAGCTGCATCGAATCGATCAGTCCCGCCGGCATGCCGAGACCGCGCCCGTGCCGATCCAGCGCGAACAACACCACCGCGGCCAGCACGACCGCCAGCAACCAGGCCACGCCGAGCGCGCGCGGTTCAGAACTGGAAGTAGATGAAGGCATGGGTGTCTCCGGGACTGAGCACGATCAGCACCAGCAGGGTCGCGAGCGCCGCGGCGAGCACCGGCATCGGGGCGCGGGCGACGAGGGCATCCAGGCTGCGGTCGCGCAGCAGCCATTGCACCAGCACGATGGCCGCGAACGCCGTCAGCGCGCAGACCGCCGAGAAATCGAGTGGCTTCCACGACAGCGTGAACGCCTGCAGGAACATTGCGGTCGAGGCGAAGTCCGGCGAGCGGAACGGGATCCACAACGCGACCACGGCCAGCAGCGTGGCCCCGGCCCAGACCAGCCGCGACAAGCCGCTCGGCTCGTTGGTCGCGCCCTCGCGTTCACCGCGGGCAAGTCGTTCCAGCACCAGCAGCACGCCATGGCAGCCGCCCCAGACGACGAAGTTCCAGCCCGCGCCGTGCCACAGTCCGCCGAGCAGCATGGTCAGCATCAGGTTGCGATAGGTGCGCCAGCGGCCGCCGCGGTTGCCGCCGAGTGCGATGTACAGGTAGTCGCGCAGCCAGGTCGACAGACTGATGTGCCAGCGTTTCCAGAAATCGCTGAAACCGACCGCAGCATAGGGATTGCGGAAGTTCAGTGGCAAGTCGAAGCCGAGGCAACGCGCCGCGCCGATGGCGCAGCAGGAATAACCCGCGAAATCGCAGAAGATCTGACCGGCGAAAGCCAGCGATGCCGCAAGCGCCGAACTCGACGACAAGCCCGCGAGGTTGGACCAGGCCGCGTCGGCGACCGGCGCGAACACCGTATCGGCGAGCACGATCTTTTCGAACAGCCCCCACACCATCCACACCGCGCCATGCGCCAGCCCCGACCAGGACGGCGCCCGCGGTTCGACCAGCTGCGGCGCGAATTGCGTGAAGCGCACGATCGGGCCGGCCACCAGTTGCGGAAAAAACGCGACGAACAGACAGAAGTCGCGCAGCGAATGGATTGGCTCGACGCGCCGCCGGTACACATCGAAGGTGTAGGACACCGACTGGAACGTGTAGAACGAAATGCCGACCGGCAAGACCAATCCCAATGACCAGGGATCGATGTGCACGCCGACCGCAGCGAGCGCGAGGGCGAGATTGGCGTGCAGGAAGGGACCGTACTTGAACAGGGCCAGCGTGCCGATGTTGAGCACGATGCTGGCGGCCAGCCAGAAGCGCCGTTGCGGTTGCGTCGCCGCGGCGTGGATGCGGCGCGCAAGAAACCAGTCGATGACGCTGGCACCGGCCAGCAACAGCGTGAAGGCCGGGCTCCATGCGCCGTAGAACACGTAGCTCGCGACCAGCAGCAGGTTCTTGCGCGCGCCCCAGCCGCGCGTGAATGCGGCGCCCGCGAGCACCAGCACGAAGAACAGCAGGAAGGTGAAGGAATCGAACTGCATGGGGCCGCGCAGGGTAGTCGATGACCCGCCATGCCGCCAGACGCGTCGGTCGCCGCGCGGATCAGTCGAGCCCGCGCTCGTAGCAGATGAAACCCTCGAAGGCGGCCACGCGGTCGTACAGCGCCCGCGCTCGCATATTGTCCTGATGGGTCAGCCAGTACAGGCGTTCGCAACCGCGCACCCTGGCATCGGCCGCGACCTGGGCGATCAGGGTCGCAGCGATACCGCTGCCGCGATGCGCAGGCTGCACATACAGATCCTGCAGGTAGCAGGTCTCGCCGAACGACCACGCTGTACCGTGGGTGAAGTAGTGCGCGAGTCCGATCGGCACACCGTCGGCGTCACGCGCCAGCCAGCCGAACAATGGACCATCGCCCTGCACGAGCTGTGCAAAGTTGCGTTCGAACAAGGCCTGTGGCCGCGTGCTTTCGTAGAAGGCCAGATAGTCGCGCCACAAGCCCGACCAGGCGGCCCGGTCCGCTGCAGCAACACGCGAGATGGACAATGTCATGAGCGATTCCTCCGTGGTGGATGGCGGACGCTAACGCCTCGGTCGTCCTCACGCATGGGCCAGCGGTTGAATCGTTCACGATGCGTCGATTGACCACTCCCGGCACAGCCACTACCGTGTCGCATCTTTTTATCGCGATATAACGATAAACATGGATCTGACCGACCTTTCCAGCCTGTTCCGGACGCTGTCCGATGCCACGCGCGTGCGCCTGCTGGTGCTGCTCGAAGCCGAGGAACTGACCGTCGCTGAACTCGCCGCGATCACGCAACTGGCACAGCCGCGGGTGTCCACGCACCTGGCCAAGCTCAAGGAGCTCGACCTCGTGCGCGACCGTCGCGCCGGTGTCTCGGCTTACTACCGCTTCAATGCCGAACTCGACGACAAGCACGCGCAACTGTGGCGCACGATGCGCCAGAGCATCGACGACGCCCTGCTCGAAGACGATGCCCGCCGCCTGCCGACGGTGCTGGCCAAGCGCGCCAAGTCCGAAGGCTGGGCGGATGCCGTGGCCGGCGACATGGAGCGCCACTACTCGCCCGGCCGCACCTGGGAAGCGCTGGCGCGAGGCGTCATGCACCTGGTCGAACTCGGCGACGTGCTCGATGTCGCCTCGGGCGACGGCATCCTCGCCGAACTGCTGGCGCCGCATGCGAAGTCCATCCTCTGTGTCGATTCGAGTGAACGCGTCATCAGTGCCGCGCGTGATCGCCTGAAGCCGCTCAAGCATGTGCGCGTCGAACACGGCGACATGCATGCGCTGAGTCTTCCCGACGAGAAGTTCGATCTGGTCCTGCTGATGCACGCGTTGACCTATTCCGAACAACCGGCGGTAGCCGTGCGCGAGGCCGTGCGCGTTCTGCGCCCCGGCGGTCGCTTGCTGGCGCTGACGTTGAACAAGCACGCGCACAAGGCCGTGGCCGAGGAATTCGACCACTGCAATCTCGGCTTCACCGTCGACGAGTTGAAAAAGCTCGCGAAGAAGGCCGGGCTCGACGTCATCGACTGCGAAGTCAGCTCGCGCGAGAAGCGTGCGCCGAACTTCGAAGTCCTGACCCTGCTGGCGCGCAAGCCATGAGCGCCCTGCCCTGGCTGAATCCGGCGCGCGTGGCGCTGCTCGAAGCGGCATTGCGCGAACGCATCCTGATCCTCGACGGCGCGATGGGCACGATGCTGCAACGCGCCCAGCTCGACGAAGCCGGCTTCCGCGGCGAACGCTTCGTCGTCGGCCACGGCTGCGGCCCCGGTTGCCCGCACCACGGTCCGCACGAACACGCCGAGAAGGACCTGAAAGGCAACAACGATCTGCTGTCGCTGACCCAGCCGCAGTTGATCCGCGACGTGCATCGGCAATACCTCGACGCCGGCGCCGACCTGATCGAGACCAACACCTTCAATTCGACCTCGGTGTCGCAGGCCGATTACGCGCTGGAGCGCGTCGTCTACGAACTGAACCGCGAAGGCGCGCGCCTGGCACGCATCGAGTGCGATGCGGCCGAGGCGAAGACGCCGCAGCAACCGCGTTTCGTCATCGGCATTCTTGGCCCGACGTCGCGGACCGCCTCGCTGTCGCCGGACGTGAACAATCCGGGCTTCCGCAACATCCATTTCGACGAACTGGTCGACACTTATCGCGAAGCTGCGAACGGCCTGATCGACGGCGGTGCCGACACGATCATGGTCGAGACCATCTTCGACACGCTGAACGCCAAGGCCGCTCTGTTCGCGCTCGACGAGGTGTTCGCGGCGCGCGGCGCACGCCTGCCGGTGATGATCTCCGGCACGATCACGGATCGCTCCGGGCGCACGCTCAGCGGCCAGACCGCGGAAGCCTTCTGGTATTCGGTGCGACACGCCAAGCCTTTGTCGATCGGCTTCAACTGCGCGCTCGGCGCCAAAGACCTGCGCGTGCATCTCGACGTGCTGTCGGAAGTCGCCGACACCTACGTCAGCTGCCATCCGAACGCCGGCCTGCCGAACGCTTTCGGCGGCTACGACGAAACGCCCGAAGACATGGCCGCCGTGCTCGGCGAGTTCGCGCGCGCCGGCCTGCTGAACATCGTCGGCGGCTGCTGCGGCACCACGCCCGAACACATCGCCGCGATTGCCGAAGCGGTGCGCGGCATCGCACCCCGTGCGCGCGCAACGCCGGCCCCGTACACCCGTCTCGCGGGCCTGGAACCCTTCGTGATCACGCCGACGACGAACTTCGTCAACGTCGGCGAACGCACCAATGTCACCGGCAGCGCGCAGTTCCGCAAGTTGATCAAGGAAGACCGCTACGACGAGGCGCTCGCGGTCGCGCGCCAGCAGGTCGAGAGCGGCGCCCAGGTCATCGACATCAACATGGACGAGGGCCTGCTCGACGCCGTGGCGGCGATGCGCAAGTTCCTGTTCCTGATCGCCTCGGAACCCGACATCGCACGTGTACCGGTGATGATCGATTCCTCGAAGTGGGAAGTGATCGAGGCCGGCCTGAAGTGCGTGCAAGGCAAGGCCATCGTCAACTCGATCTCGCTGAAGGAAGGCGAAGCGGCCTTCCTCGATCATTCCCGCAAGGTGCAGCGTTACGGCGCCGCAGTCGTGGTCATGGCCTTCGACGAAACCGGCCAGGCCGACAGCTTCGAACGAAAGGTCGAGATCCTGACGCGCGCGCATGATCTGCTCGTCAACGAAGCCGGCTTCGCATCCGAAGACATCATCTTCGATCCGAACGTTTTCGCCATCGCCACCGGCATCGACGAGCACAATGCTTACGGCATCGACTTTATCGAGGCGACACGCGCGTTGAAGCAACGCTTCCCGCTGGCGCACGTGTCCGGCGGGGTCTCCAACGTCAGCTTTTCGTTCCGCGGCAACAACCTCACACGCGAAGCCATCCACGCCGTGTTCCTGTACCACGCCATCCGTGCCGGCATGGACATGGGCATCGTCAATGCCGGTGCGCTGCCGATCTACGACGACCTCGATACCGACCTGCGCGAACGCGTCGAGGACGTGGTGCTGAACCGTCGCAGCGACGGCACCGAACGCCTGATCGAGATCGCCGAACGCTACAAGGGCAAGAAGGGCGAAACGGTCGACCAGTCCGCGGCCTTGGCCTGGCGCGACGCGCCGGTCGTGGACCGACTGAAACATGCGCTGGTGCATGGCATCGATGCCTTCGTCGAAGCCGACACCGAGGAAGCGCGCCTCGCCTCGACGCGTCCGCTCGACGTCATCGAAGGTCCGCTGATGGCCGGCATGAACGTGGTCGGCGACCTGTTCGGCGCCGGCAAGATGTTCCTGCCGCAGGTGGTGAAGTCGGCGCGGGTGATGAAGCGCGCGGTCGCACACCTGATTCCGTTCATCGAGGAAGAAAAGGCGCGCAGCGGCCAGACCCACCAGTCGAACGGCAAGATCGTGCTGGCTACGGTCAAGGGCGACGTGCACGACATCGGCAAGAACATCGTCGGCGTAGTGCTCCGCTGCAACAACTTCGAGGTCGTTGACCTCGGCGTGATGGTCGCGGCCCAGAACATCCTCGATGCGGCGCGTGCGGAGAACGCCGACATCATCGGCCTGTCCGGCTTGATCACGCCTTCGCTCGACGAGATGACGCATCTCGCCAAGGAAATGAAGCGACAAGGCTTCACGCAGCCGCTGCTGATCGGTGGTGCCACGACCTCGCGCGCACACACCGCGCTGAAGATCGCGCCGCATCTGAAAACCCCGGTCGCCTGGGTCAAGGACGCGTCGCGTGCGGTTGGCGTGGCCGCGTCGCTGATGAGCCAGGACTTGCGCGAAGACTTTGTCGCCAAGACCAATGCCGATTACGCCGACGTGCGCGCCCGCCACGCGAATCGTGGCGATGCCAAGCGGCTGGTGTCGATCGATGCCGCACGCCGCCAAGCCTTCACACCTGGCGATCATGTGCCCGAGGCGCCGAAACAGCCCGGCATCACCGTGTTCGAGGACTGGCCGCTGGCCGACCTCGTACCCTTCATCGACTGGACGCCGTTCTTCTCGACTTGGGAGCTTGCCGGACGTTACCCCGCCATCCTCGACGACGCGGTGGTCGGCGTCGAAGCACGCAAGTTGTTCGACGATGCCCGCGCCATGCTCGACACCATCGTGCGCGAGAAGTGGCTGCAAGCGAAAGCGGTGGTCGGGATCTGGCCGGCGGTGCGTCAAGGCGACGATGTGCGTGTTGCTGTAGGAGGGCCACTCGTGGCCCG
>JAKJFE010000093.1 GCA_022705045.1 Pseudomonadota bacterium | reverse complement strand
GCAAGGAAACGGTCCTGATCGACTGCGACCGCCAGGGCTCGTCCCTGCACTGGGCCGAGAAGCGCGTCGCGCTGGCCCATCCGGTGCTGGGCATGGCCGGCAAGGTCGGGCCCAAGGTCACGGCCAAGGCGCCGACGGGCACGAAGCGTTGCATCGTCGACACCGCGGCCGGCATCCGCGTGGCGGAAGTGGCCGAGTTGCTGGAAGCGGCCGATGCCCTGGTGATCCCGGTCATGCCCTCGGTCATCGATCTTGAAGCGTCGGAGGCCTTCTTCGCGGAGCTGGCGGAACTGCCCGTGGTGAAGCGCAAGAAATTCCCGGTCGCGATCATCGCCAATCGCACCAAACCCTGGACGAATGCGACCCAGATGGCGGTCGCGCAGCTCAAGGAATCAGCGTTCCCGGTGGTGGCCGAGTTGCGCGATTCGCAGGGTTACGTGTTGCTGGCCGGGCTCGGCAAGAGCCTGTTCGACTACCACAGCGAACAGACGCGCTCGCACCAGGACGACTGGGCGCCCTTGCTGAAGTGGCTGAAGAAGCTCGATTGATCGGGATGGCCAAGACCGTCAGGCGAGGGCACGCAAGGTGTCTGCCGGCGGCGCCGCGACGGTGCGGCGGGTCGTCCACCAGCCCGCAGTCACGACGAGCAGCAATCCAAGTCCCGCCACCTGCAGGCTGAGCGCCAGGTTCGGCGTCCACGGCAGGTCCAGCACCCGCGTCGCGATGCTGGCGGCGATGCCGTTTGCGGCAATCACGGCCACGACGGCTGCGATCGATCCGATCACCGCGAACTCCGACAGTTGCGCCAGCCGCAATTGCCCGCGGCGCGCACCGAGCACGCGCATCACCGTGCCTTCGCGCAGGCGCTCGTCCTGGCTGGCGTGGATGGCCGCAACCAGCACCAGCACGCCGGCCGCGAGCGTGAACAGGAACACCAGTTCGACCACTTCGGTGACCTGTTCGACCGTGCCTTTCACCTGCGCCAGCACGGCGCCGATGTCGATCACGCTCAGGTTCGGGAAACGTTCGACCAAGGCGTTCACGACGTCGCGTTTCGCGTCCGGCACGTGCAGGCTGGTGATGTAGCTGGCCGGCAGCTTCGCGATCGTCGCGGGTGTGCCGAGCACGAAGAAGTTCGGGCGGAAACTTTCCCAGGCGACCTTGCGCAGGCTGGTGATCGGCGCCTCGATGCGTTGTCCGCCGATGTCGAAGGCGACGATGTCGCCGATGCGCCAGCCCAGCGCCTTGGCGAAGCCTTCCTCGACCGACCACTGCGCCTGATCGACATCCGCCGCCGTCCACAGTCGGCCCGCGACCGCGACGTTGTCGTCGGCGAACGCGGTCGTCGCACTCAGGTTGAATTCGCGGTCGGCGAGTCGGCGCGCACGTTCGCCGCGATCGGCGTAATCGTCGCCGCTGACCGCATCGCCGTTCACGGTGACGAGTCGCCCGCGCACCATCGGGAACAGCGTCGCATCGGGCAGCTGCCGCTCGGCCAGCAGGGCGCGCACGTCGTCGAGCTGGTCCTGCTGGATGTTGATGACGAACTGGTTCGGCGCGTCCGCGGGAATCGCCTCGCGCCAGCGCGCGAGCAGGTCGGAGCGGACGAGGCCGAGCAGCAGCAACACGGTCAGGCCGAGGCCGAGCGCGGCGATCTGGGCCAGGCTCGAACCGGCGCGACGCGACAGGTTCGCCAGTCCGTAGCGCCAGGCGCCGCGCAAGCGCCCGCGCAGGCGCCGCAAGCCCAACAGCAGAATCGCCGCCAGTGCAGCCAGTGCCACGAAGGCCAGGGCGAGACCGCCGAGCAGACTGCCGGCCATTTCCGCCGAGCCGGACTTCCACCACAACAAGGCGACCAGACCGGCGAGGCCAGTCAGGCTGGTCAGCAGCGCGCTGGGTTCGACCAGCGGCAAATCACGTCGCAATACCCGCAGCGCTGGCACGCGCCGCAGCGCCAGCACCGGCGGCAACGCGAAACTGAGCAGCACGGTGAAGCCGACAGCGGTGCCGTACAGGGCCGGCATCGGGCCGGCGGCGGGCACGGTGATGCCGAGCGTGCGTTCCAGGCTGCCGCCCGCGAACCACTGCAGCGCGTAAGCGAGCGCGATACCGACCAGCGCAGCCAGCACGGTCAGCAGGATCATCGCGAGCAGATGCAGGCTCGCGATGTCGCGTTGGCTGGCGCCGAGACAACGCAGCACGGCGGCATCGTCGAGATGGCGCGCGCTGTGCCGGCGCGCGGCCATCGCGACGGCGATGCTGGCGAGCACGACCGAGATCAATGCGGCGAGTCCGAGGAAACGATCGGCGCGATCGAGCGCGCTGCGGATTTCCGGGCGTGCATCGGCCGCGGTTTCGAGACGCTGGCCGCGACCGAGCTGTGGCTTCACGGCCTCGACGAAGTCGCGCACTGCGGCGTCCGGCCCGGCGACGACGAGGCGATGGACGATACGCGCACCCGGTTGCACGAGACCGGTCGATGCCAGATCGTCGAGCGCGATGAAGACCTTGGGCGCGGTGTTGAAATAGTCGAGCACCGCATCCGGTTCCTGCACGACGAGGGCGCTCAACGTGAAGCTGCGTGTGCCGAGATGCACGGCGTCGCCGATGCGCACGCCGAGTGCGTCGGCACCGGCGCGCGACAGCCAGGTCGTGCCGGCGGCGGGTGCGCCGCGATGCTTGCGTTCGACGCCGTCGGCGTCGATCAGTCGATACTGCCCGCGCAACGGATAGTCGGCGCCGAGCACGCGCACCTCGCCGAGCTTCAACCCGGCGTTCGTGCGCAGCATGCTGTTGAAGCTGCGGATCTCGCTGCGCGCAAGTCGCGGGTCCTGCGCGAGTGTGCGCAACGCATCGTCGATATCGCTGTCGCTGCGCAACACGGCGTCGCCACCGAGCAGGCGATTGGCTTCGAGCGCCAGCGCACGCTGGGCGCGATCGGTGACGAACCCGACGGCGGTGACGGCGAGCACGGCCAGCATCAGGGCCGCGAACAGGACGCGCAGTTCGCCCGAGGCGAGATCGCGGCGCAGTTGCCGCCAGGACAGGCGCAGCAGCGAACGTGTGTTCTTCATGCGCGACCGACCACGCGGCCGCCATCGAGACGCAGTTGCCGCGCACAGCGCGCGGCCAGGCGTTCGTCGTGGGTGACGAGGATCAGGGTCGTGCCCTCGGCGCGATTCAGCTCGAACAGCAGTTCGGCGATGACCTTGCCGGTCGCGGTGTCGAGATTGCCGGTGGGTTCGTCGGCGAACAGGATCTGCGGTCGCGTGACGAAGGCGCGTGCGATCGCGACGCGTTGCTGTTCGCCGCCCGACAACTGGCGCGGGTAATGGTCGAGGCGTTCGCCGAGGCCGACACGCGCGAGGATCTGCCGGGCCGGCGATTCGGCGTCGTCATGGCCGGCCAGTTCCAGCGGCAGCATGACGTTCTCGAGCGCGGTCAGCGCCGGCAGCAGCTGGAAGTTCTGGAACACGAAACCGATGCGTTCGCTGCGCAGTTTCGCTCGTGCGTCTTCGTCGAGTGCGGCCAGGCCGGTGCCGGCGATGCGCACGTCGCCGCTGCTGGCGACATCGAGGCCTGCGAGGAGCGCGAGCAAGGTCGACTTGCCCGAACCCGAAGCGCCGACGATGGCCAGGCTCTCGCCGCCGTACACGCGGAACCCGACCTCGTCGAGGATGGTCAGTTCGCGGCCGGGCAGGGCGACGCGCCGGGTCAGGCCATGCACGTCGATCAGCACGGGTGCGGCATTCACCTCGGCAATGGCATCCTCACGCACGGCATTCATTCATCGACTCCGGGAACGGATCACAGGAACAGGGATCATGCGGACACTCTCGCAGATTGCAATTCAAGCTTTCGTCATGGTCGCGCTGTTCGCGACCGCTGCCGTGCAGGCCGCGGCGCCGAAGCGCGTGCTGGTGTTCGGCGATTCGCTGTCGGCGGCCTACAATCTGGCGCCCGAGCGGGGCTGGGTGCATCTGCTCGACCAGACCTTGCAGGCGCAGGGCTGGCGCGTCGCGAACGCGAGCATCAGCGGCGAAACCACGGCGGGTGGTGCCGCCCGGATCGAGGCCGTGCTGACCGAACAATCGCCGGACATCGTGATCGTCGAGCTCGGCGCCAACGACGGCCTGCGTGGCCTGCCGCTCGATCTCGCGAAGCAGAACCTCGCGCGCATCATCACGACCGCGAAGGCGCGCAAGGCCGATGTCCTGCTCGTCGGCATGGAACTGCCGCCGAACTACGGCCCCGACTACACCACCCAGTTCCGGCAGATGTACGCCGATCTCGCGCGCGAACACGCCATCACGCTGCTGCCCTTCCTGCTCGCCCCGATCGCCGACGACCTCGGCAACTTCCTCGACGACAACATCCACCCCACCGCGGCCGCCCAGCCAAGACTGCGCGATCACGTGCTCAGAGCGTTGAAGCCGTTGTTGGCGGACTGACTGGACCTGCGTCACTGCGAAGGTTCAGATCAAGGGACTGCCGTGATCACGATATTCGCGAGCTTCCAATGCCCTTCAGTCTGTTTCATGTGAACGAAGAAGTCGCCCAGCGCAGTGACACAAAAGAGCGCCTCCGATTCTTCGTCATTGAAGCCGACGCGCGAGAGATAGACGGGCAAATTCCCCTGCAATAGAACCGAGATCGGTACTCCCGCTGTCGCGGAATGTTCGACCTGTGTGGCATCGGCCACAAGGTGTCGAAAACGCAGTGACTTGAGCGAAATCGATCCGGCTTCTGGACGATTCGCTTCGACGAAACGCTGAAACAGCGGGTCGGGAATGCCATCGGGACTGCGGTCTTGCTCGCAGGTGGAAGGCTGGCTGAGATACACGGCTTCGGAATTCGCAAAATCTGCCAGTGCCGCCGCGTAGACATCGGTTTCCCGAGTGCCGAGTAACGACCAGGTGGCGATGGCCGCAAGAACGAGTGCGATTCCGACAGAAGCAAGCGCATTGCGTCGGTTCATGTCGCTCCGCGCATGCCTTTGCTGAGGTCGTCCTGTTGTCGCATGGTCAGGTCTCGAAGCCATTGCTGAAGATCCCATCCTGCAACTGCGCTTCGACGGCGCCGATGTCGGCCGGAAGGCTGTTCGTCGGCGGGAAGTCGACGCTGTACGGGCGGCCGTAGTAGTCGCGGTTGAGGGTGCCGCTCGGTGCGGTGCAGGCGTCGCGCAGGTTCGCGTGGGTGGGCGCGTAGTTGGCGTCGACGCTGAAGTTGGCCGCGAGGTTGTAGGTGCCGGTCGCGGCATTGTTGACGACGGTGTGGCCGCTGAAGTTGGTTGTGGTGTTGACGAAGTAGCCGCACCAGTAACGTCGGAAGTTCGTGGTCGGCGTTGCGCTCTCGTAAGCCACCGCGAGCGGCGAGCCGGTCGTCGCCGCGAACGCACTGGCCTGCGCATAGGCATTGCCGTGGATGTCGACCGTATTGCCATGCGGTGCCCAGCCGAGACGGAAGAACTCCGTCAGCGCCGAACGCTGGATCACCGTGCTGTTGCGGACGTCGGCCACGCCGCCATAGCGCGCCGTGAACAATGCCGACGTCGCGGGTACGACGGATCGAATCGCGACGTCGTTGTTGTCGAGCACCGACGCCATCAGGATCAGGTCGGCGTTGTCGTCGGCCATGCCGAGTTCCGAGCGCAGGCTGTTGCCGTCGATCAGTGCGCGGCGCAGTTGCAGCATGCTGTTGCCGGTCGCATGCAGCAGCATGCCCTCGCCGACGCCGGTGCTGTTGTTCGCGAATCGGACACAAGGCGTCGCATTGAAAAACGTGCATGCGACGTTGTCGCCAGCGGGCTCGACGATCAATTCCAGCGAATCGCGCGTGCTGAGGCCGACGAAGCTGTTGCCGGACTGGTCCGAGATGTACAGATTGCGCAGCCTGAACAGGCTTTGGCCGGCCGGCGCCGGATTGCCCGCGTCATTGCGCAGACGGCTTCCCGTCAGGCACAGGGCTGGGCTCCCGTCGCCGCCGTTCGCGGTGACCGCCAACAGCCCGTTGCTGCCAGGCGCTGCCCCGAGATGGCGGTAGCCGTCGCTTTCCACCGTCAACACGGTATCGAGCGTGCCGAATCCGGCAGCGCAGCCCACGCCGGAGCCGGTCGAGACGATCTGATTGCCGATGATCCAGGCGACCCGGCCCGGGCTCGGACGGGGCTGGAACCCGCCGCCGAGTTCCACGGATCCGCGACAGTAGAACGCAGCGCCCTCGTTGGCCTCGTTGTAACCGATGATGCCGTCGCGGAAGACGATGCTGGCGTGGCGGTCTGCCGACGCGGTGTCGCCACAGTAAACGCCGCCGCCGCGGCCCACCGCCGCGTTGTTGCGAATCTCCGCGCCTTCATCGATGTACAGATCGATGCGGTCGGTCGCGACGACGCCCATGCGCGCGCCGACCAGCATCACGCCGCCGCCATTGGTTGCGGTGTTGTTGTTCTTGATCGTCGTTCCGAGCCCGAGCAGCACCGAGGCCTGGCCGCCGACGACGAGACCGCCGGCATCGCCACCCGTGAGCACGACGCGGCGAATCTGAAAGGTCTGGACCAACCCGTTGATCGCAAGATTGAACACTGGAAACGCGGTGCCACCGGCACCGCTGAAGACGGCGCGATCAGCATCGCTGGCGGTGCTGCCGGAAGGCGCGGCAGCGAGACAGTCGTCGTAACCGCCTTCCATGAGTACCGCGGTCTGGTTCACCGTGGGCAAATAGGTCAGTCCATCCGGCAGGGCGTAGTTGCCCTTGTTGATGCGGATCGTGTGCGTACCGGTCTGGGTACGGATGGCGTTGAATGCGCTGGTGAGCGTGGCGTCGGTGCAGCCGGTGCCGGTGCCGACGCGGCGGTTCTGGTCGGCCGCCTGCGCCAGCGGAACGGCGAGCAGGGCGAGCAGCCACAGCAGGCGGGACGATGGGATCATGGCGGTCTCCTCGCGGGGACGTGGGTGTGGCGGAATTGGCGGTCATTGTGTCAGACAGTCACATCATGGCGCAGGAACGGTCAGGCGCGACTTGCGCTGCATCAACAAACTGGCGCCGAGCCTGGAGTCCTCCGTGAACGCAGCACACCGTGACCGTTACCTCGCGCGCATGCGCAAGTTGCTCGACCACATCGATGCGCAGCTCGATGCGTCGCTCGACGTGTCCGATCTGGCTGCGGTCGCGGCGTTTTCGCCGTTCCACTGCCAGCGCCAGTTCTCGGCTCTGTTCGGTCTCGGCCTGCGCGACTACGTGCAGCGCCTGCGGCTGTTGCGGGCCGGTCGGCGACTGGCGTTCCGCGCCGACGCGTCGGTGACCGACATCGCCTACGACAGCGGCTACGAACATGCGGAATCGTTCTCGCGGGCCTTCCGGCGCGTGCTCGGACAAAGCCCGAGCGCGTTCCGTGAACGCCCCGACTGGGACGCCTGGCTCGATCTCGTCGAACCCCTGCACCGCATCCGGAGCCAGCACATGCATACCCCGCCCGAACTCGCCGACGTCCGCATCCTCACCCTGCCCGACACCCGCATCGCCCTGCTCGACCATGTCGGCCCGCAGGAACGACTGGGCGACAGCATCCGTCGCTTCATCGCCTGGCGTCGCGCGAACCGCCTGCCGCCATCGCTCAGCGCAACCTACAACCTGCTCTACGACGATCCGGACGACACGCCGCCGGCCGAGTTCCGCTTCGGACTCGCCGCGGCGACCGATCGCGAGATCGAGGCGAATGCCGAAGGCGTCGTGGCCGGACGGATTCCGGGCGGGCGTTGCGCGGTGCTGCGCCATGTCGGTTCGGAAGCCACGCTCGGCCCGACCATCCGCTTCCTGTTCGCCGAATGGCTGCCGAGTAGCGGCGAGGCGCTGCGCGATTGTCCGCCGTTTCTGCAGCGCGTCGCCTTTTTCCCGGATGTGCCCGAACATCAGGCGGTGACCGACATCTTCCTGCCGCTCGAATCCTGACCATGTTCGACGTCCTGGTTCGCCGTTCCCGCTGGCTGTTGCCGTTGCTGATCGCGGCGTTGCTGTTGCCGTGGGCATCACCGTGGCTGCACGGGCGTGGCGGACGCATGGCCTGGCTGCTCGATCTCGCGGTGCACTGGCAGTGGCAGTATGTCGTTGCCCTGATGCCGGTGGTGTTGCTGCTCGGCTGGCGCGATCGGCGTTGGTGGGCGCTCGGGCTGCTGGTGTTGCTGCCATGGTGGACGGCCACGCCACGCCTGCCGGCGGCGACGGATGCCTCGCAGCTCGCGCCGTTTCGGGTGATCAGCGCGAACGTGCATCTGGGCACGACGTCCCCCGAGCGCCTGATCGCATGGACGGACGACACGCCCGTCGACGTACTCGTGTTGCTCGAAGTGTCGCCGGCCTATGCGCAGGCGCTGACGGACTGGACGGACTATCCGCATCGCGTCGTCGTGCCGGGGCATGATCCGTTCGGCATCGCCGTGTTGTCGCGGCATCCGATCGCGACGCAGGCGATCCTGCGCGACGACCGTGGCATCGCCGCGATCGATGTCGCCATCGACACGCCGCAGGGCTGCGTGGCCGTGCGTGCGGTGCATCCGATGCCGCCGATCTCGCCCGACGACAAGCGGGTGCGCGACCGCTTCCTGGCCGCGGTGGCGGCTGCCATGAACGAACGTGGGATGCCGTCACTGATCGCCGGCGACTTCAATGCAACACCGTGGTCGTCGGCGTTCGCGCCGTTCGCCGCGCAGGGCTGGCGGCGCGCCAGTGGTCTGGCACCGACCTGGCCAGTGCGCGGGCGCGGCGTCGTCGGCATTCCGATCGACCACGTGCTTGCGAGCCGGCACTGGCAGCGCATCGATGCGACGCGCGGACCGGACCTCGGCTCCGATCATTACCCGGTGCGGGTCGTGCTCGGCCGCCCGGCCACGGCGCCTTGTGACGAGTCGTGAGCGGGCACGGGAACTTCCCCGCATCACGCGGGTTCCGTTCACGGCGCGCCGGTCCGCGGCGCTGATACCCTGCCGCCCCCACTCGACGGAGTCCTTCCGATGAACATCCGCACCGGTCTTGCCCTCGCCATCGTTGCCGCGCTCGCGGCCTGTTCGAACGAAGCCCCGCCCGCCGACACGGCCGCCGCGACGCCGCCGCCGGCCGAGACCGCGCCGGTTGCAGCGCCCGCACCGGCCGCCGATCCGATTGACGCCATCCTCGCCGGCACGCATCGCTCGGACGAGAACAAGGCGCGCGATCAGTACCGTCATCCGAAAGAGACCCTGGCCTTCTTTGGAATCGCGCCGACCATGACGGTCGTCGAAGTCACGCCGGGCGGTGGCGCCTGGTACACCGAAATCCTGGCCCCGTATCTGCGTGACGCCGGCAAGCTCGTCGCGGTCACTTGGGACACGTCGGCGCCGGATGCGCCGGGTTACTACGCGCGCAACAACGAACAGCTCAAGGCCAAGCTCGCCGCCGATGCTGCCCTGTACGACAAGGTCGACCTGCGGCTCTTCGACGCCAAGGCACCGAACTTCGGCGACGCGAACTCGGCCGATGCGGTCGTCACCTTCCGCAACGTCCACAACTGGACCATGGCCGGCAACGACGGCGACTACTTCAAGGCCTTCTTCGACGTGTTGAAGCCGGGCGGCGTGCTCGGTGTGGTCGAGCATCGCGCGAACCCTGGCACCACGGTCGAGCAGACCAAGGAATCCGGCTACCTGACCGAAGACTACGTGATCGGTCTCGCCACGGCGGCCGGCTTCGTACTCGAGGAGAAGAGCGAGGTCAACGCCAATCCGAAGGACACCAAGGATCATCCGGAAGGCGTGTGGACCTTGCCGCCGAGCTACGCGCTGAAGGACGTCGACCGCGAGAAATACGCCGCCATCGGCGAATCCGATCGCATGACGCTGCGCTTCCGCAAGCCGTCCGAAATGGCCGACGGCGGTGAAGCGGCCGATGCACCGGCCCAGCCCGCGACCGGCGGTTGATCGTCCTTTTCAACAAGCCTTACGACGTGCTCTGCCAGTTCACCGACGGGCAGGGCCGTCGCACCTTGGCCGATTTCATCGATGTGCCCGGCGTCTACGCGGCCGGGCGCCTCGATCGTGATTCCGAAGGTCTGCTGGTGCTCACCGACGATGGTGCGCTCGCGCATCGTCTGACCGATCCGAAACACGCGCATCGCAAGACCTATCACGTTCAGGTCGAAGGTGATCCGCGCGACGATCAACTCGAGTTGTTGCGGCGCGGCGTCGTGTTGAACGATGGTCCGACCCGACCGGCCGACGTGCGGCGCATCGATGCGCCAGTGAACCTGTGGCCGCGCGATCCGCCGATCCGTGTGCGTCAGACGGTGCCCGATGCTTGGCTGGAACTCACGATCAGCGAAGGCCGCAACCGCCAGGTGCGACGGATGACCGCGGCCGTCGGATTGCCGACGCTGCGCTTGATCCGCGTCGCCAGCGGCGACTACAGGCTGGGCGATCTGGCGTCCGGCGCGTACCGGATCATCGATCCACGGCCGGCCCCGATGTCGACGGGGCGCGAGCGCTTCGGGCGTCGACCCGCGCAGGCGCGATCATGACCTTCAAGGACCACTTCTCCGGCCACGCTGCGCACTACGCACAGGCCCGTCCGCATTACCCGGCGGCCTTGTTCGCAGGGCTCGCAGCACTCGCGCCGGCGCGTGATCGCTGCTGGGACGCCGGCTGCGGCAATGGCCAGGCCAGCGTCGCGCTCGCGGCCCACTTCGCGGCGGTACATGCCACCGATCCGAGCGCCGAACAGATCGCCCATGCCGAGCCGCATTCGCGTGTGACGTATGCGGTCGAACGTGCCGAGGCGTGTTCGCTGCCGAGCCACAGCGTCGACCTGACGACCATCGCGCAAGCCCTGCACTGGTGCGATGTCGATGCCTGGCATCGTGAAGTGAAGCGCGTGCTGAAGCCCGGCGGCGTGGTGGCCGAGATCGGCTATGCGCGATCGCACGTCGATGGGGACGTCGACGCGGTGTATGCGCGGCTGTACGAAGACCTCACCGCGCCGTACTGGCCGCCGGAGCGTGCGCACATCGACCGCCACTACGCTGATCTGCCGTTCCCGTTCGAACGCATCGACCTCGGCCCGCTGCCGCCGATGCAGCAGCACTGGACCTTGCCGCAATACCTCGCCTACCTCGACAGCTGGTCGGCGGTCGCGCGTTATCGCCAGCAGCATGGACACTCGCCGCTCGACCTCGTGCACGACGACTTCGTGCGCGCATGGGGCGACCCGAGCGTGGCGCGCATCGTGCAATGGGACCTGTTCGTGCGCGTCGGTCGCAGCGCGCGTTAGGCGTCGCGATCCGGTGAGGCGACGGCGCTACGTCATGCCGGCGCGATGCGCGATCAACGCGGCCTGGGTGCGGTCGTTGACGCCGAGCTTTTCGAAGATCGCACTGACATAACCCTTCACCGTGCCTTCGGTGAGGTTGAGCTTGCGGCCGACTTCCTTGTTGCTCATGCCTTCAGCGACTAGCAGCAGCACGTCGCGTTCGCGCTCGGTCAGGCGCTCGAGGCCCTGATGGCCGACACGACCGCGCAGCGCCGCTTCGGCCAGCGGATGCAGATACGGCTGCCCCTGCGCGACGGTGTTGATGGCGCGCCGGATGTCTTCGCGCGCGGCGTCCTTGAGCAGATAGCCATGCGCACCGGCATCGAGCATGGTCTTCACCTGCGCATGCTCGGCGAAACTCGTGAACATCAACACCCGTAGCGTCGGTTGTGCAGCGAGCGCGCGTTTCACCAGCTCCGGTGCGGGCAGGCCGGGCATCTTCAGGTCGCTGAGCAGCAGGTCGGGCTGGGTGCGCGCCAGCATCGTCAATGCGGCATCGCCATCGCCGGCTTCGCCGACGACGTGTATCTCGTCGAAGTCTTCCAGCACGGCGCGGATGCCTTCGCGCACGACGGCATGGTCGTCGACCAGCAGGACACGGATGTTCGGACTCATGGCGGGTTTCGATCCTCGCGCGGCACGGCCGCTTCGATCAGGGTACCTTGCGGCGCAGCCGGCACGATGCGGAACACACCGCCGAGTTGTTCGACGCGTTCGCGCATGTGCTTGAGCCCGAGGCCGTCGCGGCGGTCGGCACCAAGACCGCGGCCATTGTCGAGCACCGACAGCGTCAGTGCGCGTTCGCTGAGCTTGAGGCTGACCGTCAGCCGTGTCGCCTGCGCATGTCGGACCGCGTTCGACACCGCTTCCTGGCAGACGCGGAACAGCGCTTCCTCGCGGTCGATGCGCTGCAGTTCGTAGCTGCCGATGTTCATCACCAGCCGGATCGACTCCGGCACCATGCGCTTCAGCAGGGGCGTCAGGGCCGCCGGCAGTCCGCCGTCGCGCAGCTGTTCGAGGCCGAGGAAGGCGCGGCCGGCGCGCGAGATGGTCGGGCGATTGGCCTGCGCTGGCGGCGTCAGTTCGCGCAGCAGCGCGCGCAGTTCGGCGAACCCGGTCTGCGCCAGTTCGTGCAGGCGCTGGGCGCGGCGTTCGGCCTCGGCCGGATTCTTGCGCAGCGCCTGCGGCAGGCTTTGCGTGATCAGGTTGATGCTGGACAGGATCTGGGTGACGTTGTCGTGCAGCTCGCGCGCGAGCCGCTGGCGTTCGGCGAGCACGGCGACGTCGCGCGCTTCGGCCAGCAGGCGCGCGTTCTCGATCGCGACCGCGAGATGGCTGGCGACGATGTCGAGGCTGGCGATGTCGAGCGCATCGAACACGCGGTTCGATTCGACGTTGAGCACACCCAGCACTTCGCCGCCGAGCACGATCGGGATGGCGAGCTCGGCCTGCGGCACCGGCACGTCCGGCGGGGTGATGTAGCGCGGATCCTTGCGCACGTCGTTGACGCACTGGCTGCGCCCTTCGCG
>JAKJFE010000236.1 GCA_022705045.1 Pseudomonadota bacterium | reverse complement strand
CTGCGACACGCTCGGCAGCGACGTGCGTTTCAGTTTCTCGAACGGCCATACGCCCGGCCTGATGCTGGCCGAAATCGGTGGCGATCACGGGGTCGTGTTCTGCGCCGACCTGATTCCCGGCCGCCCTTGGGTGCATCTGCCGATCACCATGGGCTACGACCGTTACCCGGAAATGCTGATCGACGAGAAACGCGCTTTCCTCGACGACAAACTGTCACGCGGCGTACGTCTGTATTTCACCCACGACCCCGACTGTGCGATGGCCGACTTGGCCCGCGACGCGAACGGTCGCTACGGCACGGCCGAGCCGCAGGCCGAGTTGCTGGGTTACGCCCTCACCACGCATTGAATCCCGATCACGACGACAGGAGTTCCACCATGATCAAGCTCGCCCATCTCGGTTTCGCATTGCTCGCGTTGTTCGCTGTCGAAGTCGCCATCGCCGATGAATCGAAGCCGGCACCTGCACCGACGGCGAATGCCTCCGGCGGCTACGGCGAAGTCATCGCCGCCGACGCCAAGACCGACACGCTCGGCGCGGCACTCGCCAAGCTCAGTGCCGAGCACGCCAGCGTCGACGGCGTGTTCAGCGGTCGCGTCGGCAAGGTCTGCCAGAAGCAGGGCTGCTGGCTGCAATTGATCGACGGCGAGCAGATGGCGCGCGTCATGACCAACCACGACTTCACCGTGCCCAAGGATCTCAGCGGCAACGCGGTCGTCAGCGGCAAGCTGGAGCGCGTCGAGATCAGCGAAAAGGAAGCGCGGCACATGGCCGAGGACGCGGGCAAGGTCTTCGATCCGGCGGCATCGCGCGTCGAATTCCGCATCTCGGCGCGCGGCGTCGCCAGCCTGAAGTGATGCGATGAATGACGTGATGCGCGACGCCCGCCGCGACTTCCTGCGGCGTGGCGCCGGTTTGGGTCTGGGCGCCAGCTTGCCGTTGGCCAGCCTATTCGGCCTCGCGGGCTGTCGGTCGCGCACGCCGCGTGCCATGGCCGCCAACCCGGCCGGCTACGGACCCTTGCGCCCCGTCGTGGACGACACCACCGGATTGCCGTTGCTGCGTCTGCCGGAAGGCTTTCGTTATCACACGTTCGGCTGGGCGGGCGAAGCGATGCGCGGCGGCATCATGCCGGCCGCACATGACGGCATGGGTGTGGTCGCGCAGGCAGGCTCGCGCTGCACGCTGATCCGCAACCACGAGATCATCACGTCGGCGGGCGCGTTCGGTGACGCGTCGCTGCAGTACGACGCGCCCGCGGCCGGCGGTTGCGTCGCGTTCGATTTCGACATGACGACCGGCCAAGCTACCGATTTCCGCGCCGCGCTGGGCGGCACGCTGCAGAACTGCGCCGGTGGCACCACGCCGCGTGGCACCTGGTTGAGTTGTGAGGAAATGACGGTCGATCCGGCCACCGGCTTTGACGACAAGGGCCGTCAGCGGCCGGAATTGCACAAGAAGCACGGCTACGTGTTCGAGGTCTTTCCAGACGGAACGCGGGCGCCGGAGCGAATTCCCGGCATGGGACTGTTCAAGCACGAAGCGGCGGCAACCGATCCGCTGACCGGCATCGTGTATCTGACCGAGGACGGTCGCGGACCATCAGGGTTTTATCGTTATCTGCCGCTCGATCCGGCGCGCCTTTCGGCGGGCGGCGGGCTGCAGATGCTGGGTGTGAAGGGGCGTCCCGATCTGCGCAAAGGCGTGGTCGTCGGTGCCACGTTCGACACGCACTGGGTGCCCATCGCGGAGCCCGAACGCCTGAAGGCCGACGCCAACCTGCAGGGGGCTGCCGTGGCGGAGCAGGGGCTGGCGCTCGGCGGCAGCGGGTTCGCGCGTCTGGAAGGCTGCTACGTCCACGGCGGTGCGATCTTCTTCACTTCGACATCGGGCGGCGATCTGGAGCACGGCCAGATCTGGATCTACCGGCCGCGCGACGAGACGTTGACCTTGTTGTTCGAGGCCAAATCACTGGACGCGCTCGACTACCCGGACAATCTTTGCGTGACGCCGCGCGGCGCGTTGCTGATCAACGAAGACAACGACAGCGGCAATCCGCAACGGATGGTCGGCATGGATCTGGAAGGACGCACCTTCGCGTTCGCCGAGAGCAACGTGGTGATGCAAGGCGAGCGC
The DNA here is from genome assembly GCA_022705045.1 of Pseudomonadota bacterium. Classification (GTDB taxonomy): domain Bacteria; phylum Pseudomonadota; class Gammaproteobacteria; order Xanthomonadales; family Ahniellaceae; genus JADKHK01. Next base: position 724 of record JAKJFE010000236.1, on the reverse strand, counting down.
GGATTTACCGGCGACTTCCGCTTCGAGGAATGGTGTGGCGTGTGTTTTTCGCCGGATGGTCGCTGGCTGTTCGCGAATTGCTACACGCCGGGGTTCACCGCTGCCATCACCGGCCCGTGGGAAAACGGGCCGCTCTGATCAGCGCCAAGCGGATCCGTCCGCATTGCGTTCGGCGAAATACAGGCCGGCCCAGAGCTTCGGATCCAGCGGGTGCCCAGCCGCCGCCTTGGCGACCAGCCATGCGGCGGCATCCTTGAGCGGCACATGGTGCACGACGATGTTCTCGGTTTCGTCGCCGCCGCCTTCACCCACGCGTTTCAGGCCCGTCGCGCGCACGAAATGCGCGATTTCGGTGCTGAGGCCGGAAGACACCGGGCCGCCGGTGACGTAGTCGATGCGCGCCGCCTCGTAACCGGTTTCCTCGATCAGTTCGCGATGGGCGCTGGTGATGGCGTCCTCATGCTCGGTGCCTTCGATGTCGCCGATCAGACCAGCCGGCATTTCGATGGTCACGGCGTCGACAGGCGGGCGGAATTGTTCGACGAAGACGAGTTCATCGGCGTCGGTCAGCGCCACGATGATCACGGCGCCCTTGGGATTCGCGCGTTCGACGAATTCCCAGCCGCCGCGCCTGCGCACGTTCAGCCAGCGGCCGTTGAAAAGCAGTTCGGTTTCCGTCATGGTGCGCGCCCTTCGATCCAGCCGCCATGCTAGCTGCCGGCTT
>JAKJFE010000235.1 GCA_022705045.1 Pseudomonadota bacterium | reverse complement strand
CTGGTCTGCGACCTGGCTGGCGAATACTGTCGGGACATTCGCGTCTACATCATTCGTCGCCCGTACTTCAACGCCAGCATGGCGCCGAACGGCGTGATGCAGGTCTGGACCGGCGCACTGCTGCGCTCGGAAAACGAGGCGCAACTCGGATTCGTGCTCGGTCACGAGATCGGCCACTTCCTGCACCAGCATTCGATCAAGCAGTGGCGGCGCACCAAGGACATCATGAACGCGCTGAGCATCCTGCAACTCGTTGCGGCGCGCAGCGGTACCCAGGATGCCTACGACATCTTTGATGTCTCGCAGCTGGTCGCCTACGCATCGCTGTACAAGTACAGCCGCGACGCCGAACGCGAATCGGATACCGAAGGCTTCGAACGTGCGGTCAAGCTCGGTTATCGCGCCGACCAGGGCGCCCTGCTCTGGCAAGGCTTGCTGGCCGAGGACAACGCCCGCGACCGCAACAAGCCTTCCGGCATCTTCGCCACGCATCCGGCCACCGAAGAGCGCATGACGACCTTGCGCGAAGCCGCCGAAGCCTTCGCGAATGCGGGCAGTCGCACGGGCGAGGAGACCTACCAGACCGCTACCGAGCCATTCTTCGCGAGCTGGCTGGAAGACGAGCTCGGACGGCGTCATTACCCGCAGACCATCGTGCTGCTCGATCGTCTGCAGGAGCGCGCACGCGGACCGCATCTCGCATGGGTCGAGTACTACCGCGGCGAACTGTTCCGCAAGCGTCGTGCCGGCGGCGACGACAAGCGCGCCATCGACGCCTACCGCGCAGCCATGCGCGTGCCGGGTTATCCGCCCATCGCGCACCGCGATCTCGGCTACATGTACCGCACCATCCAGCAACCGGCGCAGGCCGCGACCGAATGGCGCCAGTACCTCAAGCTGCAACCTGACGCCGCCGACCGCGCGACGGTCGAACACTACCTCTCAGAAGCGACCGGAGCTGCCCATGCGAATCGTTGATCGTTGGATCGTCCGCGCGCTCGCGGTCGGCCTGCTGGCCCTGCTGACCGCCTGCGGCGCGCCACCCGGCATCGTGCGACCGAACGAGCCGACCCGGGTCACCCGCATCTTCACCGCCACCACGCCGGTCGAATGGGCCCGCTACAAGTCCTACAACGCCGAGTTGTGGACCATCGACGGCACGGCGCTGAATCGCATCCTGTGGCTCGTCAACATCCGCGACAAGTACCACGTGTTCGGCTTGACCAAGGCGACCAAACGCCGGCCCGACGGGCCGTTCTACCGCAAGGGCATGGACGCCGGAGAAATCGAGGCTGTGCTGCGCGACGGCATCACCGGACTGGGCCTCGCCAACGTCAAGAGCACGAACTTGCGGCCGGTCAAGATCGGCAATTTCACGGCCTTCCGTTTCGACATGAGCTTCGATGTCGGCAACGGCCTGCACTATCTCGGCAACATGACGTTCTTCGAGCGCCGCGAAAAACTGAACCTGATCTGGTTCTCGGCGCCGGCCGAGTACTACCACGCGCGCGACGCGAAGAACGTCGACCGCATGCTGGCCGATCTGCAGATCCGCGATTGATGGCAGCGGCCGGGACGCCATAGCGCGTCCCGGCCGCGCGATTTCAGCGCTTGTCCAGCACCGCGTTCCACTGGTCGAGTTGCGCGCGCACCTTGTCGAACAGCGCGCTGTAATCACCTTCGATGGTGATCGAATCGATCTTGTCGCCCTGACGCACGGCGTCAACGATGGCCTGGTCGGCGGCGCCGACGATCTTGCCGAACACCGTGTGCTTGCCGTCCAGCCACGGCGTGGCGCCATGGGTGATGAAGAACTGCGAGCCGTTGGTGCCGGGGCCGGCATTGGCCATCGACGCGATAGCCCGGACCGCCGCGTCCTGACCCTTCCGGGCAACCGCCCTGGATCATGAAGTCGGCGATGACACGGTGGAAACTCAGGCCGTCGTAATACTTGCGGCGCGCCAGGTTGACGAAGTTCGCCACGGTGACGGGCGTCTGGTCGGGAAACAGGTTGATCTTGATCGTGCCGCGTGTGGTGGCGATGTGGGCTTGCAGGTTGGACATGGTTCGCTCCTCGTTCGGGTCGCGAACTATAGCCGTGTCGCCTCGGAAGCACGAAGCCGGACCACCGACGCCGCGATGCCCCACTGCCCAGCCCAGTACAGCAGGATGTTGATGTAGCGCAGGGTCGGATCGGGCGCGACAAAGCGGTTCCAGGCCAGCACCATGTCGCTGGCCACGAACAGCGCGGCACCGATCAGCGCCCAGCGCCCGGCCGCATCCACCCGCATCAGGCTGCCGGCGCGCCACAGCATCATGCCGATCACCGCCGCGTAGACGAAGACCGGCACGCGCATCGGGCCGAGATGGCCACGGTGGTCGAGGACGTACAGAAAACCGGCGACGGCACACGCTGCAACGAGCAGCCATGCATTGGCGACAACACGAGAACGCGTCAGGTAACCGGCGACATACGCAAGATGCGCGAGCAGGAAGGCGACCAACCCGGCGATGAACTGGTCGCTCGGCAAGGCCAGCAGCGCGTCGCCGAGCAGGGACAGACCGAGTCCCGACGCGATCCAGAATCGATATCGACCGGGCAAACCCGCCACGCGCAGCCAGTCAAGCGCCAGCAGCACCGGCAGCAGCTTCAGCAGCAGCATCACACGCCAGTCGAGGCTGGTCGCGAAGCCGAAGCAGAACGCGACCGCTGCAAGTCCGGCAAGGAAGAAGCGGAGTTTTGGGTTCATCAGGCGATCATGCCTGAACGGACCGTTCGGTTTCGAGCGGGAATGTCACCGGAGCTCGGCTATACTTCGCCGCCTTTCGGCGCCCCGCGCCTCCCGATTCCCTTTCCCAACCA
>JAKJFE010000092.1 GCA_022705045.1 Pseudomonadota bacterium | reverse complement strand
AGATGCGCGCCTGCTTCGACGCGGTGACGGTCAACAACGCGCGCATCCTCGGGCTCGACGGCTACGGCCTCGAACCCGGCTGCCACGCCGATCTCGTCGTGTTGCAGGCGGAAGATCCGTTCCACGCGATCCGCCTGAAGGCGAACCGGCTGTGCGTGATCCGTCGAGGCAAGGTCATCGCGCGCAATGCGCCGCGCGAGACATGGCTGGATTTGCCGGGACGTTCGTCGCTCGTGCATCGCGGCTGAAGCCGCTCCAACAGATTCGGCGCCTGGACTGTTGGAGCGCCTTCAGGCGCGATGAAGATCCTCAGCGCCAGCCGCCCGCCGCGATCGCGGCGATGGCGATACCGATCAGCACGAACATGCCGACGACGAACAGGCCGGCCAGCACCAGGATGGCGATAGTGACGCTGCCCAGTTCATCGCGCTGCAATTCCGGATGCGACGTGAAGGCGTGTTTGTCGACCACGAGCGTGTCGCAGATGAAATCGTGCAGCGCCTGCTTGCGGTCGGTGAACGCAGCCATGATCAGACCGATCATCAGCAGCAACGAACTCAGCATGTAGCCGAAATAGCGACCGATGCCACGCAGGAAGCTGATGCGCTCGCCGTCCGTGCGCACCACCTTGATGCCCACCGCCATTTTGCCGAGCGAGGCCTGGTTCGACGAGGAATGCATCCAGGCGAGGTACACCATCGGAATGAGGATGCTGGTGAGGTAGTACGCGGCCGTGAACAGCGCTCCCGCCGTACCGTCGCCCAACGACGAGATCGCCGACAGTCCACCACCGGCAATGGCAAACACCGGAATCATGATCACCCAGAACAGCATCGACGTGACGAAGCTGTCGATGATGCTGGCCGCGACACGCTTCCAGAATCCGGCATAGACGACATGGTTGCCGGCGACGACGGCGCTGTCGTCATGCAATGCCGCACGCGGCGGTGCGTAGGGCGAGGCGTCATCCGATGCGGGCGGCGGCACCGGCGGCGCACCCGCGGCAGCCGGGGTCGGCGGCACCACCTCCTGCATCACCTGGCGCCACGGCGTCCACGCCGCCAAACCCTCACGCCAGACCAGGGTTTCCGGACGCAACACGCCCTGCGCGTGCAGTGCGGCGAGATCGCTGGCCGGCAGCGGTCCGTGGCGTTGGTTCTGGGCGTCGGCGTAGTACCAGTCGGTCATGTCGGATTCCTTGCGGGAGGCGGATTCAGGCGTCGGTGAGGGCACGATACAGCAGGTTCTTGGATGCGCCGCTGATCTCGGCGGCGAGCTTGGCGGCGCGACTGGCCGGCAATTCGGTGGCCAGGCGCTTCGCGAGTTCGATCGCCTCGCGACCACGGCGCGCCTCGACGTCCTCACGACTCGCGCCAGCAATCAGCACCACGAATTCACCAAGCTGCTGTTCCGGATCGGCCGCGACCCGCGCCTGCACATCGGTGAGCGTGCCGCGCAGGATGGTTTCGTGCAGCTTGGTCAACTCGCGCGCGATCGCAGCCCGGCGTTCAGTGCCGAACACCGCGACGGCATCGGCCAGCGATTCGACGATGCGATGCTTGGCCTCGAAGAAAATCAGGGTCTGCGTGGCTTCGACCAGACGCGTGAACACCTCGCGACGCGCGCCCGATTTCACCGGCAGGAATCCTTCGAAACTGAAACGGTCGCTCGGCAGGCCCGACACCGACAGCGCGGCGATCGGCGCGCTCGGGCCCGGGATCGGCACCACGCGCACACCGGCGGCGATCGCGGCCTGCACGAGTCGATAGCCGGGATCACTGACCAGCGGCGTGCCAGCGTCCGAAATCAACGCAATCTGTTCACCACCGAGCATGCGCTCGACCAGCTTGGCCGAAGCCTGCGCCTCGTTGTGTTCGTGCAGCGCCACCGCGGGCGCCGATGCACCGATCGACGCCAGCAACGGTGCGCTGTGGCGGGTGTCCTCGCAGGCGATGCGATCGGCGCGCTTCAGCGTGGCGATGGCGCGCGCGGAAAGGTCGTCGCGATGCCCGATCGGCGTCGCGACCACATACAGGCAACCGGCTTCGTGGGGCGCGTGTGACGACATGGCTTCGCTATCATCGCGTCCTTGATTCCGAATTGCGAGCCTGCGCATGCCCCGTCTGCTTCCCGTCAGTGTCGTGTTGAGCGTGTTGTGGCTGGCCGGCTGCCAGACCGCGCCGACGAAGCCGGATGCGGCCCAGGAAGTCGGCGCGCGCGACCGCATCGAAGCCGGTGACTACCGTGCGGCCGGTGCCGAATACGAACGTTTGGCGACGGAAAATCGCGGTCTTCGCGACTACTACAAGCTGCTGGCCGCCGAAGCCTGGCGCGAGGAAGCCGCACTCGACGACGTCGCCCGACTGCTCGGCGAGATCAAGCGCAAGAAGCTCACGGCCGAACAGAACCTGCGTTTCGACCTGCTGGAAGCCGAGATCGCGCTGTCGAAGCAGCAAGCCACGCGCGCGTCCACCCTGCTCGCGGTCGAGGATGCACGCATTCCCGCCGAAGTACGCGAGCGCTGGCTGGAGCTGCAGGCGCGCGCCTTCGAAACGGAAGGCCGCTACCTGGATGCGGCGCGGACACGCCTGCGCCTGATCGACCTGCTCGCAGCCGCCGAACAGCGTGAAGCGCGCGGCGAATTGCTGCAGAAGATCGCCGCACAGAAACCCGAACGACTGCGCGCCGACCTGCGTCCGCTCACGGCCGACGATGTGCTGCGTCCCTGGCTGGAACGTGCCCTGCGCGCGAGCGGCGAAGCGCCGGCACGCGCGGCGATCGCACCGACCGAAGCCGTTGGCACGATGCTCGCGGGTGGTGATGGCGAGATGCGTCGCGAAGGTTTCAAGTCGGTGCGCAAGCTCGCGGTGCTGCTGCCGGTGAGTGGTGAATACGCGGCGGCCGGCAAGGTCATCCTCGATGGCGTGATGAGCATGCACTACCAGCTCGCGGCGGCCGAATCGATCCAGGTCTACGACGCCGGCGGCACCCGCCGCAGCGCGCTGGAAGCCTATCGACGCGCGCTCGCCGATGGCGTCGACGCCGTGCTCGGCCCGGTCGAACGGGATCAGGTCGATGCCATCCTCGAGGCCGGCGAAGGCGACGTGCCGCTGCTGACGCTGAACCATCCGGAGCCGAAGACCATCGCCGCGCAGGCCAGCTTCCGCTTCGGCCTGATGCCGGAAGAAGAGGCCGCCGCCGCCGCCGAGCGCTTCGTCGCCGACGGTGCCAAGCGCATCGCCGTGTTCGGTACCAATGAAGACTGGAGCGAACGTGCGATGGCGGCGTTCGATGCCCAGCTGCAGGTCGGTGGCGGCGTGATCAGCGGGCGCCGCATGCTGCGCGACAGCGACATCGATTTCGCCGAAGCACTCACCGCCCTGATCGGCCGCAGCGGCGACGCACCCGAGACGCGCAAGGCCGATGCCATCTTCATCGCGCTGCGTCCGTCGACGGCACGCCTGCTGGTCCCGCAATTGCGGGCTGCCGGCTTCGCCGACCTGCCGATGCTCGCGACCTCGCATGTCTATGGCGGTACGGCGCAGACGCTGGCCGACAAGGATCTCGATGGCCTGGTCTTCCTCGACGGCCCATGGACACACGGTGCGGTCGTCGGCGTGCCGCTGCGCGATGAACTCGCGCACGAACTCGCCTCGGCGCAGGCCAGTCCGCGATTGTTCGCGTTCGGCCTCGACGCCTATCAGTTGCTGCCCTATCTCGACACCCTGCGTGCCAAACCCGGCCGCTACATCGACGGCGCCAGTGGACAACTGCTGTCGGATCGTTTCGGCCGCATCCGCCGCCTGCCGCTGCTGTATCGCTTCGTTGAAGGCCAGGCGCAGCCGGCCACGGCACTGCGACTGGTCACCGAACCCGCCGCGACGCCGTGACCAGCCCGCGCACTGTCGGCGACGCGCTCGAAGCCGCGACCGAACGCTGGCTGGTCGCACAAGGCCTGCGCCCGCTCGCGCGCCAGGTGCGCTACCGGCTCGGCGAGATCGATCTGGTGATGTTGCATGCCGAGGTGCTGGTCTTCGTCGAGGTGCGGTATCGCGCCACCGCCAGCCACGGCGATGGTCTCGATTCGATCACCCGCGCCAAGCAGAAGAAGCTGGTGCGCGCCGCGCAACTGTTTCTGCAGGGCCAGCCGCGCTACGCGAATGCACCTTGCCGTTTCGACGTGGTCTCGGTCAGCGGCGCGAGCACGGAACCGCATTTCGACTGGCTGCGCGACGCCTTCCGGGTGGACGGATGAACCGCGCCATCGATCTGCTGCTGCGTGACCTCGCGACCGTCCTGCCGGCGGCATCACTGCTGCATGACGAGGCCAGCCGCATCGCCTACAGCTACGACAACTCGCGCCGCAGCGTGCTGCCGGACGCCGTCGCCCTGCCCGAATCGATCGAGCAGATCGGCGCCATCGTCGCGCAGTGCGCCGAACGCCGCGTGCCGCTGGTCGCGCGCGGTCGCGGCACCAACACCACCGGCGCCAGCGTGCCCATCCATGGCGGCCTGGTGTTGTCCTGCGAACGCATGGGTCGCATCGTCGAGGTCGATCCGGACGACCGCGTCGCCGTGGTCGAAGCCGGCGTGTTGAACGGCGACTTGCAGATCGCGGCCGCGCAGCACGGCCTGTTCTGGGCCCCCGACCCGACCAGCGCGCCGTTCTGCACGGTCGGCGGCAATCTCGCCTGCAATGCCGGCGGACCGCGTGCGGTGAAATACGGCGCCTCGCGCGACAACACCCTCGCGCTGCGCTGCGTCGATGGTCGCGGCCAGATCCATCGCCTCGGGTCGCGCACCACCAAGGGCGCCACCGGCTACGACCTGATGCGTCTCGTCATCGGCTCCGAAGGCACGCTGGCGGTGATCGCCGAAGCGACGCTGAAACTGCTGCCGAAGCCCGAATCCGTGCGTACGCTGCGGGCCTTGTATCGCGATGTCGAAGCCGCTGCGGCCGCGGTTGCGCGGCTGATGCGCCAGCCACAGGTGCCTTGTGCGCTGGAGTTCATGGACGCCGAAGCCGTGCGCCTGGCGCGCGAGATCGGCGGCGCCGACATCCCGGCCGCCGGCGCCTTGCTGATGATCGAAGTCGATGGACCCGAGATCGCGATGACACATGCCGTCGCAGCGATCGAACGCGCCGCAGCCGGCGATGGTCTGCTGCGCATCGATGCCGCGCAGTCCGATGCCGAGACCGAGCAGCTGTGGGCCGCGCGCAAGGCGCTGTCGCCGGCGCTGAAACACGTGGCGCCGAAGAAGATCAACGAGGACGTGGTCGTGCCGGTGTCGAAGCTGCCGGCCCTGGTCGCGAAAACGCGCGAACTCGCGGCGCGCAGCGGCATCGCCATCGTCTGTTTCGGTCATGCCGGCAACGGCAATCTGCACGTGAACCTGATGTTCGATCCGGCCAACCCCGCACAGGCAGCTGCCGCACCCGGCGTGCTGTCGGAATTGTTTGCAACGACGTTGGCGCTTGGCGGCACCTTGTCCGGCGAACACGGCATCGGCCTCGACAAGCGTGATTTCATGCCCCAGGCCATCGCCGCACCGACGCTGGCGCTGATGGGTGCGGTGAAGGCGCAGTTCGACCCAGCCGGCATCCTGAATCCCGGCAAGCTGTTGCCGCCGTGAATGTCCGGAATCCGCATGCTTCCTCGTAACCCAGGGCATCCGATGGAGTCTTCCGATGCGGCCGCGTGCCCTGCCCTTGCCCACCTTTCGCCGTCGCATCCTGCGCCGCAGCCGCGCGCGACAACTCGCGCGGCACATGCTCCGCCTGCTGACCCAGGGCCAGACAGCGCTGGCGCGCCCGGACCTGTTGCGCGCCCGGACCGCCGGTGTGCCGCTGCTGTCCCGCATCGGCCTGATGCTGCTGCGTTCGACGCCCGCTTCGAATCACGGCACCGGCGCGACCACACTGCCGCACTGAGCATCCCGCGGCGTGGCTTTCGGCACTGCCGGCTCACGAGCGCTGCCGCTGTGATGGTGCCATGACGCTTCTGCTGCGCTGCTGGATTCGCCTCTGGTTCGGCTGCTGGGTCGCGCTGGCGCTGTGGTCGGCGCCGTCCCGCGCCGGCGACGAGCCCCTGCGCGTGGTCTTCGTCGGCAACAGCTACACCTACACGAACGACCTGCCGATGCTGTTCCGCGCCCTGGTGCACAGCCAGAATCCGACGCGTGACGTGCAGACCGAAGCCTTTGTCACACCCGGCGGTTACCTCAACGAACGCTGGCGCGATGGCGTGGTGCAGCGGTATCTGAAGGCGAATCGGGTCGACGTGCTGGTGCTGCAGGAAGCCGGCGGCTGGCTGCGTTGCGCCGACAGTTCGACGCTGCGCTCGACCTTTGCCTGCACCGACAGCCTGCGTACGCACAAACGTTTTGCCGAGTTCGCAGCCAGGCTCGGCGTGCGCACCGTCATCTTCGGGACCTGGGGCGCAGACGTGCGCGAGCAGTCCTCGATCAGCCGCGTGACGCGCCGGCTGTCGAAGGCCATAGACGCCCTGCCCGCCGATGCCGGCGAGGCCATTCTCGCGTTGCGCAAGCTCGACCCGAACGCCGAACTGTTCACCGACCGCATCCTGCATCCGACTCCGGAAGTGTCGATGCTTGCCGCGATCACGCTGTACGCACGCATCGAAGGCTGGCTGCCGGAAACGCAGGCGATCACGCTGTCTCAGCCGCTGATCAGCGTCGCCGCGCAGCCGGACGCGAGCATTCCGTTGTCGATGCAATACAGCACCTTGCCGCGGACGCAATACGACGGCTTCAGCAAGGAACGGATGCGGGTGCTGCGTCAGGCGGCCGAGTCGGCACTCGCCGACGACGACCACTGAGCCCGGCTCAGAATCGCACAACCAGCGCCGGCCACACACACAGCAGCAGGGCCGAATACACGCCGGCGATCGCGTCGTCGGCCATCGCACCGAAGCCGCCATGCAACTCGCGGTCGGCCCACGATGCCGGCCATGGTTTCAGGATGTCGGTGAGACGGAATGCGAAGAACGCGAGCGTGCATTCCAGCCACAGCGGCGCCGCGTAACCCAGCATCGGCCACAGCGTCAGCGCCGGCAGCAAGGTGGTCCAGGTACCGACCCATTCGTCGATCACGACGACGCCCGGGTCTTCGATGCCGGTCTTCGCAATGACCCAGTTCGCGGCAAACACGCCCAGCACAAAGGCGAGAACGGCCGCAGCCGCGACCGCCATCCAGCCGAACGGCCGCAAACCGAGGTACACGAGCAAGGCCGTCGCAGTGCCGACCGTGCCCGGCGCGAATGGCGACAAGCCGGAACCGAAGCCGCTCGCGAGCCAGCCCCAGGGATGTCGCAGCACCACAAACTTATTCGCCATCGTCGTTCCCGAAATGATTGAAGCCGGCACGCGCCGGCACGTAGTCACCGCCTTCGCGCGTGATCAGCGACACACCCGCACCCGGCACGACGACGCCGATGTCGCGCAGATCAAGGCCGAGTGCCGCGACGCGTTCGCGCACCTCGTCGATCTGCGCAGGGTCGAGCGTGAACGCGAGCAGGTAGTCGTCGCCACCGCCAAGTGCGAGATCGACGATGGTGCGTGCATCCAGCCCGAGCCGCGCGCCGAGTTCGAACGGCGGATGCGGGATCGCGTCGAGGTCGAGCCGGATGCCGACGCCACTCGCTATGGCGACATGGCCGAGATCGGCGACGAGCCCGTCGGACACGTCGATGCAGGCGCTCGCGATGCCAACCAGCGCCTGGCCGAGCGCGAGTTGCGGCTCCGGACGATCCAGACGTGCAATGCAATGCGCGAATGCAGGATCGTCGCGTCGCTGCGCCTGTACCGCGCGCAAGCCGAGCGCCGCTTCGCCGAGCACACCCGCGATACAGACATGATCGCCGACCTGTGCGCCGTCGCGCCGCAAGGCCCGACCAGACGCGACCGCGCCGAGCGCCGTGACCGTGATCGTCAACGGCCCGCGCGTGGTGTCGCCGCCGACCAGGGCGACGCTGCTCATCTTGGCGAGCGCCGCGAATCCCGTGCCGAAACGCTCGACCCACGCGGCATCGCGCTCCGGCAAGGTCAGCGCCAGCAAGGCCCATTGGGGCATCGCACCCATCGCCGCGAGGTCCGACAGATTCACCGCCAGCGCCTTCCAGCCGATCGCGAACGCGTCGGTGTCCAGGGGAAAGTGTCGCCCCGCCACCAGGGTGTCGCACACCGCCACCAGCTCGCTGACCCGCGTAGGCGCCAACACCGCGCCATCGTCCCCGATGCCCAGCACCACGTCTTCCCGCACCCCACGCTGGGTCGCGGCCAACCGCCGGATCAATTCGAATTCGTCGGGCATGTCATGCACGGCGATGTGAGCGGCACCAACCGGCATCAAACATGCGCGGACTTCTTGCCGAGTCCTTCGGACAAGAGGCTCACCACCAAGGTGTTGAGCGACACACCTTCGGCCTTTGCTTGAGATGACAGCTTGGCATGTACGGACTTCGGGACTCGGGCGACGAACTTGCCGGAAACGGTGGTTGCCTTCGTGGCGTTCGGCACCGGGTGGCCTGCCTGCTTGAGCGCAGCAATGGTCTCCTTGAGTGCCAGCCTGCCGTTGGCGATGGCCTCCTCAACGGTCTCTCCGTCAGAGACGCAGTCGTTGAAGTCCGGATAGGAAATCAGGTACCCGCCGCCGTCGCTTGCCGCGAGTGGCCTGATCTCGAACGGGTAATCGGCAATCTTGCTCATGCTTGTTCTCCATCGATGAGCGAGAGGAACATCCTGACGTAAACGGGTTTGATCGGGCGCCGGGCCGGCACCGACAGCGTCCGGCCAGTCGATCGCACAAAGACGCAATGGCTGCCGCCTTTGTGGCGCCACACGACACCCTTCAGCCTGGCAACCGCTTGGAAATCCGAAAGCTGCCAGTCCAATGGGGACCGGCGCATGGCCTCAAGAATCTTTTCCGCCGCACTCATGCGGAGATGGTACTACCAGTAACATCACCAGCAGAACAGCAAAGTTCTTTTTTTGTCACCAATTTGTGCAGGTGGGCGAAACACCCATGAACCAGCCCAGAGCGAACCGACGGTGCTGTCGGGATTAACGCCGATATTCCGCGCCGCGGACCTGCTTCGCGAGTTTGTCGAGGACGCCGTTGACGTAGGTGTGGCCGAAGTCGGCGCCGAAGCGTTTGGTGGTCTCGATGGCTTCGTTGATGACGACGCGATAGGGCACGTCGAGGCGGTGGATCAGTTCGTAGGCGCCGAGGCGCAGCACCGCGCGTTCGATCGGATCGACCGATTCGATGGCGCGGTCGAGGTGCGGACTGATCGCGTCGTCGAGGTCCTTGCAGTGCTTCTCGATGTTGACCAGCAGGTCCTCGAAATAGTCGAGGTCGGCGATCTCCATCTCCTGCTCGTGCTTGAACTGGTCGATGATGCCGCGCATGCCGGTGCCGGACACCTGCCAGGCATACGTGGCCTGCAGTGCGCGACGGCGGGCGCGGCTGCGTGCGGCGAGGTCGACGCCTTCGGGTTTGCCGTGACGGTGGTCGTTCATCGCTGCGCTCCGCGCGGGTGGTGGTTGTCCTGCATGTCGTCGAGCAGGCCGTCGAGTTCGTCGCCGAGATCGAAATGCTCGGGCAGGATGCTGCGGATCAGGCCCGCGGTCTCGAGTGCGGCGAGCGCCGCCTCGGCACCCTTGTTGCCGTGTTCGCCGCCGCAGCGCGAGATCGCCTGCTCGATGTTCTCGACCGCGAGCACGCCGTTCGCGACCGCGATGCCCGCCTTCAGCGACACGTCCATCAGCGCGCGCGCCGACTCGTTGACGATCACGTCGTAGTGAGAAGTTTCGCCGCGGATGATGCAGCCGAGCGCGACGATGGCGTCGATCTCGCCCGAATCCGCCATCGCCTGCGCCACCTGGGGCAGCTCCCAGGCGCCGGCGACGCGCGCCAGCACCACGTCGTCGCCACGCACGTCGTGTTCGGCCAAGGTGCGCAGGGCGCCTTCGAGCAGGGCATCGACGATGTCGGCGTTGAAGCGCGCGGCCACGACGCCGACGCGCAAGGCGCCTTCGGCGGGTTCGACGCGCGCAAGCTTGAAACGGGCCAGGTCGATCGGCCGGGCGGAGGGGACGGGATGGGACGGCATGCGGGAACCTCGGGTCGCGCCGCGTGCGCGCGCTGACCGATCAGGATTCGGAGGGCGCGTAGTCTACCACTTCGAGTCCGAAGCCCGAGAGGCCGAGGAAACGCCGCGGCGTGCCGATCACGCGCAGGCGGCGCACGCCGAGATCGGCGAGGATTTGTGCACCGAGGCCACTCTGGCGCCAGTCGCTGGCCGCGACCGGAGCCTGCGCGCCGGCCTCGGTGAGGCGAGCGAATTCGGCGTCCGCATCCCGCGCATCGCCAAGCAGCACGAACACGCCGAGGCCCTCGTGCGCGATCGTCGCCAATGCGTGCTCGGCGGAGACACCGAGATCGTCACGCTCCAGCATCAACACGTCGACGAGCAGATTCTTCACATGCACACGCACCGGCGTCACCGCATCGGCGCGGATCTCGCCGCGCACCAGCGCGTAATGCAGACCGGCACCGAAACGGTCGCGATAGGCGACGAGCTTGAACGATCCGTGCCGCGTCGCGACCTCGCGTTCGAACACGCGCGTCACTGTCGCTTCGGTCTGCATGCGATAGCGAATCAGGTCGGCGATCGTGCCGATCTTGAGGCCATGCTTGGCGGCGTACTCTTCCAACTCCGGACGCCGCGCCATGGTCCCGTCGGCGCTCATGATCTCGACGATCACGCCGGCGGGTTCGAGCCCGGCCAGCAAAGCCAGATCGACCGCGGCTTCGGTGTGGCCGGCGCGCATCAGCACGCCGCCGGGCTGCGCCTGCAACGGGAACACGTGACCCGGCTGGTGCAAGTCCTCGGGCTTCGCATTCGGGCGCACCGCGGTGCGGATGGTGTGGGCGCGGTCGTAGGCGGAGATGCCGGTGCTGACGCCCTCCGCAGCCTCGATCGACACCGTGAAGGCGGTGCGATGCTTCGATGCGTTGTCCTGCACCATCGGCGGCAGCCGCAGCTGCCTGCAGCGTTCGGCAGTCAGCGACAGGCAGATCAGGCCACGCGCCTCGCGCGCCATGAAGTTGATGTCCTCGGGCCGCACCAGTTCCGCGGCCATGACCAGGTCACCTTCGTTCTCGCGGTCCTCGTCGTCGAGCATGACGATCATGCGGCCGGCGCGGATCTCGTCGATCAGTTCGGGAATCGGGCTGAAGGCCATGGCGATGCGGGTTCGGAAGCGGGGCGCGCAGCATACCGGCAGTGCCCGTGTTCACCGCGTGGCCGGACCCGGGCGTTGCAGGTCTTCACGATGGCGGATGTGACCGCCCCGTTCGAGCCAGTCGAAGATCGAGTCGACGGTGACGACGGCGTAATCGCCCGCGAGCCGTGCCGACAACGGATGGTCGGTGAAATGCGCGTTCGCCGAAAACAGACCGCCGGCAATGCGCTTCGTGTACGGAATATGCAGCCGCGTCGGCAGGTGGCCGTGGGCGTCGGCCCAGGCTTGCGCGCGATCCCGGTCGGGCCAGGCATCGCGGCTCATCGCGAACGCCAGCGTTTCCATGACCCAGGCCGTGCTGTTCTGGTAGCGGTCGCTGTGCGGGTGGGCGATGACGTTGTAGTCCGGATCATGCAGGCGTGCGGCATCGCGATGCGCCAGCGCATGCTCGATCTCCGCAGCGAGCCCGCCGTCGAGCCAGACGATCGCGGTGTCGAGCGCCACGCGCGCATCGGCGTAGTAGTCGACCAGACCTTCGGCATACAGCGCGCTGCGATCGGTGCCGCAGGTGTTCAGCAGATGGACTACGGTCGAACGTCCGTCCGCCGCATCGCGCAGCACGAAGCCGACATGGCTGTAGCGCAATCCGTGTTTGGACAGATCGGTGCCGACGCGCGCGACCAAGGCGACCGGTGCATCGACGGCGTCCAGCCGCTCCGCCACGGTCAACGCCTGAGCGGCAGCGTCGGCCTGCCGATTCGGCGAGACGACTTCGCTGCGACAGTCCTGTCCGGCCTGCGCGATCGTCGCCATGCCGAGCAGCGCGGCGAACCACAGCGCGCGCCTCACGGCCAGGTCCGGTGATGACGATGCGGCGACGCCTCCGGACTCAGCAGAAAGGCGACGCTTTCGCCGCCGATGATCAGCAGATGCCCGGCCGTCACAGCGACCGCTTCGACGACGGCGCCGACCGAAGCCGCGAGCAAGCGTGCCGTGCTGATGCTCACCTTCAGCGACACCGTCACCGAACCCTGCGCGCCCTTCAGCACCAGGTGCGCCGATTCGCCGACGATCTCGACCGCGGCCAGGGTCAGTTCGCTACCGGCACCGATCAGGGCGGCCGTGCCGTCGATGATCCGCGCCGACGCCTGCACGCTGGCCCGCGACGCCGCGCTCGGATCGGCTGCGTGCAGCGATGAAGCGCCGGCGCATCCGATCGTCCATGCCATGATCCGGAAACCTCGCATCGATTTTCTCCATTGCGGCCATCGGTCGGCCGCGCACAGCATGCGCGGGGCTGCGTCGGATGCACCCGAACCGTTACGATGGCGCGGCTTCCGATACCGAAGGTCGCGAGGATCGTGGATGGCCCTGCGTTATGAATTGATCGATGCATTGAAGCGGCTGCTCAAGGGGCGCGGCATGACCTATGCGCAACTGGCCGCGAAGATCGACCTGAGCGAAGCCTCGGTCAAACGCATGTTCTCGCAGCAGACGATGACGCTGGCACGTCTCGAAGAAGTCTGCGAAGCGCTCGGCATCGGCCTGACCGAACTGGTCGAACATGCCCGCCCGGAACGCGAGCCCTTGTCCGAACTGAGCGAAGAGCAGGAAGAGGAACTGGTCTCCGATCCGCGCCTGTTCCTGACGCTCTATCTCGCCCTGAACCGCTGGCGCGAGGAAGACGTGCTGCGCCGCTACAGCTTCACCAAGCCGGAATGGATCGGCCTGCTGGTGCGACTCGACCGCATGGGCATCATCGAACTGCAACCGGACAACCGCGCCAAACCGCTGACCGCGCGCAACTTCCGCTGGCGCGAAAACGGCCCGGTGATGCGGCTGTTCGCGAAGAAGCTGATTCCGGAGTTCTTCGCGCGACCGTTCGCCGGCGAGAACGAACAGATCCTGCTGCTGGCCGGCATGGTGTCGCGCCCGACCGGGCAATTGCTGAAGCAGCGCCTGAAGGAACTGGCGCAGGAGTTCGACGCCCTGATGGCGCGCGACAGCACCTTGCCGGTGGCCGAACGCGTCGGTCTCAGCCTGGTGCTCGGCGTGCGCCCTTGGGGCTTGCCGGATTTCGAGAAGTTCCGCCGCAAGAACGAATCCACGCCGGCCTGACGGAGACCCCATGAACGCCATGCCCCTGCTGCGCTCGATCCCGATGTTCGCCGGC
>JAKJFE010000091.1 GCA_022705045.1 Pseudomonadota bacterium | reverse complement strand
CCCTCGTCGACTGCCTGCTGCGCCAGTCGGGCACGCTCAGCGACCGCCAGATCGTGCCTGACCGCGTGATGGACTCGAACGACATCGAAAAGGAACGCGGCATCACGATTCTCGCGAAGAACACCGCGATCCGCTGGACCGACAAGCGTGACGGTACCGAGTACCGCATCAACATCGTCGACACCCCGGGACATGCCGACTTCGGCGGCGAGGTCGAACGCGTGCTGTCGATGGTCGACTCGGTCCTGATCCTCGTCGATGCCTTCGACGGTCCGATGCCGCAGACCCGCTTCGTGACCCAGAAGGCCTTCGCGATGGGCTTCAAGCCGATCGTGGTCGTCAACAAGATCGACCGCCCGGGTGCACGTCCGGACTACGTGCTGAATGCCACCTTCGATCTGTTCGACCGCCTCGGCGCCACCGACGAACAGCTCGACTTCACGACCGTTTACGCCTCGGCCCTGAACGGCTATGCCGGCATGAGCCCGGACATCCGCGAAGGCAACATGGACCCGCTGTTCGAGGCCATCGTCCAGCACGTCGAGGCCCCGAAGGTCGACGTCGACGGTCCGTTCCAGATGCGCATCAGCCAGCTCGACTACAACAACTACGTCGGCCTGATCGGTATCGGCCGTGTGCAGCGCGGCAAGATCAAGACCAACACCCCGGTTTCGGTCGTCGATCGCAACGGCGTCAAGCGCAACGCGCGCGTCCTGCAGGTGCTCGGATTCATGGGTCTGGAGCGCCGCGAAGTGGCCGAAGCCCAGGCTGGCGACATCATCGCGATCAACGGCATCGAGGCGCTCGGCATTTCCGACACGGTCTGCGCCCTCGACACGCCGGAAGCGCTGCCCGCGCTGACCGTCGACGAACCGACGATCAGCATGACCTTCCAGGTCAACAACTCGCCGTTCGCCGGCAGCAAGGAACATTCCGGCGGCAAGTTCCTGACCAGCCGCCAGCTGCGTGATCGCCTGAATCGCGAACTCATGCACAACGTCGCGCTGCGCGTCGAAGACACCGACGAGGCCGAGAAATTCAAGGTCTCCGGTCGCGGCGAGCTGCACCTGTCGATCCTGATCGAGAACATGCGCCGTGAAGGTTACGAACTCGCAGTCTCGCGTCCGGAAGTGATCATCAAGGAAATCGACGGCCAGTGGATGGAACCGTTCGAGAACCTGGTCTGCGACCTCGAAGAGCAATTCCAGGGCGGCGTGATGCAGCGCCTCGGCGAGCGCAAGGCGCAGCTGAAGAACATGGAACCGGACGGCCGCGGTCGCGTGCGTCTCGAATACATGATCCCGGCGCGCGGCCTGATCGGCTTCCAGACCGAGTTCCGTACCATCACCGCCGGCACCGGCCTGCTCTTCCACGTCTTCGACCATTACGGCCCGAAGACCGAGGGATCGATCGGCAAGCGCCCGAACGGCGTGATGATCTCGAACGGCCAGGGCCCGTCGCCGGCGTATGCGCAGTTCGCGATGCAGGAACGTGGTCGCCTGCTGATCGAACCGCTGCAGGAAATCTACGAAGGCCAGATCGTCGGCATCCACGCCAAGGACAACGACCTCACCGTCAATGCCCTGCGCGCCAAGCAGCTGACCAACTTCCGCGCGGCCGGCAAGGACGACGCGCTGGCGCTGACGCCGCCGGTGAAGATGTCGCTGGAACAGGCGCTCGAATTCATTGAAGACGATGAACTGGTCGAAGTGACGCCGAACCAGATCCGCCTGCGCAAAAAGGCGCTCACCGAGAACGACCGCAAGCGCGCCTCGCGTCAGGCCGCCTGAGTCCGTTCAGCGCGCGATCCGCTACCGGAACGCGCGCTGAGTTCGTCGAACATCGTCATTGCCGCAATAGCGGCGGCATCGCACAATCGGACCTCCTCACACCGGAGAACGACGATGCGATACGGAATCCTGCAACTGGCAGGGCTGTTGGCGGCAGGAATGCTCGCGCTCTTCGATGCGACGCCCGCTGCGGCGCAGTCCCAGGTCGGCGCCAAGCGCACTACGTACGGCCTGATCGTTTGCGAATCGCGCGGTCGAGAAAGTTTCTGCCCGGCCGAGACACGATATGGGGTCACCCTGGTGCGCGAACTGTCGCGCGGCTACTGCGTCCAGGACCGCACCTGGGGCACACGCCGCGACGGCATTTGGGTCAGCGATGGCTGCGCGGCCGAATTCGAGATCGGCTCGGAAGCACCGAACTCCGGTGGCGGTTACAACCCCGGGTACGGCAATGGCAACGAAGGCGGCTCGATCCGCTGCGAGTCCTACAGCAACCGCTACCAGCAATGCCCGGTCGACACCCGCGGCGGCGTCGAACTGATCGAACAGCACAGTCGCGGCGCCTGCATCGCCGGCCAGACCTGGGGTTACGAACGCGGCTACATCTGGGTCGATCGCGGCTGCCGTGCCGAGTTCGAAGTGGGCGGTCGCGGTTATGGCCCGCCGGGCTATGGCCAGCCGGGCTACGGTGATCCGGACTGGGGCATCGACGGCGACGAATACCTGATCCGCTGCGAATCCATCGATCAGCGCCAGGCCTTCTGTCCGTTCGAAGTCGGTCGCGCCAACGTGACCCTGGAACGCCAGCTCAGTCGCGGTGCCTGCGCGCTGGGTCGCACCTGGAACTTCAATCCGCGTGGCATCTACGTGTCCGGCGGTTGCCGCGGCGAATTCCGCGTCGATCGCGAATTCCGTCCTGGCCCCGGGTACGGCGGCCAGCCCGGGTACGGCGGCTACAACGTGCTTCGTTGCGAATCGCAGGACCAACGCCGTACCTACTGCCCCGCCGACATCCGTCGCGGCGTGCGGCTCGACCGCCAGCTCAGCAAGGGCGTCTGTCGCGAAGGCTACAGCTGGGGCTGGGACCGCCGTGGCGTGTGGGCCGACAAGGGCTGTCGTGGTGATTTCGTGATCGATTGACGTCGACCGTCCGCCAACAGAAAACGCCGGCGCAAGCCGGCGTTTTCTTTGGTATCGCTCGGATCGGATCGCGAGACGCGATGCCTCGGGCTGTGTCAGCTCAGGGCGAGCACTGGTAGTACAGGATGTGCTCGGTGTTGATCGAACCGGCCTGCCCGAGGCTGACGGTGCCGGACTTGCGCAGGTGGATCTCGTCGCGGTGCAGGCGCAGTTCCTCGTCTTCACCGAGGCGCACGAAGGTGCCGTTGGTGCTGCGGTCGCCGATCATGAAATAACCGCGCTTGAATTCGATCGAGGCGTGGTTGCGCGACACCCATTCGGCGTCGATGACCAGACTGGAATTCGGATCGCGGCCCAGGGTGAACGGCTGCGAGCTGGCGCTCAGTTCGAACATGCGGCCCTTGTAGCGCAGCGTCAGCTTTGCACCGCCAGCGCCGGGAATATCGTCGAGGCGGATCGCACGCTGCACCGTCGTCACGTTCGACAGGTCTTCCTGCCAGATCACGTCGACGATCTCGATCGGCTCCATTTTGCCGGACACACGCACCGCACCGAGCTGGCGCGTCTTGACGCTGCCGACATTGGTCAGGCCGCGGATGCTGCTCGCGGTCGTGACGATCTGTTCGCGCTTCGCGGTCGAAGCCATGCGTGCGGCGGTGTTCACCGCATCGCCATAGACGTCGTTGGCCTCGACCAGGGCATCGCCGTGGTGCAGGCCGATGCGGATGCCGAGGTTGTCCTTGACGAAGATGGCGTCGTGCGAGACGCGCTTCTGCATGTCCACCGCCGCCAGGATGCCGTTCAAGGCGCCGGGGAAGGTGCACATGATCTCGTCGCCGATGGTCTTGATGACCTTGCCGCCGTGATTGCCGGCGATGCCGGTCAGGGCTTCCAGCACGCGCGCGATGATGGCGCGCGCTTCCACATCACCGCGCAGCTCGAACAGCTTGGTGCTGCCGCTGACATCGGCGAACAGGATGGTGAGGGCGCGCGTCTCGGACATGACCCGGCGATGATAGGCGAAGTCGGCGGGTCCGACTACCGGTTGCGGCGTGCGGATTTGCGGCAACTCGTCACGAATCGGCCATCGTGTCGATTCGCAGGCCCTGAGATTTCCACCAGCTATCCACAGGGTTGTACGCAACGCCTGCCAAGCTGCCGGAACTACCATGCCTGCCCTGCCGCCGATCCTGCCGATGCCCATGGCCGCCCGCCCCGAATCCATCCCCGCCGCGAAGAAAATCGACCCGTTGCGGGTTCCGCCGAACTCCATCGAGGCCGAACAGGCCGTGCTCGGCGGCCTCATGCTGTCGACCGAAGCCTGGGACAAGGTCGCCGACCGCATCACCGAAGGCGACTTCTACCGTCGCGACCACGCGCTGATCTTCCGCGCCATCGGCGAATTGTCGAACAAGTCGATGCCGGCCGACGCCGTCACGCTTGGCGAATGGTTCGAGGCCCAGGGCATCGCCGAACTGGTCGGCGGGTCGCGCTACATCCTGGAACTCGCGAACACCACGCCGTCTGCCGCCAACATCGCCGCCTATGCGGACATCGTGCGCGAGAAGTCGGTGCTGCGGCAGCTGATCGATGCCGGCACCGAGATCGCCGGCGACGCCTTCGTGCCGGAAGGCCGCTCCAGCCACGAGTTGCTGGAAACCGCCGAACAGAAGGTGTTTCGCATCGCCGAGGCCGGCGCGCGCGGACGCAAGGGGTTCGTCAGCATGGGCGCGGCGGTCAAGGAAGCGTTCGCGCAACTCCAGCATCGCTACGAGAACCGCGGCGCGGTCACCGGTCTCGCCACCGGCCTGCGCGACTTCGACGACATGACCGCCGGCCTGCAGCCCTCCGACCTCATCATCCTGGCCGCACGTCCGTCCATGGGCAAGACCGCGCTGGCGCTGAACATGGCCGAATATGCAGCGATCAAGGGCAAGAAGGCGGTTGCGGTGTTCTCGATGGAAATGTCCGCATCGCAGCTCGCCTTCCGTCTGATTTCCTCGCTCGGCCGCATCAACCAGCAACATCTGCGCACCGGCGAACTCGAAGACGCCGATTGGCCGCGCGTCACCTCGGCCATCCAGTTGCTGAAGGACGCCAAGATCTTCATCGACGACACTCCGGCGCTGTCGCCGGGCGAACTGCGTGCACGTGCGCGCCGCCTCAAGCGCGAACACGATCTCGGCCTGATCGTCATCGACTACCTGCAGCTGATGGCGGTGCCGGGCACCCGCGAGAACCGCGCGACCGAAATCTCGGAAATCTCGCGCAGCCTGAAGGCGCTGGCGAAGGAACTGAACGTGCCGGTGATCGCACTGTCGCAGCTCAACCGCTCGCTCGAACAACGCACCGACAAGCGCCCGGTGATGGCCGACCTGCGCGAATCGGGCGCCATCGAGCAGGACGCCGACGTCATCGTTTTCATCTATCGCGACGACTACTACAACAAGGAATCGCCGGACAAGGGCCTGGCCGAAATCATCATCGGCAAACAGCGTAACGGCCCGACCGGCTCGGTGAAACTCACCTTCCTCGGTCACTACACCAAGTTCGAGAATCACGCCTCCGCCGGCTTTGCCGGGAGCTTCGAGTGAGTCGATCGGCCTTCGCGACGATCCACCTCGACGCGCTGCGACACAACCTCGGCCGCATCCGCGCATTGGCGCCGCGGAGCCGCGTGATGGCCGTGGTCAAGGCCGATGGTTACGGTCATGGTCTCGAACGCGTCGCACGCACGCTGTCCGGCGCCGATGCCTATGGCGTCGCCGCCATCGCCGACGGCCAGCGCCTGCGCGCGGCCGGCATCGGCCATCGCATCGTCGTGTTGTCGGGCATCGACGAGGCCGGCGACCTGCTCGAAGTGCGCCGGCTCGACCTCGACATCGTCGTGCACCACGACCACCAGCTCGACCTGATCGCCGCCGACCGCAACCCGCGCCCGCTGCGCGTCTGGCTCAAGCTCGACACCGGCATGCATCGCCTCGGCTTCGATCCGGCGCGCACCGATGCGCTGCTCGCGCGTCTGCGCGCCCTGCCGAACGTGCATCCAGACATCGTGCTGATGAGCCACTTCGCACGCTCGGATGAACCGCTGGAGGCCGCGACGCCACAGCAACTCGCGCGCTTCGCGAGCGCCACGGCAGCACCACTCGCCCATTCGATCGCGAACTCGGCCGCCATCGTGCACTTCCCCGACGCGCGCCAGGACTGGGTCCGCGCCGGTGGTGCCTTGTACGGCCTCAGCGTCGAGCAGGATCGGTGTGGCGCTGACGACGGCTTCCGCCCGGCGATGAGCCTGTCCAGCAAACTGGTCGCGATCAATCGTGTCGCGAAAGGCGAACGCGTCGGCTACGGCGGCCTCTACGAATGCCCCGAGGACATGGCCATCGGTATCGTCGCGATCGGCTATGGCGACGGTTATCCCCGCAGCGCCGTGACCGGCACGCCAGTCCTGTTGAACGGTCGCGAAGCGCCCATCGTCGGGCGCGTCTCGATGGACCTGATGATGATCGACCTGCGCCAACACGCCGACGCAACGATCAACGACCGCGTCCTGCTCTGGGGCCCAGAACTGCCGGTCGAACGCATCGCCACCAGCGCCGGCACCATCAGCTACGAACTCACCTGCGGCATCACCCGCCGCGTTCTCTTCCTCGAAGACGAGGGCTGAGCGCATGGCCAAGGCCAAGACCGCCTATGTCTGCAACGACTGCGGCGCGGAATATTCGAAATGGCAAGGGCAATGCACCGAGTGCAATGCCTGGAACACGTTGTCCGAGGTGCGACTCGCTTCGACGAAGTCGGCGAAGGCCGACGCGCGAGGCGGTTATGCCGGCGGCGGCAGTGCACTGGTCACGCCGTTGGCGAAGGTGTCGGAATCCGAGGAGCAACGCACACTGATCGGCATCGGCGAACTCGACCGCGTGCTCGGCGGCGGCCTCGTGCGCGGCTCGGTCGTGCTGATCGGCGGCGATCCCGGCATTGGCAAGTCGACGCTGGTGTTGCAGGCCTTGGCTGCGCTCGCCGGACGCTCGAAAACGCTGTACGTGACTGGCGAGGAAAGCCTCGGCCAAGTCGCGGCGCGCGCACGCCGACTCGGGCTGTCGCTGGATGCCATCGACGCGCTCGCCGATATCGGCATCGAACGCATTCTCGACACCGCGAATGCGCAGAAGCCCGATTTCCTGGTCATCGACTCGATCCAGACCATGTATTCGGAGCTGATCGAGTCGGCGCCGGGTTCGGTGTCGCAGGTGCGCGAATCGGCCGCGCGCCTCGTGCGTTACGCCAAGGAGGCCGGCTGCGCAGTCTTCCTGATCGGCCACGTCACCAAGGAAGGCGGCATCGCCGGACCGCGCGTGCTCGAACACATGGTCGACGCCGTGCTGTATTTCGAAGGCGAAGCCGGCAGCCGCTTTCGCGTGCTGCGCGCGTTCAAGAACCGCTTCGGCGCGGTCAACGAACTCGGCGTGTTCGCGATGGGCGACAAGGGCCTGCGCGAAGTCCCGAATCCGTCCGCGATCTTCCTGTCCAGCCACGAGCAGCCGACGCCCGGCAGCGCCATCATGGTGACGCGCGAAGGCACACGCCCCCTGCTCGTCGAAGTGCAGGCCCTGGTCGACCAGTCGCCGCTGGGCAATCCGCGCCGTGTCGCGCTCGGTCTGGAACAGAATCGACTGGCCATGCTGCTCGCGGTGTTGCACAAACACGGCGGCTTCGCTCTGCACGACCAGGACGTGTTCGTGAACGTGGTCGGCGGCATCCGCGTTCAGGAAACCGCAGCCGACCTGCCGGTGCTGCTGGCGGCGCTGTCGAGCTTCCGCAACCGCCCGCTCGGCCATCGCCTCGCCGCCTTCGGCGAAGTCGGCCTGGCCGGCGAAATCCGCCCGGTGCCGAACGGCGAGGAACGCATCCGCGAAGCCGCCTCGCACGGCTTCGAACGCATCGTCGTGCCCAAGGCCAACGCCCCGAAGAAAGCACCCGGCGGCATCCAGATCATCGCCGTCGAACGCCTCGCCGAAGCCATCGCGGTGCTGAATTGAAGCTGCACATCATCTACACCGAAACCGAGTTGCTGCTGTCGAAGCGACCGTACGCATCGTGGCGCGACATCCAGGATGTCCATCCGGACTTCAAGACCTCACTCGGCCCATGGCGCGACGCCGACGTCGTCGCCTATCTGGCCGACGAGCACCCGGACCTGTCCCCGGCTGCGATCGAGCAAGTCGAGGAGTTACTGCGCGGATCGGAAGAAACCATCGCCCTTCGCTTCGCGGTCGATCGACAGAGATCGTAGGCTGGGTTGAACGCAGTGAAACCCAGCATTTCTGACGTGCGTCCGCTGGGTTTCACTGCGTTCAACCCAGCCTACGCGTTGTCGACAATGTCAGCCGCGCCCGCGAAACTTCGCGAGATTGGCGGCGGCCTGCGCGCGCACCTTGTTGCGCAGCATCGGTGACCAGCCGAGCAGCAGGCCAGGCAACCCGAGTGCCTGTTTCGACCAGCGCCAGAAGTCGAAGCGATCGCGGTGCTTGAGGATCAGGCCGTCGCGGTCGAACTCGAACTGGGCGTCGATGATGTTGTGCACGATGCGGCCGGTGGCGCTGAAGCGATAGGTCGGCTCCCAGTGCGCGATGCCGACTTCGTCATCGCAGTCGATGCCGCTGAACTCGAGTTTCCAGTCCGCCCTGCCCTTGTCCTTCACCGCCGTGCACAACATGCGCCACATCGCACCGATTTCGTCGCGGCCCCGGAGCGAAAACGCCTCGTCCTCGAACTCGGCATTCGGCGCGTACGCGGCCTGCATGGTGTCGGCATCGAGCGCACGGAAGGCCTCGTAGAAGCGGGTGATGCGATCGTTCTGCGGGAAAGCGCTCATGCAAACTCCGATGGCGTGGCGGTGATCGAGTCCGCCACATTCTAGACCGCGGCCGCGGGTCAGCGTCGACGCCTCAGGAGGTCGTCGAGACCGGGCGCCAGCAGCTCCGGCGTGCCCGGTTCGCTGCCCGAGCGCAAAGGCGTCGGGCCCGGCGTGCGGTTCACGTCGACGACAATTGGTGTGCCTTCGTGCATCACGAAGTCGATCTTGCCGTAGTCGAGCCCGAGCCGTTCGCGCACCGCCACGACTTCCGGCGGCACGTCGACGGTCTCGACGGCGATGGCATTGTTCGCCTTCACGACCGGGTTCGGGCTGCAGAAACGGCGACAGCGTCCGCGATCACCGAAGAACAGCCAGAATCGCGTCCAGTAGCCGCGTTCGTCGCGTTCGGGCCGGAATTTCTCGACCGTGCACCCCGGGTTCGTCCACACGGTCTCGGGCACGTCGGACCGGCGCGCGTAGACCGGATAGGTGTCCACGGGACGCAGGTGCGGATGGGGCTCGGCATGCTGCAACTGACGCGCGCGCAGGTTGTGCTGCATCTCCGGCCAGCCACCGGCGTTGAGATCCGATTTCACGATCACCGCGCCAGGCCAGTCCGCGTCGCGACCGATGCGCTGGGTGCTCCAGAACGACTTGCGAATATCGCGGATCGACGTGTTCACGACCACCGGGAATCGCTGCACGGCCTCGGCATAGGACGGCGGCAGCACCGAACAGTCGACATGCAGGAGCGCGAGGTCGGCCTCGACCGCACGCTGCGGCGGTCCTTCGCAGATGCGGATCGTGTGCCCTTGCGCCAGCCAGAAGGGAAACATCGACTGCAGCAGCCAGCGGCGTTCTCGGAACGCGTCATAGGCATGGCAGACGACGAGAATACGCGCCACGCTCAGACGCCCCGCTCGGCCACCAGCAACGGACAGCGTTCGGCCAGTTCGTAACCCTGCGTGGCGACCAGCCGCACGTTGTCGAATCCGGCCGACACGCCAGCGAGCACCGATGCGGTCGGCGCGAAGCAGTACACGTCGGACGAATCGCGATAGCGGTCCATCGTGTCGATCAGCGCGCGCTGCCAGCCGGTGGCCTGGGCCAAGGCTGCGCGGTCCACGATGGCGTCGAAGGCCTGCCAGGCGGCATGCACCGGCAGGTCGTATCCGGGATGCGACGCGGCTATCGCCATCATCCAGCGCCAGCGGAACGCCCAGAAGTTCGCGTCGCCGCCCTGCATCGCCGCAGCATGGACATCCGACGGCGTCTCGATCGATTCCGGCGCACAGAACAGGCGCAGCACCAGTCGTCCGCCGGGGCGCAGGACGCGCTGCAACTCGCGCAGCAGACCCGCACGTTCGGACGACGGCAGCACGCTCAGGCAGCCGTCGCCGATCACGCTGTCGATGCTCGCGTCGGCCAGCGGCAGACTGCGCCAGTCGCCGATCAGCACGCGGCGATGGTCGTCGTCGCCCGACCAATGTCGTTCCACCATCGCAGGCTGGCGATCGACAGCCACCAGTCGTTCGCCAAGTGATGCCAGTTCCGGCGTCACCCCGAGCAGGAGCACGTGGCGCGTACGACCGTCGATGGCGGCACGAACCTGCGCGACCACCGACGGCGCGGGACGCAAGGGCGGGCCCATCGCCGCGAACACATCGGGAATGTGCTGCCAATACGAGCGCTCGCCGACTCGACGCGCTGATCCTCCCTGCTGTGACATCACGGCCCTGCCTCCCTGCCCAGGCGCGAGCCTAGCCGCAACCTCGATCACACCGTACGCCGGCGGCCGGCGAACCGCGCCGTTCTGACCGATGTTTCCGCAGCCAGCCATCGACTGGCGTTGGTTATGATGTCGGCAGTCTCTCTGGATCACGCCCATGCGCGCATGTCTCCTGCTGGTTATCCTCGCGCTGGCTTTGCCGGCGGCGTGGCCCGCGTACGCGGAACGCACCGACAGCGAACTCGGCCCGGTCGAGATCACCACCATCGCCAGCGGCCTGAACAGCCCGTGGGCCGTCGCCTTCCTGCCGGACGGGCGGTATCTGGTGACCGAACGCGGCGGCACGATGCGCATCGTCGATGCCGACGGCACGATCGGCGCTCCGCTGGCGGGCGTGCCTGAGGTCTACGCGAATGGCCAGGGCGGCTTGCTCGATGTCGTGCTCGACCCTGCGTTCGCGAGCAATCGCACGATCTATTTTTCCTACGCCGAACCCGGCCCGGACGGCGCCCACACCGCCATCGCCCGGGCGCGCCTGGAACCAGGCACGCTCGCGAATGTCCGCGTGCTGTTCCGACAGACGCCCGGGTACGACGGCGGTGCGCATTTCGGCTCGCGCATCGTCATCGGTCGCGATGGATTGCTCTACGCCACGATCGGCGAACGCGGTGACCATCGCAATCGCGCCCAGGAACTCGACAAGACCTATGGCAAGGTCATCCGTATCGGTCGCAATGGCGAGATCCCGAAGGACAATCCCTTCGTCGGCCGCAGCGACGCGAATGCCGCGGTGTGGAGTTATGGTCATCGCAATCCGCAGGGGCTGGCGCTGAATCCATTCAGCGGCGAATTGTTCGAGCACGAACATGGTCCACAGGGCGGCGACGAAATCAACGTGATCCGCAAGGGCGCAAACTACGGCTGGCCGGTCATCACCTACGGCCGTGAATACTGGGGACCGAAGATCGGCGAAGGCACGGCCAAGGCCGGCATGGAACAGCCGCTGCATTACTGGGACCCGTCGATCGCGCCGAGCGGCATGGCCTTCCTGTCGACCGATGCTGCCGGCGCGTGGAAAGGCGATCTGTTCGTCGGTGCGCTGAAGTTCACCCTCATTGCACGCCTCGAACTGCAAGACGGCAAGGTCGTGCACGAGGAACGGCTGCTCGCGGACCAGCGTGATCGCGTGCGCGACGTGCGCGAAGGCCCGGATGGCGCATTGTACGTGCTCACCGAAAGCCGCGGCCGATTGCTGCGCCTGCAGCCACCTGAGGGTATTCCACCAGTGTCGAATTGACAGCCGGGGCCACGCGGCGGGCTAATGCGCGCATGGACATGCACCCAGCCCGAGCCCGATTGCCGACGACCGTCCTTGCGACCATCACACTGGCCTTGAGCGGCATCTGTGGCGGCACCGAATTGCAGGCGTTGCTGCCGGAAGACGGCATCGGCGACAGCGACGACGGCTTCGGCTACGCCATGGCTGCGGACAACGGCTGGGTCGCGATCGGCGCACCGGGCGAAGACGACAGCGCCGGCTCAATTTACGTCTACGCCTGCACCGTCGCGACCTGCACGCTCGACGACGAAATCCAGATTGGTGCCCTGCCTGCGGGCGCCCGGTTCGGCAGTGCGGTGGCGATCTCGGGTGATCGCATCGCGGTCTCGGCACCGGGCGCCGGCATCGGCGAAGTCTTCGTGTTCGACCGCGTCGATGATCGCTGGGAGATGCAGCAGGTGCCCGGACAGGTGTTCGGCAGCGGCGGCCGCTTCGGTGTGTCGCTGGCCTTGTCGGGCGACACGCTGGTGGCTGGCGCCGACGATCAGGAAGGACGCCGCGGCGTCGCCTATGTCTGGCGCTGGAATGGTGGCAAGTGGGCACCGGAACAGACGCTGCGCCCGGCCGAGCGCGCCACAGGCGATCGATTCGGCAGCGCCGTGGCCTTGAACGGCGACACCCTGCTGGTTGCTGCGCCCTACGCGACAGCCGGCGTCGCGGCGCCCGGCTATGCCGCGGGCGAGGTGCATGCATACACCCGCAGCGGCAGCACCTGGACACGGACCCAGGTCCTGCGGGCGCTGTTCCCTCTCACCCGATCACGCTTCGGTTTCTCGCTCGGACTGGACGGCGATACCGCGGTCGTCGGTGAACCCGGCGCGGCCTTTGGCGCCGGGCGTGTGTACCTGTTCACGCGCCAACTCGGCAGTTTTTCCCTGCAAAGCGTCTTGATGCCGGCGGACATCGAGGCCGACGATGCCTTCGGCTGGTCGGTCGCCTTGCGCGGGGATCGCCTGGTCGTGGCGGCACCGTTCGCCGGCATCGCCCTGGATGCCTGCGGACGCATCGAACGTTATCAGCGCGAAGGCGGCGTCTTTGTCTCCCAGGGCCCGCTGCGCCTGCCCGGTGCCACGCCGGACGGACTGTTCGGCTGGACCGTGGCGCTCGGCAACGTCGGTGAATTCGCGAGCACGCCAGCCAGTGTCGGCCGGGCCGGTCTTGGCCATTACTTCAACGCCGCCGAGTCGGTGTTCGACGACGCTTTCGAGATTCCTCTCGGTCCGTGTTTCGCGCAGAAGCCGGTGCGCTGACGCGGCTCAGTCCATCAGGCGGTGGCGTACCGCGTAACGGATCAGTTCGGCGACATTCTTGACCCCGAGTTTTTCCATCGCGCGGGTGCGATGGTTCTCCGCGGTCTTGACCGCGATGTCGAGGCGGCGCGCGACTTCCTTGGTGGTCAGACCCTCGATCACGAGGTGGAAGACCTCGCGCTCGCGGTCGGTCAGGTCGCGATAGGGATCGTCGAGCCGCGCCTGCGGCTGCTGCACCTGCTGCGCCATCACGCGCGCGGCATGGGTGCCGAAGTAGCCGCGTCCCTGCGCGATGGCGCGGACCGCGGTCAGCAACTCGGTGCCGGCGCTGTCCTTCAGCAGATAGCCAGCCGCACCGGCGCGGATCAGATGCAGCACGTATTCCTCTTCGGTATGCATGGTCAGCACCAGCACCC
>JAKJFE010000090.1 GCA_022705045.1 Pseudomonadota bacterium | reverse complement strand
CGACCCCGAGCGGGGTCAAACCACCCGCGAAAGCGGGCGCGAACCAGACGAATCATCGAAATCCGGATGCAGTACCGACACCGCCATCGCGGCGATCGGTTCGAAATCGAGGATTCTCAACAGCCTGTTAGGCGAGCAACAATTAAGTTACGTGCGAGCCAAACGCACACAGCCAAAAGGCCGGTGGTGGAAACGGCAGGAATCCAATCAAGGAACGTCATTTTCTCTCCCGTGCGACGGTGCCGGTTCTCCGGTCTGTTGAGAAGTATGCGACGGAAAGCCGTTGTTGTTGCGGGCGGAGAGTCGACGCATTTCGAGTGGCAGTCAAAATTTGATCCGTTCGTTGTCTCCTAACTGCGCCCCGTTTGCACGATAGCGTTCATCGACTTCGACGGTGTCTCATCTCTTCTCGAAATCAAGCGAAGCGGAGTTGATGCAATAGCGCAGGCCGGTGGGGCGGGGGCCGTCGGGGAAGACGTGGCCGAGGTGGGAGTCGCATTGGGCGCAGCGCACTTCGATGCGGCGCATGCCGTGGCTGGTGTCTTCGATGGTGCGCAGGGCGGCGTTCGACATCGGTTCGAAGTAACTCGGCCATCCGCTGCCGGAATCGAACTTCGTGGTCGAGTCGAACAAGGCCGCGCCGCAGCCGACGCAGCGGTAGACGCCGTCCTCGTGGTGGTCCCAATACTTGCCGGTAAACGGCCGCTCGGTGCCTGAACAGCGGCAGACGGCGTACTGGACCGGATCAAGCTGGTCGCGCCATTCGGCGTCGGTCTTGCAGATTTTCGGGGTGTCGGCGGTCATGGTGGGCTCCGGTTTCGTTGCGGGGACCGGCGTTGCGCTGGCAAGCTTACGCGTCTCTTTGTCGGATTCGTATGCGCCGCGCCGTCCTTGTCCCGCTGATTTTCGCGACCGCGCCGTTCGCGTCTGCCGCGCCGACCGCCTGTTCCCTGGCCGCGCCTTGCCCGACCTGCGCGGCGCCGCTGTTCCCGGCGGCCACCGCCGCGACCTTCACGCCCGAACAGCGCGCCGTCGCCAACACCGAAGTCGGTGCCGGCTCGGTGCTGGTGCTCGGCGAGGACCAGTATCGACTCGACAGCGACGTGGTCGTGAACCGCGCCGACCAGTGGTTGTGGAGCGACCGCCTCGACTACAACGCCGCCGAAGGCAGCATGCACAGCCCCGGCCCGATGCGCTTCCAGACACCGAGCATGCTGGCGCGCGCGGCAAGCGCGACCTGGCTCGAGGAAGGCGACAGCGAACTCACCGACATGCGCTTCCAGCTGCGCGACGGCCGCGGCAATGGTCGTGCCGACACCGCCACGCTCGCGGCCGACGGCAAGACCAGCACGCTGGCCTCGGCCTCGTTCACCAGTTGCGATCCGGACGATCCGGACTGGCAGCTCCGCGCCGGCCGCATCAACCTGGACCAGGAATCCGGCATCGGCCGCGCCCGCAAGGTCACCTTGCGGCTGGGCGACGTGCCGGTGATGTACCTGCCTTATGCGCGCTTCCCGATCGACGACCGCCGGACCAGCGGCCTGCTGGTGCCGTCGCTCGGCAATTCGAACGACGCCGGCTACGACCTGATCTTGCCGTATTACCTGAATCTCGCGCCGAACTACGACGCCACGATCTCGCCGCGGCTCATCCGCGACCGCGGCGCCATGCTCGGCGGCGAGTTCCGCTATCTCGGCGCGACCCAGCGCGGCGAAATCGACTTCAGCTGGCTCGGTTCCGATGACCGCAATGGCGAGCGTCGATCGTCCTTCGACTGGACGCATCAGGGGCAGTTGGGCACACACTGGTTCGTCGACAGCAGCCTGCACGATGTCTCGGACCAGCGTTATTTCGAGGATTTCGGCCAATCGCTGACCTCGGTCGCGACCAGCCTTCTGCCCTCGTACGCCTATCTGCGCGGTCGTGGTGTGTGGTGGAACGCCAGCGTCGGCGGCGACCGCCAGCAGGTCACCGACCCGCGCCTGACGCCGGCGGTCGAGCCGTATCGCCGTCTGCCGCGGGCGCAATTCGACCTGCTCAGCCCGAACCTCAACGGCCCGCAATTCGGTCTGCGCTCGGAATGGGTGCGCTTCCAGAAAGACGACGCCCTCAACGGCGACCGCCTCGACCTGAATCCGTATCTGAGCTGGCCGTTCGAATCGTCGGCCTGGTTCGTGCGACCGCAGCTCGGTTATCGCTACACGAGTTACAACCTCGATCGCGACACCGACACCTCGCCCACGCGCGGACTGCCCATCGCCAGTGTCGATGCCGGCCTGTTCTTCGATCGTTCGTTGCAGATCGGCGACGGCGGCTGGACGCAGACGCTGGAGCCGCGCCTGTACGCGCTGTACGTGCCCTACGAGGATCAGGACGCGTTGCCGCTGTTCGATACGCAGTCGCTGACCGACAGCTTCGCGGCCCTGTTCCGCGACAACCGCTACACCGGTGCCGACCGCCAGATCGACGCGAAGCAGGTGACGACGGCGCTGACCTCGCGCTTCATCGACACCAGCGGCCGTGATCGCGTGCGCCTGAGTCTGGGTCAGGTGCATTACTTCGACGCGCCGCGGGTGACCTTGCCCGGCCAGCTCGCGGAAGACCGCAGCGGCTCCGACTGGGCCGGCGAGGCCGAATGGATCGTCAACGACCGCCTCAGCCTCAACCTCGGCGGCCAGTGGGATGCCCACAACGACTGGACCGAACTCGGCTATGCCGGCGCCACCTGGCGCTACAGCGACCGTGGCCTCGCGCGACTCGGCTACCGCTATCGCCGCGGCCAGCTCGAACAGGTCGATGCTGCCGGATTGATCCCGCTCAGCAAGAACTGGCGCCTGATCGCGCGCTGGAACCAGAGCCTGCGCGACGACCAGTTGCTCGAAGCCTTCGGCGGCCTCGAATACGAATCCTGCTGCTACGCGGTGCGCGTGCTGGCGCGTCGCTACGTGCGCAATTTCGAGGGCGAATTGAACAACGGCATCATGTTCGAACTGGAGCTCAAGGGGCTGGGTTCGCTGGGGCGCCGGACCGAGGATTTCCTCTCGCGTGCTATGCTCGGCCTTCGTTAAGCGCCCGTTGTTCAGCGCTGCGCCAGCCGCCTCCTGCAAGGCTGCCGTCTTTGTCGTGACCCCTCATCATCGTGAGTCCGCGCAACCCATGAAACGCCTCCTGCTCGCTGCCGCATTCGTGTTGTCCGCCGTCGGCCCGGTCGTCCTGCGCGCCCAGGCGCTGCCCAGCGACACGCTCGACAAGATCGTCGCCGTGGTCGACGAGGACGTGATCTTGCAAAGCGAGCTCGACCGCGCCACCGACAGCATCCTCAAGCAGTACCAGTCCCGTGGCGGCGGCGAACTGCCGCCGATGGACGTGGTGCGCAAGCAGGTGCTGGAGCGACTGATCAACCAGCGCGTGCAGATGAGCCGCGCCGAGCAGACCGGCATCGTCGTGTCCGACACCGATCTCGATGCCGCCGTGCAGCGCATCGCCGCACAGAACAGCCTCGATGTCGCGCAACTGCGCCAGTCGCTGATCCGCGACGGTTTCAGTTTCGAGGAATTCCGCAATTCGTTGCGCGAGGAACTGCTGATCCAGCGCCTGCGCCAGCGATTCGTGCAGTCGCGCGTCGGCGTCACCGATACCGAGGTCGACATCTTCCTGTCCGGCGACGCGATGAAGGCCGGCGAAGTGCGCCTGTCGCACATCCTCGTCGGCATGCCGGAGTCGCCGAGCCCGGAGCAGGTGGAAGCCGCGCGCGCCAAGATCGACAAGATCCGCGCCGACATCGTCGCCGGCACACTCAGCTTCTCTGACGCCGCGATCCGCTACTCGGAAACGCCGCAAGCGCTCGAAGGCGGCGACCTCGGCTGGCGCCGTTACGACCAGATTCCGAGCGCCTTCACCGAGCTCGTCGCGACCATGAGCAAGGGCGACATTTCGCAGCCCGTTCGCGGTCCGAACGGCTTCCACCTGATCCATCTCGCCGACACCCGCGCCGAGTCCGTGGTCATGGTCAAGGAATTCCACGCCCGCCACATCGTCATCAAGCCGAGCGAACTGCTCAGCGAAGACAAGGCGCGCGAACGCATCGACGCGCTGCGCAAGCGCATCGTCGATGGCTCCAGCTTCGAAGATCTGGCGCGCCAGTATTCCGA
Source organism: Pseudomonadota bacterium (assembly GCA_022705045.1). Lineage (GTDB taxonomy): Bacteria > Pseudomonadota > Gammaproteobacteria > Xanthomonadales > Ahniellaceae > JADKHK01. The sequence goes on along the minus strand of JAKJFE010000090.1, from coordinate 9,388 downwards.
GGACAAGACCACCTCCAATCTCGGTGGCGACCTCGGCTGGTTCCAGGGTGGCGAATACGGCGGGGCCATCGATCAGCAGATGGCGACGCTCAAGGACGGCGAGCTGTCGATGCCGTTCCGCACCGACCTTGGCTGGCACATCGTGCGTCGCGAAGGCGAACGCGAGGTCGACCGCACCAAGGAAACGCGTCGTGCCCAGGCCCGCGAAACCCTGGTGAATCGCAAGGCCGAAGAGGAATACGACAAGTTTGTGCGCGAAATCCGTGCCGAGGCCTACATCGAAAATCGCCTCGGCTGATTCGATCGTGACGGGCGCCTTGGCGCGCATCGCGGTCACGGTCGGTGAATCGGCCGGCATCGGCCCGGAGCTGCTGGTCCGGCTTGCGCAGCGCGAATGCGCCGCGCAGCTCGTCGCGATTGCAGATCCCGAAGTCCTGATCCAGGCCGCCGACGCGCTCGAACTGGCGTTGGCGCTGACGCCCTTCGATCCCGACGCCGCGATCGTCCCGCATCGTCCGGGCCACCTGTTCGTGCAGGCCTCGCCGCTGGCGGCGCCCGTCCAGTTCGGCCGTCTGGATGTCGCCAATGCCGCAGCCGTCATCGCCATGCTCGCTGCAGCGGCCGATGGCGCCGAGCGCGGCGTGTTCGATGCCGTCGTCACCGCACCGGTCCAGAAGTCGATCCTCGCCGATGCCGGCTTCGCCTTCAGCGGCCACACCGAGTTCTTCGCCGACCGCGTCGGTCGCGAGGTGGTGATGCTGCTGGCCGCCGGCGAGCTGCGCGTCGCACTGGCGACCACCCACCTGCCGCTGCGTGCGGTGCCGGACGCGATCCGCGCCGATCGTCTCGAACGCACGATCCGCATCCTGCATGCCGACCTGCGCGGAAAATTCTCGATCGCCGATCCGCGCATCCTGGTGCTTGGTCTCAATCCGCACGCGGGCGAAGGCGGGCACCTCGGGCGCGAAGAGATCGACGTCATCATCCCGGTGCTGGAGCGTTTGCGCGGCGAAGGCCTGAATCTGCGCGGTCCGCTGCCGGCCGACACCGCCTTCCTGCCGCGTGAACTCGCGACCTGCGACGCGGTGCTGGCGATGTATCACGACCAGGGCCTGCCGGTGCTGAAACACGCGGGCTTCGGTCATGCCGTGAACATCACCCTCGGCCTGCCCTACATCCGCACCTCGGTCGACCACGGCACCGCGCTCGATCTGGCCGGGCGCGGCGTCGCCGATGCCGGCAGCCTGTTCGCGGCCACCGATCTTGCCATCGACCTCGCCGCGCGCCGACGTGCGAGCATGCAGCCATGAACGACACGCCCCATATCGCGCGCAAGCGCTTCGGCCAGAACTTCCTGCACGAGCGCGGCATCATCGAGCGCATCCTGCGCGCCATCGATCCGCAGCCGGGCGAACGCATCATCGAGATCGGCCCGGGCCAGGGCGCGTTGACCTGGCCGCTGCTTGACCGCATCAAGACGCTGACCGCGATCGAGATCGACCGCGACCTGATCCCGCGCCTGCAGGCCGAAGCGCCGAAGCACGGCGAGCTGCGCATCGTCGAAGCCGATGTGCTGACTGTGGATTTCACCGCGTTGGCCGCAGGCGGTACGATCCGGCTCGTCGGCAACCTGCCGTACAACATCTCGTCGCCGATCCTGTTCCATGCGCTCGACCATGCCGCGGTCGTCCGCGACATGCATTTCATGCTGCAGAAGGAAGTGGTCGACCGCATGGCCGCACCACACGGCAACAAGGTCTATGGCCGGCTCAGCGTGATGCTGCAGGCGTATTGCCGCGTCGATCCCTTGTTTGTGGTTCCGCCCGGCGCGTTCACCCCCGCACCCAAGGTCGATTCGGCCATCGTGCGATTGACGCCGAAGTCCGCCGCCGAGATTCCGGTGCATGACCGCGCGCGCCTGGAGCAACTGGTGCGACACGGCTTCGCGCAGCGCCGCAAGACCCTGCGCAATGCGCTCGACGGCGTCGCGACGACAGAACAGATGGCCGCTGCCGGCATTGATCCGGGCGCCCGCGCAGAAGCCGTCGCGGTCACCGACTGGCTGCGCCTCGCCGCGACCTGAATTCACAGGCGGCGCACGCGGGCTTCCGGCTAAACTCCGCGCCCATGCGCATCTTCATGCAAACCAAGGCGGCCCCGAACGAGGCGCCGCGTTATTACCACCTGATCCTGCAGCAGGACCTGCTCGGTGGCTGGTCGCTGCTGCGCGAGTGGGGCCAGACCGGCGGCCGTGCGTCGATGAAGCGCGAGTTCTACGAACAGCGCGACGTCGCCGAAGGCGCGATGATGGGGGTGCGCGACCAGCAGTTGCGCAAGGGTTTCCAGGTGATGTTCTGTCAGGGCATCGAAGCGCCCTCGGGATCGCGATATGAACCGTAGATTCGCCGTGCCCTTGTTGCTGGTCGCGCCATGGGCGTTCGCGCAGGATGGCAAGGACAATGGCGTGTTCGAACCGGGCGTGCAGCATGTCTGCGTGCCGGCGGCCGATGGCGAAGGCTGGGATTGCGGTACCGTCGATGCGCCGCCGGAAAACTACACGCCGCCGGATGCGCAGGCTGAATCCGAGCCGGTCGCGGCAATGCCGGAGGCCGCGAACACCGAGCCGCTGCCCGAACCCGAATCTGCACCCGAGCCCGAGCCCGAGCCCGAGCCGGTGCCTGCGGCCGATCTCGGCGATGCACAGACGCCGGCACCGCCGCCTTTTCTCGCCGATCCGATGCGCGATACACCGTATGCACCGGTCGAAGAGCCGTCATCCGAACCCGGCAACGCGGCCGAAGCCGTGATCGCCGCGGAACAGACCGCGCCGCCCGCTGAACCCGTCGTCGAGGCCCCGGCCGAGCCGGTGGTGACGCCGGCGCCGGAAGCGGCGCCTGTCGCGGACGTCGTGCCCGAACCCGAGCCGGTGACCGCGCCCGCGACCATCGAGCCCGAGCCGGTCAGCCCAGCCGTCGCGATCGAACCCGCAGCCGCTGTACCTGAATCCGCACCCGAGCCGGCACCGCTGCCGGCATCGACGCCCATCGACGCGCCGATCGGCGACGCCGCAGGCTTCGCACAATTGCCGGCGACGGCGTTCACGCTGCAACTCGCGTATGCCGCGAACACCGCCGATTTCCCGCGCCTCGTCGCCGCACTCGGACTCGATCCCGCCACCTGTTACGCCCTGCGCGTGCGCGGCACCAATGGTCCGACCTGGCTGCTCGCCCATGGCGCCTTCGCCGACGCGAATGCAGCCAAGGCCGCGCAGGCTCAGTTGCCCAAGGTCGCGGGCCTGCTGGCGCAATGGCCGCGCCGCATCGGTGCGCTGCAGACCGAAATCACGCAAGGACACTAAGCCCCATGTCGAACGGATTCGCGCCGCTGGCGAACGATCGTTTCCTGCGCGCGCTCAAGCGCCAAGCCGTGGACCGCACGCCGGTCTGGATCATGCGTCAGGCCGGTCGCTACCTGCCGGAGTACCGCGCCACGCGTGCTCGCGCCGGTTCCTTCATGAACCTGTGCCAGTCGCCTGAATTGGCCTGCGAAGTGACTTTGCAGCCGCTCGAGCGCTTCCCGCTCGATGCCGCCATCCTGTTCTCCGACATCCTCACCGTGCCGGACGCGATGGGCCTCGGCCTGTCGTTCGCGGAAGGCGAAGGCCCGCGCTTCGCGCGACCGCTGCGCAGTGTCGCCGACATCGACGCGCTGCGTGTGCCGCAGATCGACACGACGCTGCGTTATGTCACCGACGCGGTGACGCTGATCCGTCGCGAACTGCAGGGCCGCGTGCCGCTGATCGGCTTTTCCGGCAGCCCGTGGACGCTGGCCTGCTACATGATCGAAGGCGGTGGTTCCGAGCATTTCGAACGCGCCAAGGCGCTGCTGTGGAACGAGCCGGCCGCCGCACATCGACTGCTCGACGTGCTGGCGCAGAGCGTGACCGCCTACCTGCAGGCGCAGATCGATGCCGGTGCGCAGGCGGTGATGATCTTCGATACCTGGGGTGGTGCGTTGTCGGCCGACCACTATCGCGAGTTCTCGTTGCGCTACATGGCGCGTATCGCCGCGTCGCTGAAGCGTGGCGAGGGTGAATCACGTGTGCAGCTGATCCTGTATTCGAAGGGTGCGATGGGCCAGCTCGAAGCCATGGCCGACACCGGCGCCGATGCACTCGGCCTCGATTGGACGATCACGCTCGACGAAGCCCGGCGTCGCGTCGGTGATCGCGTGGCGCTGCAAGGCAATGTCGATCCGGTGGTGTTGTACGCGGGCATCGACGCCATCCGCGCCGAAGCCCGCAAGGCCGTGCGCAGTTTCGGTCCGCATCCGGGCCACGTCTTCAATCTCGGTCACGGCATCCACCCGGCGATCGATCCCGAACACCTGCGCGCGCTGATCGAAGCCGTGCACGACGAAAGCGCCGCGCTGTTCGCGCAGGCCAACGGAAATACCCGATGAGCAAGCCGATGATCGAAATGCGCAGTTCCCCCATCCACGGCAATGGCGTGTTCGCGATCGCGGACATTCCGGAAGGTGCGGAGATCATCGAATACGCCGGCAAGCGCCTCACGCATGCGCGCGCCGACCACAAATACGGTGGCACCTCGATCACCGGCCACACCTTCCTGTTCACGCTGAACGACGACTACGTCATCGACGGCAATCAGGAAGGCAACGACGCGCGCTGGATCAACCACAGCTGCGACCCCAACTGCCGCGCCTGGAAGATCGACGCGCCCGACGGCAACCCGAAGAACGACCGCGTCGTCATCGAAGCCAAACGCGCCATCGCGAACGGCGAAGAACTGACCTACGACTACGGCATCGTGCTCGACGAGCCCTACACGCGCGAACTCAAGGCCGCCTGGGCCTGCCGCTGCGGTGCCAAGCACTGCTCCGGCACCATGCTCAAGCCGAAACCGCGCAAGCCGGCCAAGAAGACGCGTTGAAACGGATTCTCTTCGTCTGCAGCCGCAACAAGCTGCGCAGTCCGACCGCGGAGCAGGTGTTTGCGGAGTGGCCGGGTGTCGAGGTGGCGTCGGCGGGCACGGATCAGGATGCGGATGTGCCGCTGTCGGCGGAACTCGTCGTCTGGGCCGAACTGATTTTCGTGATGGAACCGATGCACCGCGACAAGCTGCGCCAGCGCTTCCGCGCGCAGCTGTCGAAGCAACGCATCGTCTGTCTGAACATTCCCGACGACTACGCCTACATGCAACCCGAACTGGTCGCGCTGCTCAAGCGCAAGGTGATGCCGCACCTGATGGCGCGGTGATTCGCCTCAGTTCGGCAGCTTGACGCCGTCCATGCGGAACGGAATCGAGACGATCTTCATGTCGCGGTTCACGAGGATGGCGAAGTGCAGGTGCGGGCCCGAGGAAAAGCCGGTGTTGCCGCTGCGCCCGATCTCGTCGCCGACCGCCACACGTTGTCCGGGCACCAGGTTGACGCTGTCCGGCGCGAGGTGCGCGTAGGTCGCCATGCTGCCGTCGTCGTGCAGTATGCGCACATGATTGGCCTTGTCGCGGAAGTCGGCGCGATTGAGGCCGGATTCGAAGTAGCGGTCTTCGAGGAAGATGACCACGCCGGCGCGCGCAGCGACGACCGGTGTTCCCTCCGTCACCGCGATGTCGATGGCATAGCGCGAGAAGTCCTCATTGTGCGTTGGGCCGTCGTAGCGTTGAGAGATGCGCGAACGACGTGCTTCCGCCAGTGGCCAGGCATAGATGTGGTCGTGATCCGGTCGGGCGTCGGCGAGCCCGACCGTCGATTGCACGCTGAAATCAGCCGAGCCGGAATTGAGCAGGCTGACGCTCTGGACCACAATCACCTCACGAGACTCCAATGGCGCCAGAGTGATGCGCGGTGCCAGCGTCGATGCGAGCTTCGCGTTTGCGACCCGACCGAGTTCGATGTCGACCGTGACCGGTGCATGCAGCCGGTTGCGCAGCATCAGGCCGGTGCCGTTCACGCGCGGAACAGCTGTGGCGAACACCGGATTGCGACTCAACCGGATCGAGCGACGGCGGTCGTCGACCGGGTCGGCGGGCAACAGGTATTCGCTGCCGACTGCGCGGGCCTGCAAGGGCACGTCGATGCGCACGTTCTGCGCGGGCGCGTCGTCCTCGTCGCTCGCGGCCACGGCCGCGCCACTCATGCCCAGCACGACGATCAGAAGCGACAGGGGTTTCATGGCGAGATCCGGTCGAGACGCGCGGCAAATGCGCCGGCGTCTTCGAAGCCGATCAGGCGCTCGCTGCGCAACTCGTTGCCGGCCGAATCGAAGAACAGCGTCGCCGGCGGGCCGATGATGCCGAACCGCTGCTGCAACGCGACGTGGGCATCGGATTGTTCGGTGACGTCGGCCTTGATCAGCACGTAATCGCGCGCTGCGGTGATCACTGCCGCATCGCGGAACGTCGTGCGTTCCATGCGTTTGCACTCGATGCACCAGTCCGCGTAGAAATCAAAGAGCAGCGGTTTGCCGGCGGCTCTGGCTTGCGCCAGCGCTGCGTCCAGCGTCTCGTTCGAACTCGCCTTCGCGAACACCAGTTCGCTGGCGCCAGCGCCGCCCACGTTGGCCGAGGCGCGGCCGCCGAGATTTTCCAGCGGTCGCGTCCAGTCGCGCGCGCCTGAGGCCATGCCGATGAACTGCAGCACGCCGAGAATGACGAAGATCACGCCGATCGCCTTCCAGGTCTTCTGCCAGCCGGTGGGATTTTCCGGCAGTCGTTCCAGCGCATGCAGGTGCACGCCCTTGCCGACGAGCAGGATGCCGGCCAGGAACATGATCCAGACCGGTTCGAGGATGCGTTCCAGCATCCAGATGGCGAGCCAAAGGAAGGCCACGCCGAAGGCGATCTTCACCAGTTCCATCCAGCGGCCCGCACGCGGCAGCCAGCGCGCGCCGGTACCGAAGGCGAGCAGCGGCAGGCCCATGCCGAGCGCGAGCGAGAACAGTGCGAGTCCGCCGAAGATCGGATCCTTGGTCTGCGAGATGTAGACGACCGCACCGGCCAGCGGCGGCGCCACGCAGGGGCCGACGATCAAGGCCGACAACGCGCCCATGATCGCGACACCCCAGAGCGAACCGCCTTCGACCTTGTTGCTCGTGACCGTCAGTTTGGTCTGCCAGCGACTCGGCAACTGCAGTTCGTAGAAGCCGAACATCGACAGCGCCAGCGCCACGAACACGAGTGCGAAGCTGACCAGGATCCACGGCTTCTGGAACAGCGCCTGCAGGTTCTGGCCGGCCAGTCCGGCGATGACGCCCACGATCGTGAACACGATGGCCGAAGACAGCACGTAGACCAGCGACAACACGAAGGCGCGGCGCGTGCTGAGGTTGTCACCGGCGCCGGCGACGATGCCGGACAGGATCGGCACCATCGGGAACACGCAGGGCGTGAACGCGAGGCCGATGCCGACCAGCAGGAACACCAGCATCGCGAACCAGCGGTTGCCGCCGCGCAGGCTGTTCGCGAAGAAGTCGGCGCTGCCTTCGGCGGCCGGGGCCGGTTCGGCAGCGCGCAGTTCGGGGGATTTGGGTGCGATCGCGGCACGTGCGGCGGCGAGTTCATCGGCGCTGGCTTCCGGCATCGACACCGTGAGGATGCGTGTCATCGGCGGGTAGCAGATGCCGTCGAGCTGGCAGCCCTGCAGGTTCACGCGCAGCTGGATGCCACGCGCCGCGCCGTCCTTGCGGGCGAGGATGATCGGGACTTCGACGAGGTCGAAGAACACTTCGACGCGACCGAATTCGGGGTCGTCGAAGCCGCGGCTCGGTGGCCATTGCGGCGCGCCCAGATCGCCGATGGACGGGTCTTCGAGGATGAAGCCGGTCTTGTCGCGATAGAGGTAGTAGTCCTTCGGCATCGTGAAACGCGCCAGCAGTTCGGTGCCGCTGACGGCAATCGTTTCGACCTGGAAGGCTTCCTCTTCCGGCAGCGGCAGGGCGTCGACCGGTGCGGCATTCGCGGGCGCGGTGCCGGGCAGGCTCAGCGGTGCGGGTGCGGCGACCACGGGAATGTCCGCGCTCGACGCTGCGGCCGGCGCGGCCGTGCCCGGCAGGACCAGCGTGGATGCGGGCGCCGCGACCGGGTCCATCGCCGGCTCGTCGGGCAATGCCCGCGCCGGATCCGGCAGCGACAGCACCACTTCCTTGCGCTGCGGCGGATAACAGATGCCGGCGTCGGCGCAGCCCTGGTAGCTGACCTTGAAGCGCAGCATGGTCACGCCGTCGGCGGCAGCGCCGGTCAGTTTCGCGGTGACGCTGTCGCGATAGGTCTCCATGCGCCCGAAGAACTGGTCTTCCTTGATCTTGCCGGGTGGCAGGTGCAGCGGGCTGGCCTTGAAGCTGGACTCGTCGGTCAGCACGACCTTGATGCGCTCCTTGTACAGGTAATACCCCGGTGCGACCTTCCAGCGAAATTCGATCCAGCCTGGCGTGACCGCTTCGGCTTCGAGCCGAAAAGCGTCGTCGACCGGCAGCAAGTCCTTTTCATCGATGGCGAGCGCCGGGCTGCCGATCAGGGCGAGCGCCAGCCACGCGAACACGCGACCCGGCCAGTGTGCGAATACGTTCATGGGCAATCCGGAACCTGAGGGAAACCTGTAGACCGGCAATCTTGGCAGCGCATGGCAGGCCGTGAAAGCGACCGGACGAATGACATTGGGACCACGCCCGGTGACACAAGTTCGCCGGCCCGACGCGAGCCGCTAGACTGCGCGGCCCGAATCACGATTTCGCCGAGTGCCCGCCATGTCCGAGACGCTTCCCGACCGCCTGTCCGTGAATCCGCGCAGCCCGTTCTACAACGAGGCCGTGCTCGCGCGCGGCATCGGCATCCGCTTCAAGGGCGTCGAACGCAACGATGTCGAGGAGTATTGCGTCAGCGAAGGCTGGGTTCGCGTCGCCGCCGGACGTGCGCTCGATCGCCGTGGCAACCCCATCACCTTCAAGCACAGCGGTCCGGTCGAACCCTACTTCAAGACCGAAGCCGAATGAGGAATCGGTCGCCTGATGCCTGAGCATCAGTGCGACACGCCCTATCCCGTTCGTGGTGAGCCTGTCGAACCATGAACGGGCGCGGCGCATCCGCCCGTGGTTCGACAGGCTCACCACGAACGGATGTCCGGTTGCAGATCCTGCCGATCGATCCGACGACGTGCGCCAGCATGGCGGCACGCGGCGATGATGTGCCTGCGCGTCATTCGGCGCCAACGGGGAAATGCACATGGTCCAGGAGCAGTCGCTGCGTGATGCGCGCAGCATCGTGGTGTGGCGCGTCGTGCTGGCGGCGTTGATCGCCATCCACGGCTGGTATCGCTTCGTCAGTGGCGGCGTGCCGCTGTTCGGCGCCTGGCTGGATTCGCAGGGCTGGCC
>JAKJFE010000089.1 GCA_022705045.1 Pseudomonadota bacterium | reverse complement strand
GGTTGATGGCTGCCTTGCTGATGCTGCAATGGGCCACCGGCGAATGGGACGACCTGCTCGGTGCGAGATTCCACTTCTCGCTGGGCGTGATCGTGCTGCTGCTGGCACTGTTCCGGCTGGTCTGGCGCATCACCCACAAGGCGCCCGAACGCGCCGGGCCGGTGACCTTGCCGGATCGCGTTGCCGGCCTGGTCCATGTGCTGTTCTACGTCGCCATGGTGGCGCTGCCGATCACCGGCATCGTCTGGCGTCAGGCGCGCGAGAAGGTCATCGATGTGTTCGGCTTGTTCTCGCTGCCGCAATTCGTCGAGCCGTCCAAGGAACTGGCCAAGCAGATGCATGACCTGCACGAACTCGGCGCCACCGTGTTCCTGGTCCTGTTCGGCCTGCACGTGCTCGGCGTGCTGAAGCGCGTGTTTATCGACAAGGACGACACGCTGAAGCGGATGCTGGGCTGATCGCCGTCAGGGCGTCGGCGTGAGGTCGTGCAACCGGGCCGAGATGCTGGCCCGCGACAGCTCGCCGACGCGGCGTTCGACGATGCGACCCTCGGCATCGACGAACAACGTGGTCGGATAACCCCGCACACCGAGGGCCGAGGACAGCGAGCCCTCCGGATCGAGCGCGAGCAGATTCGGGGGGATCGGATGCTCGCGCAGGAAATCGGCGATGGTGTCGGCGTCTTCGCCTTGGTTCGCGAACACGAAGCGCACCTCGGGATGCGCCTTTGCCGCGGCGATCAGGGCAGGCATCTCGCGCCGGCAGGGCGGACACCAGGTCGCCCACAGGTTGATGACCTGCGGACGCGCATCGCGCAGCGGTCGTGTCGGCCCGTCCAGGAAGCGCAGGGCGAGTTCCGGTAGCGGCATCGGTGCGCCCGTACCAGACAGCTGCGCGAACGCTAACGCGACCAGCATCACGGCCATGGCTGCCCCCGCACCGGCATGCAACGCCTGCGTGCGCGCCCGGTGGCGACGATGCATGAGCCACAGCGTCACGGCGGCGCCGATCAGGCCGAGGCCAAGGTGCCAGCCACCGTCGCGGACGTTCAGCATCGACCACGGTTCGACGCGGTAGTCGGCGAACTGCAGCCCGACGAATCCGATCCGCGCCGTCAGCAGACCGCCGAGCACGACCCAGAAGATCAGCGTCTCGTTGTCGTCGTGGCGCTCGCCGCGGCGACGATCGAGCAGGCGCATGGCGATCGCCGCCGCGACCGCCGTCAACACCAGCAGCCACAAGCCGGGCGGCATCATCAAGGGACCGATCGCCAGCGGCGGCAGCATGGCGAAACGCCGGATCAGTCGCGGTGGTAAGACGTCACCAACGCCACTTCGTTCTTCGAGCCGAGGAACACCGGTACGCGTTCGTGCAGGGCCAGCGGCTGGCGTTCGAGGATGCGGATGTGGCCGTCGGTGGCGCCGCCGCCGGCCTGTTCGACGATGAAGGCCATCGGGTTGGCTTCGTACATCAGGCGCAGGCGGCCGCCCTTGTCGCGACACTTGGCATCGACCGGGTACATGAAGACGCCGCCGCGGGTCAGGATGCGGTGTACGTCGGCGACCATCGAGGCGACCCAGCGCATGTTGAAGTCCTTGCCGCGCGGACCGGTCTTGCCGGCGAGCAACTCGTCGATGTAACGCTTCACCGGCACCTCCCAGTGGCGCATGTTGCTCATGTTGATCGCGAACTCGGCGGTGTCCTCGGGGATGCGCACATTCATCTCGGTCAGCACGAAGCTGCCCTGTTCGCGATCCAGCGTGAACATGTGGGTGCCATCGCCGACGGTCAGCACCAGCACCGTGCTCGGGCCATAGACGGTGTAGCCGGCCGCGACCTGTTTCGTGCCCGGCTGCAGGAAGTCCTCGGGCTTCGGTTCGGTCACACCTTCGGGCGCCTTCAGCACCGAGAAGATGGTGCCGACCGAGACGTTCACGTCGATGTTCGAGGAGCCGTCGAGCGGGTCGAACACGAGCAGGTATTCACCCTTCGGATAACGATGCGGGATCGGATACGGATCGTCCATTTCCTCGGACGCGATCGCGGCCAGATGGCCGCCCCATTCGTTGGCTTCGAGCAGGATCTCGTTGCTGAGCACGTCGAGTTTCTTCTGCACTTCGCCCTGCACGTTGATCGAGCCGACATTGCCGAGTACGCCGCCGAGGTCGCCCTTGTTGATCTGGGTCGCGATGGTCTTGCAGGCGCGCGCCACGACTTCGATCAGCAGGCGCAGGTCGGGTTTGATCACGCCCTTCTCGCGCTGTTCCTCGATCAGGTAACGGGTCAGCGAGATCGGCTTGTGCACGCGGGTCATGACAGGGCTCCGGAAAGGTGGCGCATTGTCCACGCCGGGCGCCCGGGCGGCGAGCCGGCAGCGCCCGCTGCCAGCGTTCGGCCATGCGCCCGCGGCGACCCGATGCGTCAGGGCGTCTCGCCGGCCATCCAGGCCTCGATGTCGGCGACCGTGCGCGGCGCGCCGGCCGACAGATTCGTCGGCGTGTCGGTGGTGACCAGGATGTCGTCCTCGATACGCACACCGATGTCGGCGTACTTCGTCAGCGCCGCGTCGATGCCGGCGCGCTCCGCGTCCGGCAAGGCGAGGAAGACCGGGTTGGCGCGCACATCGGCGGCACGCACGTAGATGCCCGGTTCGCTGGTGACGATGCGGCCCGGGGCCAGCGGCTGGGTGCGGTCGTTGACGTCGTGCACGCGCAGACCGAGGTCGTGGCCCAGGCCGTGCGGAAAATACATGCGCACCTGGTCGCGTTCATTGCGGCTGATCAGCCCGATCTGGAGCAGGTCTTCGCCCAGGGTCTTGATCGCCAGTTCGTGCAGGTCACGCATGTGGGCGCCGGGTTTCATCATCGCGATGGTCGCGTCCTGGGCGCGCAGCACCGCCGCGTAGATCGCGCGCTGCTCGGGATTGAAGCGGCCGTTTTGCGGATAGGTGCGGGTGACATCGGCGGTGTAACCCGCGACTTCGGCGCCGATGTCGGTGAGCATCAGTGCACCGGCCGGAATCGGATCGTTGTTGGTCACGTAGTGCAGGGTCGTGGCGTTGCGACCGGCGGCGACGATCGACGGGAAGCCCCAGCAGCAGGCGCCCTGATCGCGGAAGGTGTATTCGATGGTCGCCTGCACCTGGTACTCGTGCGTCGCCGTCTTGACCCGGCGCATCGCGGCCTTCTGTGCGGCGACGGTGGCGTCGATCGCGCGCTGCACGGTCGCGATCTCCGACGGGCTCTTGACCATGCGCATGTCGGTCAGCAGCGGGAAGGCATCGCGGAACTGCAGTTCCGGATAACTGCGACGCAGCCGTTCGACGAGGTGTTGCTCCGCGCTCGCGTCGTCACCGAAATGACGGTTCTCCTGGATCATCCAGACCACGGCCCGGCCGTCGCGTCGCTTCTGCACCCAGTTCGGCAGGCCGGCGGTGGCGAAGGAGCGGTAGGACGCGGAATCGCCCCAGGCGCGGCCCTCCATCGCGGCGCGAACGAAGTCCTCGAAGCGTGTTTCCGACACGACCTCGGTCACGCCGCTGCGCTTGGAAACCTCGTCGAAACTCGGGATACGCCCGGTCCACAGCTCGGCGGCCGGATCGCTGTCGAGGGTGAAGACGATCTCGCGGTGTGCCTCGTCGCCTGGCACCAGCACCAGCGTGGTGTCCGGGTTGTCGAGACCGGTGAGGTACAGCAGGCTGTCTTCCTGGCGGAACGGCCAGTCGACATCGCCGTTGCGCGTCTGCAGCGGCGGCGAACGCAGGATCAGCATCGCGTCCGGGCCGATCCGGCGCATCACTTCGGCACGGCGTGCGGCGTATTCGTCGGCATCGGTCGCGGCGGCAAGGGCCGGCAGCGTCAGCAGCAAGGCGAACAGCGGTGACAGCATGGCGCGCATGGTCGGGTCCCGGGTGTGGAAAGCGCCGATGCTAACAGTGGCGTATGGCCCGGCTGCGCGCCGCGGTGCCTGCTGCTAGCGTCCGGCGATGCGTTTATTCCTGATCCTGATGCTCGCGGCCGGAATCGCCCGGGCCGCGCCACCGACCGCCTTCGACCACGACGCCTATGTCTGGCAACGCCGCTGGACGCCCGAACTGGTACGCACCGTCGCGGACGCCGCCGAGGTGTTCACCGCCTATCGCGTGCTCGTCGGCGAACTCGACGCGCGGGGTGCCGTCGCCGTGGCGGTGGATTGGCCGGCGCTGGCGACGACGAAGCGCCCGGTCGTGCTGGTGCTGCGGCTGCCGGGTGCGTCGCCGCGCGTTGATCCCGGCACCGCCGCGAATCTGCTGCGCGATGCGCAAGCCGCGGCGCGTTCGGCCCAGGTCGTCGTGGCCGGCATCGAGATCGACCACGACTGCGCCCGCGCGCAACTGCCCGCCTATGCGACGCTGCTGCGCGCGCTGCGTGAACGTGTCGAGGTGCCGATGTGGTCGATCACCGCGCTGCCGGACTGGGTGCAGAGTGATGCGTTGGTCGAGGTGTTGGCGGAAGTCGATGCCAGCGTGTTGCAGGTCCATGCGGTTGCGCAGCCGGGCGCGGGCTTGTTCGATGCCGCGCAGGCACTGCGCTGGATTCGCGCCTATGCGCGGGTCACGCCGAGGCCGTTCCGGGTCGCGTTGCCGGCGTATGCGACGCGGGTGACGCAGGCGGCCGACGGGCGCATCCTGACGATCGAAAGTGATGCGGCGACGATGCCGGTGTTCGATGAAACCGCACGCGAACTGGTAGTCGATCCGCGCCGGGTCGCCGTCGTGTTGCGCCGACTGCACGAGGCGCCGCCGCAACGATTCGTCGGCATCGCCTGGTTCCGGTTGCCGCTCGCGTCAGACCGACGGGCGTGGTCGATCGACACCCTGCGCGCCGTTGTTGCCGGCCAGGCCATGGATCGCCCGGTCCGGGTCGAACGCGTGCGCATCGGCGACGGTCCGAGTGCCGATGTCGTGCTGCGCAACGAGCAGCGCGTCGACGTGCTGGCGCCACACGCGATCACGGTGCCGGCGTCGTGCGGGACTGGCGAGGGCGTGGCCGGCTACCGCTTCGATGCGGCCCGTGCGCGCTTCGATTCAAACGCACCGCCATTGCTGAAACCGGGCGCGTCGCGCACCATCGGGTGGGTTCATTGTCAGGGAAGTTCGGCACCATGATGCACCGGAATCGTTTGTCGCTCGCGCTGATTGCGGTGCTCGCCGCCTCGACGGCTTCGGCCTGCGGCCCGGATTTCCCGAACGAAGTGCTGGACGACCGCGCACGCACGCTCTCGCACCTGCCCGAAGGCGCCTTCCATGTCGAAGTCGCGCGCCTGCTGCCGAAGCCGGATGCGCGTTTCGTCGCGAACGAATCGCAGGACTACTGGGACGCGGAGACCGCGCAGCGCGAACAACGCAGCGGCGTCGAAAGCCGCGACCTTGCACCGGACGAACATGAACGCGTCGTCGCGATGCGCCAGTCCGCCGATGCCTCGTCGGCCTTCGCTGCGGGCGCGGGTTTGCCGGATGACATCCGCCACTACGTCGCCGGTGCGGTGGCGTGGGAACACGATCAACTGGACGTCGCGCGTGACCACTTCGAACGCGCGCTGGTTGCGAACACCGCCGCGGATGCGCGCCGCGCCAGCTGGGCGAAGTACATGCTCGCGCGCATCGCCGCGCGCGGCGACGATCTCGATGCCGCGGCCGCAGCCTTCGCGAAGGTGCGTGAACGTGTCGCCGCCGGTGCGCCCGATCCACTCGGCCTCGCCGTCGCGAGTTTCGGTGAAGAGGCGGCGTTGCATCTCGATGCCTATTCAACCGCCCCGCTGCACTTGTATCTGCAGCAGGCCGCGACCGGCTCGGTGTCCGGCGCGAACTCGGTGCTGATGCTGACGCGCAGTGCGTTCGCCGATGCCGGCATGCTGAAGGCCTGGATCGAGGACCCGCTGGCGCGGCGTGTGGCGGTCGCTTATGCGTATTCGCGCGCTGGCGAGCTGTCGACCGACGACCCCGAGGTCTATGACGAGGACGCCTACATGGGCGATCCGTATCGCATCGGCCAATCGGCGGCGATCGTG
Organism: Pseudomonadota bacterium; assembly: GCA_022705045.1. Taxonomy (GTDB): domain Bacteria; phylum Pseudomonadota; class Gammaproteobacteria; order Xanthomonadales; family Ahniellaceae; genus JADKHK01. The sequence continues at coordinate 7,794 of JAKJFE010000089.1, read as the reverse complement.
CGCCTGCTCGATGCGATCGAGGCGTCGCCGCAGACCGACACGGAGGGCGTGGATCGCCTCGCCGCGGTGGCTTATCGCGCCGGACGTTTCGATCTGGCGGAACGTCTGGTCGCGCAGGACAAGTCGCCACTTTCGGCCTGGGTGCGCGCGAAACTCGCCTTGCGCAAGGGTGATCGCGATGGTGCGGCGAAGGCCTATGCAGAAGCCGCGGCCGGGTTCCCGCGCGAGGAAGCCTGGGGCGGCCAGTACGGCCTGACCTCGGAATGGCAGGCGCTGCAGCCGCAATGCCAGGTCAACGCCGAACTCGGCACGCTGAACCTGGCGCGTGGCGATTACGTCGCGGCGATGGAAGCGCTGTACGCCGCCGGCGACACCTACTGGATGGACGCGCAATACGTCGCCGACCGCGTGCTCACGCTGGACGAGTTGCGCGCCTTCGTCGGGAAGCATGCGGCATCGGCACCGGCACCCGCCGCGGCCGAAGCCGAGGGGGACGACAGCGAGTCGGTGGGTTATGGCGATGTCGCGACGCAATTGCGCGATCTGTTCGCGCGCCGCCTGATGCGTGCCGGCGCATACGACGAAGCCTTGCCGTATTTCAGCGAGGACGACCATCGCGAAGCCGCAGGGAAATACGCGGCGGCGATGGCTCGCGCGCAGGGTGGCGGCTTCTGGTTCGACCGCGTCGGTCGTGCCGAGGCCTGGTACGAGGCCGCGACGACGGCGCGCGACTGGGGCATGGAGATCCTCGGCACCGAGGGCCCGCCCGACTTCGAGATCTGGGGCGGCAGCTTCGGTCGCGAATCCGGCCACTATGACGATCAATGGAACTGGATTCCGGAGCCGCCGACCGACGTGAAACTCGAAGGCGAGTGGATCGGTGCCGACGAACCGCAACGCCTCGCGGCCTCGAAACCGCCATACCTGTCGCGTTTCCAGTATCGCCAGGTCGCGGCCGACCATGTCATGCAGGCGGCGAATTTCGTGCCGGCACGTTCACAGGCCTTCGCGGCGATGTTGTGTGTCGGTACCGGCTGGCTGATCGACCGCGAACCGGAAGCTGCGCGCGTGTTGTATCGGCGTTATGTCGCGGACGGCGCGCTGGTGCCGTTCGGCGCGCACTTCGGCCGCGATTGCCCGGCGCCCGAATTCGAGCGCGCCCGCGAACGTTTGAAGTTCGAACGCGTGCGCGCAGCGAAGGTCGCCGTGCGCCATTACGCCCCGTGGATCGCGGGCGTGTTCGCGTTGTTGATTGGCGGGTGGTTCTGGCGCCGGCGCGGTTGATTGGCGGTGGTGATGTCGGATTCGTGCGTGATCGGGAATGGTGATGTCGGATCCGTACCGTTGGGGCGAATGTGATGTCGGATCCGCTGCGCTTGATCCGACCTACATTCATGGCTTGATCCAACCTACGAATCGTGTCGAACGAACGTAGGTCGGATCAAGCGCAGCGGATCCGACGATGTGACCGCGCCCGCTCAACGGATCCGACGACGTGCCCGCGCCCAATCAATTCGGCTTGCGCCCATCCAGCCGGTGCGCTTCCAGCGCGCCGAGCAGGCCGGGAATGATCTCGAGGATCTCCATGCGGCGGGCCAGGGTGATCGCCGGCGAGTTCTCTTCCTCGGTGCCGATCATCATCAGTTCGTCGACCTGGTCCAGGTCTTCGGACAGGCCTTCGATGCGGTCGCACATCTCGTCCCAGGCTTCGGCGGCGAGATCGATGGCGATCGAGAAGCCCATGGCCCAGGCCAGGCCGAGGAATTCGTCGGTGCGTTCCGGGTCCATGTCCTCGAGGTCGGGCGCAGCCGCAATCAGCGGCATGCATTCCTCTTCGCGACCTTCGGCGGCGGCCTGCACGCGCGTGCCCACGTCTTCCCACAGTGCCAGCACGCGTTCGCTCATCGCGTCGCGTTCGTCGACGCTGGCGAATTCGAAACCTTCGCCCCAGATTGGCGGCAGCCAGTCTTCCGGCGAAATCGGCTGGGCGCAGACGTGCAGCGCACACAGGTAGCCGTCGAGCATCTCGACGCTGAAGAAGCCGTTGGTGTCCTCGCAGCGTTCCTGGAGGAAGCGGTCGAGCGCGTCGATGTCCTGTTCGCTGATGGTGTTCATGGCGCGGCTCCTTCGAATGGGGCGCGCATTGTAGTGCCAATGCCTCAGGCTTTCGGGGCGCGATACAGATTGGTCAGGCGCGAGATCAGGATGGCGACGAAGAGCACGCCGACGATCTGCTGCAGCATCGCCAGCGCGCGTGCGGCCGGGCTCACCGGGGTGATCTCGCCGTAGCCGGTGCTGGTCAGCGTGGTCAGCGAGTAGTAGACGAGGTCGCCGAACCCGGTCGTGCCGTCCGGATTGTTGGACGGATTGATGAAGATCGCGTTCGCGTCGTAGTGGATGACGATGGCGTAGGCGCTGGCCCAGAGCAGGCCGAGCAGCACGTAGATGCCGGCGATCGCGAACAGCTCGTCCAGCGTGATGACGTCGTCACCGAGCACGTAGGCGAGCAGGGCGATCGCCGCGTAGCCATGAAACACCACTTGCGCGACCAGCATCGGCAGTTCGATGCCGGCGTGCGGCCACAGCAGATGCGCGAGCTGCAGCGTCACCGTCGGCAGGGCGATGACCCAGCCCGAGCGCCACATCTCCGCCTGGGCGCGGATCAGGCGCACGACCATCAGCACCACGGCCACGTCCAGCACCTGGGCCAGTGGGCGCAGCGCACGCGTCTCGTCGGCAAAGGGATAGATCACGACACTGGCGGCCAGCGCCAGCACCATGGTCGCCGAAGGTTGCCGCCACCAGGCCCGCGAATGGAACAAGCGCGGCAGGCTCATGCGCCGGCGCCGAGTTCGCGCGCCAGGAAGGCCTTGGCGGTGCGGGTGTCGCGTTTCACCGTCGGGGTCGATACGCCGAGCAGTTCGGCGACCTGTTCGACATCGAGCCCGGCGAAGAAACGCAGCTCGACGACTTCGGCGAGGCGCGGATCGAGCGCTTCCAGCTTCGACAGCGCGGCATCGATGCCGACCAGCTGCTCGGCCTGCGCATCGACGGGCAGCGGCAGGCCTTCGAGCGCATCCAGCGACACGTGTTCGGCACCGCTGCCGCGGCAATCCGCCAGCTTGGCGCGGGCGTAGTCGATGACGACCTGGCGCATGGCGCGGGCGGCTGTCGCGAAGAAATGCTTGCGGTTCTCGAAGGTCGCGGCGGCACCGCCGAACAGCTTGAGATAGGCCTCGTTGACCAGGGCCTGGGTGTTCAGCGTGTCGCCGCGTCGATGTCGCGACAGTTCGGCGCGGGCGATGCGGCGCAGGTCCTCGTGCACGTGGCCGAGCAGGCGGTCGCGCGTGGCGCCGTCGTTGCTGTTCAGGGCAAGGGTCAGTTCGGCGTCGAATCCCATGGCGGAAGGCTAGCGCAGGCATCCCGTGCCGATCCATCGCCGCCGCCGACGCGGGCTGTTAGCCTCGCGCCCCTGCCCGAGGTGTCCATGTCCGAACCCGCACATGCGCCGGTCCGCAAGGCCGCGCTGATCTTCATCCTGATCACCGTCACGCTCGACATCCTCGCGCTCGGCATGATCATTCCGGTGTTGCCGCACCTGTTCGAGCAGTTCCTCGGCAACGACACCGCCATGGCCGCGCGCTACTACGGGTACGCCGGCATGTTGTGGGCGGGGATGCAATTCCTCTGGTCGCCGGTGCTCGGCACGCTGTCCGACCGCTTCGGGCGGCGTCCGGTGGTGCTGCTGTCGAACCTCGGCCTCGGGCTCGACTACATCTTCATGGCGCTGGCGCCGACGCTGTCCTGGCTGTTCGTCGGGCGTGCCATTTCCGGCATCACCGCGGCCAGCATCACCACGGCCGGTGCCTACATCGCCGACGTGACGCCCGCCGACAAACGCGCCGCCGCCTTCGGCATGATCGGCGCCGCCTTCGGCATCGGCTTCGTCATCGGTCCGGCGCTCGGCGGCCTGCTCGGCGGCATCGACCCGCGCCTGCCGTTCTGGGTCGCGGCGGCGATGAGTCTCGCGAACTTCTGCTACGGCTGGTTCGTGCTGCCCGAGTCGTTGCCGCCGGAAAAACGCACGCCGAAGTTCGTCTGGAAAACCGCCAACCCGCTCGGTGCGCTGCTGTGGCTGAAGAATCACGACAAGCTGCTGCCGCTGGCCAGCGTGCATTTCCTGTCCAGCCTCGCGCACTACGTGTTGCCGAGCACCTTCGTGCTCTACACCGCCTACCGCTATCACTGGGGACCGAAGGAAGTCGGCATCGCGCTCGGCCTGGTCGGCATCGCCTCGGCCATCGTGCAGGCCGGTCTGACGCGCCGCCTGGTGCCGAAACTCGGTGAGCGCCGCGCGCTGGCCATCGGCCTCGGCTTCGGTGTGGTCGGCTTCGCGATCTACGGCCTGGCGCCGACCGGCTGGTGGATGCTGGCCGGCATTCCGGTCATGGCGTTTTGGGGCCTCGCCGGTCCGGCCGGCCAGTCGCTGATGACCTCGCATCTCGAACCGCATGAGCAGGGGCGGCTGCAAGGCGGACTGTCGAGCCTGATGGGTGTGGCCGGCCTGATCGGTCCCGGCTTGTTCACCCAGACCTTCGCTGCCTTCATCGGCCCGCAGCGCGACTGGCACCTGCCGGGCGCGCCGATGCTGGTCGCGGCCCTGCTGCTGCTGTTTGCCATGGCCGTCGCGTGGCGGGTGACACGGCCGGCCACGGCGGTCTGACTACGGCACCCAGCGCGCGATGTAGAGGTCGGTGTCGCGGGCGCCTTCCTTGTTCGCGCGGTTGCTGGCGAACACCAGCCATTTTCCGTCCGGCGAGAACATCGGGAAGCCATCGAAGCTCGGCGCCGTGGTGATGCGTTCTTCGGTGCCGTCGAAGCCAACGTAGCGGATGTCGAACTCGCGCGCGTCGGCGCCGATGTTGGTGGCGTAGACGACGCCGTGTCCGTCGGGCGTCGGATAGGGCGCGAAGCTGCCGACGCCGTGATGAGTCAGCTGCTTCACGTTCGAGCCGTCCGCATCCATCACGAAGATCTCGAGCTGGCTCGGGCGCACGAGGTTCTGTTTCAGCAGGCGCTGATAGTCGGCGAGGGCATCGCCTTCGGGACGCGACGCGCGCCAGATGATCTTCGAACAGTCCGGCGTGAAGAAGGCGCCGCCGTCGTAGCCGGGCAAGTTCGTCAGCTGCTTCACGTCGCCGCCGTCGCGGTTCGCGACGTAGAGATCAAGGTCGCCATTGCGGGTGCTGGTGAACAGGATGCGGCCATCCTGGAAGCATTCGGTCGCCTCCGCGTCGTAACCGGGGCCGGCGATGATCGGCGTGGTCTGGCCGGCGCCATTGCGACGCACAATGTCGAAGCTGTCGTAGATCGCCCAGACGTAACCTTGCGAATAGTCCGGTTTCGCCGGGCAGGTCGGCGCAGCCGCTTCGGTGGTCGCGTAGATCAGCGTGTCGCCTTTCGGGAAATCGAAGTAGCCGCAGGTGGTGCGGCCTGCACCGCTCGACACCAGTTCGACCTTGCCGCTGTCGAGATCGAGTACGTATTGCGCATCACACTCGCCGCCCGGTGGTGTGCGCTGGAAGCTGAGCTTGCGTCCGTCCGGCGACCAGTAGGCTTCGGCATTGTCGCCGCCGAAGGTGAGGCGGCGCAGGTCGGCGAGATGCGGCTCATCCTTGCGCATCAGTTCGGGCACGGCCTTGCCGGCCTGCGGGGCCCATTCGCGCAGATGCAGTGCCTCGGCACCGACCTCGAAACTGGCGTGTTTCACCGGCGCGGCGGCGTCTTTCGAAGCAGGCGCTCCACCCGGCGGATGGGCCGCGGGTGCGGCTTCGCCCGGTCGCTGCGACAACGTCGCGCGCAGCATCACTTCGGCGCCGTCGCGCTTGACGATCACGTCGATGGTGTCGCCCGGCTTGTGCTCGCGCAGCACGAAGGTCATGTCGTACAGGTTGTTGATGGTGATGCCGGCCATGCCGACGATCACGTCGCCCTTCTTCAGTCCGCCTTTCTCGGCCGGACTGTTCGGACGCACGTCGCTGAGCTTGACGCCGCCGGTCGTGGCCTCCATCGCCGAATAGTCCGGGACCGAGCCGAAGTAGGCGCCATAACCGCGGCTGTCGCCGGCGGTGGGTGATGCGGCGCTGGTGCGCACGTAGTCGGGACGCGGGCCGCGACGCACGCCTTCCGCGAGGGCGGCGGTGATGCGCGCGACATCGGCGCCGCCGTCGATGTTCAACAGCGCGGCATCGTCTTCGGGCGAGTGGTACTGCTCGTGCGCGCCGGTGAACAGGTGCACGACCGGCACGCCGGCCGCGTAGAAACTCGAATGATCGCTTGGACCGTAACCGTCGCCGCCGGCCGTGATCTTCACCGATGGCGCGGCCTTGTTCGCTGCAGTGACGATCGCGTCCCAGGCCTTCGAACTGTCGGCGCCGAGCACGTTGAGCTTGTGCGCGTTCATGCGCCCGACCATGTCGAGATTGATCATCGCCGCGACATCGCCGATCTCCCTGCTCGGCAGGTGTTCGACGAACCAGGCGCTGCCGCCGAGGCCGATCTCCTCCGCCGAGAAGCCGACGAACATCACGCTGCGCCGTTCCATCGGTTCGCCATCGCGTTCGCCGAGCAGCTTCGCCGCGCAGAGCATGCCGGCCACGCCCGAGGCATTGTCGTCGGCGCCGTTGTGGATCGCGCGCACATCCGGCTTGAAGCTGCCCTGGCCGCCCCAGCCGAGGTGGTCGAAATGTGCGCCGACGACGACGACTTCGTTCGCCAATGCGCCGCGCCCCGGCAATACGCCGACGACGTTCTGCGTTTTCGCGATCACCGGATGCAGGTCGACGCGGCCTTCGGTGCGCGCATCCTTCAGCGCGAATGACGCTGGCTTGAAACTCGCATCGATGGCGGCCTGTGCCTTCGTCAGCGTGGTACCGCTCGCGGCCAGCCAGCGGTCGGCCTGGGCGCGGGTCGCCTGCAACACCGGAATGCCGGCGTCGGACAGCGGACCCATGGTCTTCAGCGGCGGCAGCTTGTCCGGTTCGTCCGGCGACTGCGGCGGCGCCACCAGGACCAGCGCGATGGCACCGGCCTCGCGCGCTTGGATGGCCTTGCTGCGCAGGTCGGAATAACGCGTCGGCTTCTTGCCTTCGAACGGCGACTTCTCGTCCGCTTCACCCGGCTCGTAACGCAGCGCGAGCACGACCTTGCCTTTGACGTCGAGGCCGGCGTAGTCGTCGTAGTCGAGATCCTTGGCACGAATGCCATACCCCGCGAACACGAGATCACCCGCGAATTCGCCCGACTTCGAGAAGCCGAGCGGAATCCAGTCCTGTGCGTAGACGGCGTCCTTCAGCGAATTGCGTTCTCCGACACGGATGCCGGTGTTGGCTTCGAACGGCTGCAGGCGGCCCTGCTTCGGGGCAGCGAGGCCGAGACTGTCCATCCACTCGGCGATCGCGAGTGCGGCCATGTCGTTGCCCTTCGTGCCGGTGCCACGGCCTTCCATCGCGTCGTCGGCGAGCGTGGTCGTCACGGCGCGGAAGCAGGCGGCGGGATCGGCGGGCAGCGGTGCCGCGGCAGCGGCAGACACCGCGGAGGCGAGGGCGAGGGCGAGCGGCAACAGGCGTGGCGTGGGCATGCGAAACATCCGGTTCAAGACAGATGGCCAGCCTAGCAGCGCGGCCGTGACGCTCGCACGACGCGACATTGACATCGATCAATCACGCGTCGAAGCTGCCGCGATGAACACTGTCCACAACGCGCCCGACAATGGCACGGAAGTGTTGTCCGACC
>JAKJFE010000088.1 GCA_022705045.1 Pseudomonadota bacterium | reverse complement strand
ATCGGCGTGGATGGCGTATTGGCCGGCGGTGGCATCGAGGCGCGCCACGCCGCCGCGCATGTTCGAACCGGTGTCGCCACTGAGTTCGGCGCGGCCGCTGACGCCTTCCTCGGTCAGGGCATCGGGAATGCGTCCGTCGACGACATTGACCACGCCGCCGATCGCACCCGCGCCGTAGAACAACGTCGACGGGCCCTTCAGCACCTCGATCTGTTCGGCCACGAAGGGTTCGATGGTGAGCGCATGGTCGACGCTGACGGTCGAGGCATCGAGCGAGCCGGTGCCGCCCGACAACACCTGCACGCGTGCGCCGTCCTGGCCGCGGATGACCGGTCGGCCCACGCCCGGTCCGAAGTACGACGACTGCACGCCGGCTTCCTCGGACACGGTTTCGCCGATGGTGCCGCGCCGGCGGTCTTCGAGTTCGCCGCCGGCCAACACGACCGCCGGTTTCGCGGCTTCGGCGCTGGACGTGCCGAGCGGGTTCGCAGTGACCTCGATCTCATCCATGCGTTTCTCGTGTCCGCGACCCTTGTGCGGTTTCGACTCGTCAGCCGTGGCCAGCATCGGCAGCAGCGCAAGGGCAATGGCGAGGCTGAGGGGGCGAATGGACATGGGCGTCATGCGAAGCTCCGGGGTCACTTGGATAAATCACGTTATAAAGTTACACTGTGCGCCGTCAAGTCCTGTGGGACGATCCGTGTGATGGCCGTCGATAGCGTTTCTGAATCCAATTCGCCTCAGCCCGATCCAGCGCGCTCGCGACGCTGGCATCGCCGTCTGGATTGGCTCAGCGCCTGGGCGGCCTTCGTCTGTGCGTTGCATTGCGCGGCCCTGCCGGTGGTATTCGCACTGGCGCCGCTGGCCGGCGCACACTGGTTGGCCTCGCACGTGTTCGATCAATGGGCCGTGGTGATCGCGCTGTTGTTCGGCGCGGCAGTCATCGGTGCCGCGTATTGCACGCACCAGTGGCGCAAGGTGCTGGCGATGTTCATGGCCTCGGCGGCACTGATGCTGGCGGGTGCCTTCGGTTGGCATGATCCCGCCTGGCTGCACGCGCTGCTGCTGAGCAGTGGTGGGCTGTTGCTCGCGATGACGCATGTCGTGAACCGTCGCAGCGCCATGCGCCATGGCTGCACACGCAACCTGTGGACCCGTCTGCTCGGTCTGGATTGACCGCGCGGATTGAGCCCGGGCCGTTCAATTGTGGCGGATTCGCTGCTAGCCTTCGCGGCCAAACTCACCAGGAGAAAAACAATGGGCAAGGGCGACCGCAAGACCAAGAAGGGCAAGATCTTCGTGAAGAGCTACGGCAACGTGCGCCCGCACTCCGAAGCTGCCAAGTCGGCTGCGCCGGCTGCGAAGAAGGCCGCGACGCCGGCCGCGAAGCCGGCAGCGAAGAAGGCTGCGCCGGCCAAGAAGAAGGCTGCTGCCGCGAGCTGATCGCCGCGCACATCGCTTCACGAAAACCCCCGCGCTGTCGGGGGTTTTTCATTTCCGGACTCAGTACAGGCGTTCGCCGCCCGCGAACAGGGCGCTCGGTCCCGGACCACCGATCCAGTAGCAGAGTTCGGCTGGCGACCCGATCTCCCAGACCGCGAGATCGGCGTCATGGCCGGGAACAAGTCGGCCCTTGCGGCCCGACAGGCCCAACGCCGTCGCCGCGTGTACGGTCGCGCCGCGGATCGCTTCCTCGGGCGTCAATCGGAACAAGGTGCAGGCCTGATTCATCGCAAGGCGCAGCGACAGTATCGGCGACGTGCCCGGGTTCAGATCGCTCGCCACGGCCATCGCCACGCCGGCGGCACGGAATGCGTCGATCGGCGGCAGTGTCGTTTCGCGCAGACAGTAGAACGCCGCGGGCAGCAGCATCGCGACCGTGCCTGAAGCCGCCATGCGCGCCACGGCGGCGGCGTTCGTGTATTCCAGATGATCGGCTGACAACCCCGCGTATTCCGCCGCGATGGCTGCGCCGTCGAGGTCACTGAGCTGGTCGGCATGCAGTTTCACCGGCAGCGCGAGGGCGCGTGCCGCATCGAACAGCCGACGCGTTTCGGCAGGCGTGAAGGCGATGCCTTCGCAGAACGCATCGACCGCATCGACCAGACCTTCGGCGTGCAGCGTCGGCAGCCAATGAGTGCAGACGGTGTCGATGAAATCGCTGCGGCGCCCGGCGAATTCCGGCGGCAACGCATGCAGGGCCAGATAGGTCAGCTTCACGTCGACGCCGAGTGCGCTGCCGATCCGGCGCGCGACGCGCAATTGCCGACGCTCCGACTCGAGATCGAGGCCGTAGCCGGACTTGATCTCCAGCGTCGTCACGCCATCGCGCAACAGCGCGCGCGCGCGCGGCAAGGACATCGCGAACAGTTCGTCCTCGCTGGCCGCACGCGTGGCGCGCACGGTGCTGAGAATGCCGCCGCCGGCCTGCGCAATCTCGGTGTAGCTGGCGCCATTCAGGCGCATCTCGAACTCGTTCGCGCGATGGCCGGCGAACACGAGATGCGTGTGTGCGTCGATCAATCCCGGCGTGACCAATGCGCCACCGAGCAGTTCGACGCGTTCGGCCATCTGATCCGGCGCGAAGGGCAGGTCGGCGCGACGCCCGGCGTAGACGATCTGGTGGCCGGCGATGCCGATGGCCGCATCCTCGATCAGGCCATAACCCTGATCACCGGCCAGTGTTATTGCACGCGCGTCGAGCAACAGGCAGTCCCAGCGGGTCTTTCCGGTCTTCATCGCGTGTCGCTGCGTTCGGGCGGGCCAGTGTAGCCGCTACGATGCGCGCTTCGCCCCGCACGATGCCTCGCCACGATGACCGATTTCAACTTGCCCGGACTGGTCAACGCCCATTCGCATGCGTTCCAGCGCGCGATGGCGGGGCTGGCCGAACACCAGACCGATCCTGCCGACAGCTTCTGGACCTGGCGCGAACAGATGTACCGCTATGCCGGCCTGATCGAGCCGGATGACTTGCAGGCGATCGCGGCGCAGCTCTACGTCGAGATGCTGAAGTCGGGCTACACCGCGGTCTGCGAGTTCCACTACCTGCACCACCAACGCGATGGTCGACCGTATGCCGATGCCGCCGCGATGTCGCGGGCATTGATCGCCGCCGCGAACGAGACCGGCATCGACCTGTGCCTGCTGCCGGTGTTGTACATGCAGGGCGGTTTCGACGGGCGCGCGCTGAGTGCGCGCCAGCGGCGTTTCGGTCACGAGGTCGATGCCTTCCTGCGTCTCGTCGAGACCTTGCGTCGCGACGAATCCGACGCGCTCCAGATTGGCATCGCGTTGCATTCGCTGCGCGCGGTGCCGCCGGAAGCGATGCACGCCGTGCTCGCGGCTGAATCCGAGCGCGATCGTCCGATCCATATCCACATCGCCGAGCAGCAGGCCGAAGTCGACGAATGCCTCGCACTGCGCGGCACGCGGCCGGTGGCCTGGTTGCTCGATCACGCCGAAGTCGATGCGCGCTGGACACTGGTGCATGCCACGCACCTGAGCGCGCCGGAAGTGCAGGCCCTCGCCAATTCTGAAGCGACCGTCTGCCTCTGTCCGACGACCGAAGCGAACCTCGGCGACGGACTGTTCCCGATGCCGGAATACGTTGCTGCGCATGGCGGCTTCAGCATCGGCTCGGACAGCCACATCTCGGTCTCGCCGGTGGAAGAGTTGCGACTGCTCGAATATGGCCAGCGCCTGCGTCTGCAGCGTCGCTGCATCGCAGTCGGTGCGGAAGAGAAATCCGTTGGCCGGTTCCTGTTCGATCAATCGCTCGCTGGCGGGCATCGTTCCGCTGGCGCGCGCATTGCCGCGAATGCATCGCGCATCACGCTTGATGTCGCGCATCCGCTGCTTGCCGCGCGCAGCGATTCCGAGATGCTCGATACCTGGATCTTCTCCGGCAACGTGCCGCTGGTGCGCGACGTATCGGTGCGTGGCCGCGATGTCGTGCGTGACGGGCATCACATCGACGAAGAACGCATCGCGCGCCGCTACATCGAGACGGTTCGGCGCTGGTCTCAGCGCTGAGTGCCGCCTACGCGCGAAGTCCCGGGCAGCCGCGACAAGGCGCGATCGAAGGTGCCCAACGGCAGATGGCCCGCAGCACGTGCAGATTCAAGAATCAGGCAGTCGCTGAAACCGATGCCTTTCGATTCACGGAAATGCGCCAGCGCGCGCTCGACGATGTCCGGTCGTTCGATCGAGAGATCGTGATGTTGAAGCAGCATCGACAAGGCCGTTGCCTGCTTGCTGCGCGTCAATTCGTAGCGGGCATCGAGCACCCACATCGCTTCCACCAGCACCAGATGCGACACCCAGGCGCCATTCGCCGTGAATGCCAGCGCCGCCTCGGTCTGCCGGGCGTCGTCCTGCGTCAGCAAGCGCACCAGTACGTTCGTGTCAATCGCGCGCATGCTGGCGCCGTGCCCGTTCCCGAAGAGCCGACTTCATTTGCGCCAACGTGGCTTTCTTCGGCGATATCGGAAACAGCGCGGCATGCAGATCGTGCGAACTGAACTTGCCGACACGACGAACCGTCACTTCGTCACCGCGCGTTTCCCAAGCCAATACCGCGCCCGGTCCGACGCCGAGCTTTCGCCTGACTTCGGCAGGTACGGAAATCTGCGATTGGGCGGTGAGTTTGCTGGTGATCATGCCGGCACATTACTCAGGTAATGCTGTCTCTGCAACTGCAGTGTAGGACTCGAGTGACGTGCTTCCAGATCAAGCAGGAAGCGCTTGGTCTCGATGCCGCCGCCGAAGCCGGTCATCGATCCGTTGGCGCCGATCACGCGATGGCAAGGAATGACGATGGGTAGCGGGTTGCGACCGTTGGCGAGGCCGACAGCGCGCACACCTTTGGGGTTGCCGATGGCCAGCGCCTGGTCGCGATAACTTCGGGTTTCGCCATACGGAATGGCGCGCAACGCAGCCCAGACCGATTGTTGGAAGTCTGTGCCCTGCGGCGCCAGTGGCAGGTCGAAGTCGTGCAGTTCGCCCGCAAAATAGGCGGCGAGTTGTCGACGCAGCTCGGCGAATGGACTGGCGTCGCGCTGCCACTCGCCGCGGATCGGTTCATGGCGGTTTTGCGGAAACAGCAGCCAGCGCAGGCCTGCCTCGTCTGCCGCTGCGGTCAGGGGGCCGATCGGGCTGTCGATGAGGTCGTAGCGGATCGTGTTCATGCGGAGGGACTCCCTTGTTCGCTGGCCTCGGTCCAGAGGTGGAGGACGACATAACTGCGCCATGGACGCCAAGCTTCGGCCATGGCGCGTTCGATGCGCGGTGTCGGATTGCCGAGCGCCCGGCGCACGATCAGGTCGCCGAACGGGAACGCGTCCGGATGGCCGAGCGCGCGCATCGCGATGTAGTGCGCGGTCCACGGTCCGATGCCGGGCAGCGCGACCAGTGCGTCGACGAAGGCGTCGAGCGACTGGCCGGCGCGGAAATGCACGCGGCCATCGATCACGGCCGATGCCAGCGCGCGGATCGTCTGCACACGTGCCCGGGTCAGGCCGATGCCGTCGAGATCACGCTCGAGCAATTCGTTCGCGCTCGGGAAGCGCCCGTCGTCGCCGATCAATCGGGTCAGCAGGGTACGTGTCGCGGCGACGCTGATGCGTTGTCCGACGACGGCGCGCACCGCGGTTTCCCAGGCATCGAATCCGACGGGTACGCGCAAGCCGGGACGTGTCGCGAGGCTTTGCTTCAGACGCGGATCGGGCGACAACACCGACGCGATCGCCCGCGGATCGGCATCCAGATCGAACATGCGCCGCACGCGTTGAACAAGTGCGGGAATGGCCTTGGTCGGTACCGCTTCGAGGTGCAGGTTCAGTGCGTCGCGCGCGCTGTCCTGCGATACCCGCAGCAGGGCGTTGAGTCCGTGTTCGGGCAGCTTGCGTTCGTAGCTGTTCGGATAGACACGTTCGATGCCGGGCAGCGCGCGGGCGCGCAGGAACCCGAGCACGCGCGGCCAGTCGTAAGGTGGTCGATAGGCAAGGCGCAGCGCCTGGGTCTCGCCAGAAGGCGCATCGTCGTCTCCAGCCTTTCGCAGGCGGGTCGGACTCATGCCGGTCGCTGCGAGAAAGGCCTGGTTGAATCGGCGCAGGCTGGCGTAACCCGACGCGAAGGCGATGTCGATCACCGGCAGCCGCGTTTCCGTCAGCAACTGCTTGGCGATGTGAAGACGATGGGTTCCCGCTGCAGCCTGCGGTGTCACGCCGTAGCGGGCAAGAAACACCCGGCGGAGCTGGCGTTCGCCGACCGCGAATTCGTCGGCCAGTGCGGTCGCATCCTGTTCGTCCAGCGCGCCCTCGTGGATGCGCGCGAGCACGCGGTCGGCGAGCTGGTCGCGGGCGCGGCCATCGCGGTCGTCCGGCGACAGTTCCGGGCGGCAGCGCAGGCAGGGCCGGAATCCGGCCGCGGCCGCGGCTGCGGCGGTGGCGTAGTAGCGGATGTTCTCGCGCTTCGCCGCAGGTGCCGGACAGATCGGCCGGCAGTAGATGCGCGTGGTGCGGACGGCGATATAGAACAGGCCGTCGAAGCGGGCGTCGCGCGCCTGGCGGGCGCGGTCGAAACGGTCGATGTCGGTGGGAGAGAGGCCATCCATGGCCGGCACAGTATCAGTGTGGGGATCACTGGACTGGCATGATTTGGACAAGACTGTCCGACGCGACAGTCGAGTCCGTTACGTTGCAAGGTCGCGGCGTGATCGACCCTACGGGAATCAGGATGCAGCACGCACCAGCGCGGTTGCAGTGACCTTCGGCGCAGCGTCGTTGCCGATGCTGTGCTTGGAGGATGCAGACCATGTCGCGATCGTCGAGAGCGCGACATAGACGGCGAGGAAGACGAGTCGCTGGTGCTGTGCGCGGGTCGAGCGGCGGTAGTTCATGGCAAGCCTCCTGGCAGTGGACGCCCATCGATTGCAATCGGCGTGCCAAGCGATGAAAGCGCATTCCCATGCGGTTTTCATCGCCGATTCGTCATCGTGACGAATGTCCGCGGACAGCGCGCCGTCCGGCTGTGGACAGCGCGAACACTCAGTGCGAGGGCGGCTGCCGGTCGCGGTGCCGGTTCTGCCATTTCACCGCGAGGATGGTCATCGACAGCGCCAGCGTGATCACGTTCGCCCAGATCATCGGGCGCGAATCGATCAGCACGCCGTAGGCCAGCCACAACGCGATGCCGATGTTGAAGACGACGTACATCGCCAGCGAAATGCTGCGTGTGTCGCGGGTGCGTACCGTCATCCAGGCCTGCGGCACGAAGGCGCCGGTGGTGAGGAGGGCGGCGAGGAAACCGATCTGTTCGGGGATCACGGGACGCTCGATGTCGGGGCGCGCGATGGTAGCGGCCGATGCGATAATGGGCGACTTTTCGAGGACGAGCGATGACCACCTTTACCCGGCGCGACGACACGCGCGTGATTCGCGCACCGCGCGGCAACACGCTGACCTGCAAGAACTGGCTGGCCGAAGCCGCGTATCGCATGTTGCAGAACAACCTCGATCCCGAGGTCGCCGAGAACCCGGCCGAACTCGTGGTCTACGGCGGCATCGGTCGAGCCGCACGCAATTGGGAATCGTTCGACGCGATCCTGAAAACGTTGCGCGAACTGAATGACGACGAGACCCTGCTGATCCAGAGCGGCAAGCCGGTCGGCGTGTTCCCGAGCCATGCCGATGCGCCGCGCGTGCTGCTCGCGAACTCGAACCTGGTACCGGCCTGGTCGACCTGGGAGCACTTTCACGAACTCGATCGCAAGGGCCTGATGATGTACGGCCAGATGACGGCCGGATCATGGATCTACATCGGCTCGCAGGGCATCGTGCAGGGTACCTACGAGACCTTCGTCGAGATGGGTCGTCAGCACTACGGCGGTTCGTTGCGCGGAAAGTGGATTCTTACGGCGGGTCTCGGCGGCATGGGCGGCGCGCAGCCGCTGGCGGCCTCGCTGGCGGGCGCGTGCTCGCTGAACATCGAATGCCAGCAGAGCCGCATCGATTTTCGCCTGAAGACGCGTTATGTCGACGAGCAGGCCCATGATCTCGACGACGCGCTCGCGCGCATCGCGAAGTACACGGCGGTAGGTGAAGCCAAGTCGATCGCACTGCTCGGCAATGCCGCCGGAATCCTGCCGGAAATGGTCCGTCGCGGCGTGCGCCCGGACGCGGTGACCGACCAGACCAGCGCGCACGATCCGGTCAACGGCTACCTGCCGATCGGCTGGACCTGCGAGCAATGGTTCGAGCGTCGTATCTCCGATCCGAACGGTACCCGCGATGCCGCCAAGCGTTCGATGCGCGTGCATGTCGAGGCCATGCTGGCGTTCCAGCAGATGGGCGTGCCGACCTTCGACTACGGCAACAACATCCGCCAGATGGCGAAGGACGAAGGCTGCACGAACGCGTTCGATTTCCCGGGCTTCGTGCCGGCTTATGTGCGTCCGTTGTTCTGTCGCGGCGTCGGACCGTTCCGCTGGGCGGCGCTGTCGGGCGACCCGGAAGACATCTACAAGACCGACGCTAAGGTCAAGGAACTGATCCCGGACGATCCGCATCTGCACCGCTGGCTCGACATGGCCAAGGAGCGCATCAGCTTCCAGGGCCTGCCGGCGCGCATTTGCTGGGTCGGCCTCGGACTGCGTCACAAGCTCGGCCTCGCCTTCAACGAGATGGTGCGCAAGGGTGAACTGAAGGCTCCCATCGTCATCGGCCGCGACCATCTCGACTCCGGCTCGGTGTCCTCGCCGAACCGCGAGACCGAAGCGATGCGCGACGGCTCCGATGCCGTGTCCGACTGGCCGCTGCTGAACGCGATGCTGAACGTCGCCGGCGGCGCCACCTGGGTGTCGTTGCATCACGGCGGCGGCGTCGGCATGGGCTACTCGCAACACAGCGGCGTCGTCATCGTCGCCGACGGCAGCGACGCCGCCGACCGCCGCCTCGCCCGCGTCCTCTGGAACGATCCCGGCACCGGCGTCATGCGCCACGCCGACGCCGGCTACGAGATCGCCCAGCGCTGCGCGAAGGAGCAGGGGCTGAAGCTGCCGATGATTTGAGTCTGCGGATGAAGTCTTCGCGCGATTTGGACGAGGCTTGCGAGCGCTTGTGCGCTCGCGGCCTCATCGCATGCTTCGACTCGAATCAGCAGGTCGTCAGGGTTTATCGCAGCCCCGATGTCCAGGGCAACAGGCGTCATCATTTTTCGGACGCACTGCTCCTGTCAGTCGACCCGCCCGCGGAGGTGAGGCTTGACGCTCCCGTCGGTTGGTTGTCTCGACTGGACAATGGCGAATGGTTTTTTCATATCGCTGCCTGTGTTCCGCGTGGCCCCGGTGACCATGCATGGACATACGCCGACCTCAACAAAGCCGTAGAGGACATCGTCGACTACTACTTTGGCGATGACTCGCGAATGTGTGCTGGCTGGGATGCTGCCATTGACGCCGGCACTATTCGGAGGGATTGACGAGCGCAGTTGTCGAAAAATCGTCGCGTGAGGCGATTCGTGCCGCGAGACGCCGGCTACGAGATCGCCCAGCGCTGCGCCAAGGAACAGGGACTGAAGTTGCCGATGCTTTGAGTTCGGCGCTCGCCGCTTGCAGTGGTCATTTCGGTTCGCTATGTTTTACTTGAGTAAAACAAATTTGGAGCCTGCCATGTCTCTTGCAGCAACCCTGCGCCGCACCGGCGGTTCAATCACGTTATCGATTCCGAAAGCGGTTGCGAAGGCGCTCGCAGTCGATGCCGGCTCAGTCGTGGAATTGGAAGTGCAGGGGCGAACGTTGTCAGTCACGCCGTCGCGCCGGTCCTTGGCAGAGCGGTTGGCGGCGAGTCCGAGTTCACCTGCGCGTTGGGCGCGCGATGAAACCTTGGAAGACGTTCCGGTCGGGCGTGAACTGCTGTGAGCCGGATTCCTGCGCGAGGCGACATCCTGGCGCTCAGTCTCGATCCGACCAAAGGGCACGAAATTCAAGGCACGCGCCCGGTGCTGGTGTTGTCGGCGGATGCCTTCAACAAGGCGTCCGGCTTGTTGCTGGTCGCACCGATCACCCAGGGCGGAACGGCGGCGCGACAGAACGGGTTCGGTGTGACCTTGATGGGCTCCGGTACGGTGACGCAGGGTATCGTCCTGTGCGATCAGACTCGGACCGTCGATGCCCGCGCGCGAAGTTACAAGCGCATCGAAAAGGCGCCTGCCGCGGTTGTCGACGAGGCACTGGAATCGGTACGTGCGATTCTGGAGTGATGGTCCTTTGAACTGACGACTGCGGGCTCAGCAATGCAAATCGAACCGACGCAAGGCGATGCCGCAGCGGCGCCGGACGTGACGACGCAGTCGAACTGGGCGGCGTTGCGCGAGGCGATTCGCGGGACGAATGCGGATTACACGAAGATTCCGTTGCGCCGCGCGGTGTTCCTGTTGGCGGTGCCGATGGTGCTGGAGTTGGTGCTGGAGTCGACGTTCGCCATCGTCGACATCTTCTTCGTCGCCAAGCTCGGGCCTTCGGCGGTGGCCACGGTCGGACTGACCGAGAGTTACCTGTTCCTGCTGTATTCGGTGGCGATGGGCCTGGCGATGGCGGTCACGGCTTTGATTGCGCGGCGCATCGGCGAGGGCAAGCCGGGCGAGGCGGCCGTGACGGCGGTGCAGGCGATGATCGTCGCGGTGCTGGCGTCGGTCTTGCCGGCCATCGTCGGCATCGTTTACGCACAGGACCTGCTGCGCTTGATGGGCGCGGATGCGTGGAGCATCGAGCACGGCTATCGCTACACGCAGTGGATGCTCGGCGGCAACGCGGTGATCATGTTGCTGTTCGTGATCAACGCCATCTTCCGCGGGGCCGGTGATGCGGCCATCGCGATGCGTGTGTTGTGGCTCGCGAACGGGCTCAACATCCTGCTCTGTCCTCTGCTGATCTTCGGCGCCGGACCGATTCCCGCGCTCGGGATCGAAGGCGCGGCGATCGCGACCAACATCGGTCGCGGCATTGGCGTGCTGTTTCAGTTGTGGGTGCTGTTCCGTGGCGGCCAGCACATCCGCGTGCTCGGGTCGCAACTGGCCTGGCGCGGCGAAGTCCTGTGGCATCTGGTGCGTACCTCGCTCGGCGGTGTCGGCCAGATGATCATCGGCATGACCGCGTGGATCTTCGTGATGCGCGTGCTCGCCACGCTCGGCAGCGAAGTCGTGGCCGGCGCGACGATCACCGTGCGCATCATGATGTTCGTGATGATGCCGGCCTGGGGCATGTCGAACGCAGCGGCCACGCTGGTCGGCCAGAATCTCGGCGCGCAACATCCGGAACGCGCCGAAGCGGCGGTCTGGCAGATCGGGCGCTACAACATGGCCTATCTGATCCTGGTCTCGGTGCTGTTCTTCGCCTTCCCGCGCGAATTGATCGGTTTCTTCACCGATGACGCCAAGGTGATCGCCATCGGTTCGGAGTGGCTGCGCATCCTGTCGTATTCGTTCTTCGTCTACGGCTGGTGGATGGTCGCGGTGCAGGCCTTCAACGGCGCTGGCGACACGATGACGCCGACCTGGATCAACCTCGTCTTCTTCTGGCTGATCCAGATTCCGCTGGCGTGGTGGCTGGCCCTGCATCTGGACTGGGGCCACCGCGGCGTGTTCTGGGCGGTCTTTGTCTCCGAGACCTCGGTCGGCGTGTTCACGCTGTGGCTGTTTTCGCGCGGACGCTGGAAGACCGTGCAGGTCTGAGCCGCGCCGCCCGCATCCGCGCCGACATTCGCCCGTTCGCCGTTGTTTCGCAGTCAGGAATCGGCGCCGAACCCCGATAGCATCGACCTGCGTTTCCAACGGTTCTTCCAGGGAGAGTGCGATGAGGCGGTGTCTTGCGATCGTGTGGGTGTTGGCGTCGGGTTGGGTATCGGCCGAAGCGGTGCAGCCTACCGAGCGGCCAGTTGCAGCGGTGCACGCGCGGGCAGAGACGCCGCCGGTGCGCGCCAGCGATGCCATGAACGCCGCGCTGCTGGCCCTGAAGCAGAACGATTTCGCAGCACTGCAGGAAGCCTTGGACGAGGACAGGGACCTCGGCGAAATCGCCGCCGAGTGGGATGAGCGGGCCGAGCATGCGAAGCAGCGTCGGGCCGAGGTGCTTGAGCAGGATCCGACCGCCCGCGACATGGCCGAGTTGGTCGACGACACGATGCAGGACACCTGGAGCAAGCTGCTCAGCGACAAGGGCGTCGACGCGCTTGTCGCAGAATGGCAGCCCGCATTGGCAGACACCGCATCGAAGCGGATCATGGAATTCAATCTCGGTTTTGCCGCCCTGCTCACCGGCATCGCCAGCGACCAAAAACTCAATGTCGACCAGGTCCAGCAGCTGACACGGCTGATGTATGCGGTGCAGGACTGGACCGGCCGCGTCGACTTCGCCGACGAAACCCGACTGCGCCAGGCGGTGACGGCGATCGCGCAACTCGCACGCGGCACCCGCCTCAAGCGCTTCGACGATGTCGAAACCCTGCGTTTCGAAGAGGCCGCCATTCACGGCGACGAACTCATCCGCACCGTCAAGCGCGTGCTGGCGGCGTATGACATCGATGCCGATGCCATCCTCAACAGCGTGCGTATCGAGGAGCACGACGCCGTCGGCGACCACGCCGTGTTGCGCATGCAGGGCCGGGTGTTCGGTGTCGAGCTGACGCACGAACAGCCGATGCGTTATTTCCAGGGGCACTGGATGGATGCCGACAGTGCCGCAGACGTGGAGCGTTGGTCGGTCGAAGCCGACGAAGCAGCCGGACAGGCGGCGGCCGCAGCGACCATCGCGGAACCGGAGATCGAGCAATGAAGATCCGTTCGCATGTGTTGATGTCGCTGATCCTGTTCGGCGTGGTCAGCGTCGCTCAGGCGGTGACGCCGTTGGCGCCCGACAAGGACCGAATCCTGCAGGCGCTGAATGGTGTCTGCGGATGGGCGCTGGCGCATCCGGGCTCGGGCCTGGAGGCGGATCGCAGTCGGCTCGATCCATTCCTCGCGCCCGCGCTGATCGCGGATTTCGAGCAGGCGAAGGCCGCCGAGGCCGAGTACGTCAAGGCAGCGACGCCCGGCGAAAAGCCGGAATTCCTCGAAGGCGATCTGATCGTCGGCAGCGTTGAAGGCGCCACCGAAGTCGCGCTCGGCGAGCCACGCATCGACGGCGCGCATGCACAGGTCGAGGTGACCGCGATCCACATCGACGAGCGCTTCCCGAAGGCCTCGCGCAATCGCGTCGTGGTCTGGACGAATATCGTGGAGCTGGAGCGCGTCGGACATGTCTGGCACGTCTCGGACGTGCGGTATCACGGCGACCCGAAGCAGCGATTGAGCACGACCCTGCGAGAGTACGCGGCCGGCCGCTGACTTGTCCGTTCCGCCACTTGACGCCAATCGGCGCTGGCGCGACAACGGCGGTCCCAACGGAGGAGCACACCCATGATCGCCTATACCCTGGTCGGCACCAACGACCTGCCGCGCGCTGTCGCGTTCTTTGAAGCCCTGTTCGCCGAGTTCAATGCCAAACACGTCTGGGAAGGCGAGACCGGCACGGCGTGGTCGAACGGCGATCACAATCCCGGCGTCGGCGTGATCAAGCCGTTCAACGGTAATCCGGCCACGATCGGCAACGGCTGCATGACCGCATTGCACGCGACCAGCAAGGAACAGGTGAATCGTCTGCACGCGAAGGCACTGGAACTCGGCGGCAGCGATGAAGGTGCACCGGGCCAGCGCGGCGACGGCTTCTACGCCGCGTATTTCCGTGACCTGGACGGCAACAAGTTCGCGGCGGTGTTCTTCGGCTGAAGCGCCGAAGCATCGCGGGACGGAGCCCGCTCCCACAACAGCACCGAGCCGAGTTCCATCAAGGTCGGTTCAAGCCATTGTAGGAGCGGTCTCCAGACCGCGATTGCTCTCGTGATTACTGCCCGCGAAACACCGGCTTGCGGC
>JAKJFE010000234.1 GCA_022705045.1 Pseudomonadota bacterium | reverse complement strand
GCCTTCGTTCCGGCCCTCGGCATTCTCTCCGGCGACCAGCAGAGCGCCATGGCGGGCACTGCCCTGCCGCAGCCACTGGTGGTGAAACTGAGCGGCGCTGCGGCCGCGCAGATGATGGCCAAGGGACTGGGCGGACTCTCGGTGGCCTGGCAGGTCACCTGCGGCAACGGCAGTCTCGCCACGGCGACCACGACGACCAATGCCAGCGGCGAAAGCCAGAACAGCCTGACGCTCGGCACATCGCCTGGATGCAACACCGTACAAGCCTCGATCGCGGGGATCGGCAGCGTCAGTTTCCAGGCGACCGGCACCCTGCCATCGAACAGCGTGCTGGAGATTCTCTCCGGCAACGGCCAGAACCTGCTGCCCGGCGTCGATTCGGCGCCGTTGCGCGTGCGCGTGCGCACCGCCACGGGCGAACCGGTCGCCGGTCTGGTGGTCCGCTTCGCCAGCAATCGCGGTGGCGTCCAGATCGCGCAGGGCGATGTCGCCACTGCCGCCGACGGAACCGCCGCGACGACCGTGCGCATGGGCTTGCCGTCCACGTTCTCGGTGACCGCTTCGGTGCGCGATGTCGCGACCATCACGCCGGTCGAATTCACGATCAACGTCGGCATCGCCAACACGCCGGGACTGACGCCACCACAGCAGCGGATTGCCGAAGTCATCGATACCGCCTGTCCGGCGCTGGCCGCAGTCGCGAACCCGACCCCGCGCCAGCTCGACCTGCTGCAACGCTGCTCGGAACTCGTGTCGAATGTCGGAACGCGCCCCGGCGAAGTGCGTGACGCGCTGCGTTCGCTGTTGGCAAACAAGGGCGACGCGCAGAACGCGGCCGCCTTGGCCGTGGCGAAGAACCAGCTCGACAACCTCAAAACGCGATTCTCCGCCCTGCGCTCCGGCACGCGCGGCTTCGACCTCAGCGGTCTCAACCTGATGACCGGCAGTGGCGCCCTGCCGCTCAGTCTGCTGCCCAGTGCCATCGCGTTGGCCGTCGGCGAGCCGCCCGAAGAAGTCGGTGCCGATTTCTCGCGCTGGGGCTTCTTCGCCACCGGCACGATCGGCCGCGGCGAGCGTGATGCCGACAGCCTCGACCCGGGCTTCGACTACAGCAGCTACGACATCACGGCCGGCATCGATTACCGCGTCACCGACTCCTGGATTCTCGGCGGCGCACTCGGTCTGAACCGCAACAACACCGACCTGGGCGACGACAGCGGCGGCATGGATGCGAGCGGCTGGACGATTTCGGGTTATGCCAGCTGGTTCAGCAACACCGCCTGGTACGCCGACGCCGTGCTCAGCTACGGACGCAACAGCTACGACCTCGATCGTCGCATTCGCTACGGCATCGCCGGCCAGACCGTGATCGACCAGTTGGCGTCCGCCTCGCCGGACGGCGACCGGCAATCGCTGTCGCTGTCGGTCGGCCGCGATTTCAACCGCGGTGCCTGGACCTTCGGCCCCTATCTGCGCGCGGACTATTCGAAGATGGATTTCGACGCCTACACCGAGACCATGTCCAGACCCGAGGGTCCGGGCGCCGGCCTGGCCTTGGCGGTGGATGCGCGGGAACTGAAGAGCCTGCAGGGCGTCGTCGGCGGCAAGCTCAGTTACGCCATGAGCACCTCCTGGGGCGTGCTGGTGCCGAACGCCCAGATCGAGTGGGTCAAGGAATTCGAGGACGACCCGGATCTGCTGGTGACACGCTTCGCCTTTGACCCGACGCAAACGCCGATCCTGATCGAGAGCGACCGCATCGACAGCGACTACGTGAATCTCGGTGTTGGCCTGTCCGGTGTCTTCGCCAATGGCCGTAGTGCCTACGTGTACTACGAACATGTCGCCGGACAGGACCGCATGAGTTCGGACAGCCTCGCCATCGGCGTACGCATCGAATTCTGACGGGGGCTTGGCGGAATGTTCGATTTGGTCATAATCCGAACCCATATGCGGCAGCAGCCAACATGATCGAATTCGGGCATTCCACCCACGTCGGGCTCCGCCGCGAGCACAACGAAGACACCTATTACGCCGACAGCGACCTGGGCCTCTGGCTGGTCGCCGACGGCATGGGCGGCCACGAGAACGGCGAAGTCGCGAGCGCTCTCGCCCGCGACACGCTGGTGCGCGAAATCAAAGCCGGCGAGATCCTGTCGCGCGCCATCCAGCTCGCCGACGAGGAAATCATCAAGCATTCGAACCGGCGCCCGCAGGCCTTGCCGATGGGCACGACCGTGGCCGCGGTGCGCGTGCAGGGCAATGCCTACGAAATCGCCTGGGTCGGTGACAGCCGCGTCTACTGCGCCGAGGACGGCGAGTTCCGGCAGTTGTCGCAGGACCACTCCTACGTCCGTGAACTGGTCGAACAGGGCGCGATCAGCCCGGAGCAGGCGCGTACCCATCCGCATCGCAACGTGGTGACGCAGGCGCTCGGCGTGACCGATCCGCAAAGCCTGCGCGTCGAAACCTTGACCGGCACACTGTCGCCGGGCAGTCAGCTGCTGCTGTGCAGCGACGGCTTGACCGAGGAAGTCGACGACAGCGATATCGCGCGCATCCTGTCGCGCACCGACCTGTCGGCGCAGGAATGCGTCGACCATCTGATTCTGGCCGCACTCGACGGCGGCGGATCGGACAACGTCACCGTGCTCCTGCTGCGCAGCAAATAATCGCTGCTCAGGGCAACTGGATCTTGCACTCGTTCGCGAGCAGCTTCAGTACCGATTCGCGCTCGGGCTCGGCCATCAAGGCGTTTTCGAGGATGACATTGCAGGTCACGTCGGCGTTTGCACGACCGCTGTCGAGTACCTGTTTGGCTTTCGACTCGAAATAGTCGGCGATGCGGCGCAGTCCCTCGCGCGCCTGATCGTTCTGCGGATCCAGCGCCAGCACCTGGCGATAGATGTCCACGGCATTGTCGCCCGCGGGGCCGAACTGGGACGTGAGGCGACGTCCGTTTTCGAGCAATCCGGTGGCGGTGTACTCCTTGGCCTTGGCGAGCAGGCTGCCGACGTCGCCTTCGATGATGATCGGCGGTGGCTCGTCCGCCACCTGCGGCAAGGCGTCGTCTGCGGGCGGCGA
>JAKJFE010000087.1 GCA_022705045.1 Pseudomonadota bacterium | reverse complement strand
AGCGTGTTGTGGGGCGACTGGCCCGACAACGCCGCCTTTCTCGACCGCGCCTATCGGCAGGCGGCGTCGCTGACGAAGCCGGGCGACACTGAGCCGAAGGCCTCGCAGCGTTCGTGGTTGAAACAACGCAATGCCTGCGCCGACGCCAAGTGCGTCGCCGCGGCGTATCGGGCACGCATCGCCGAGCTTGAAGATGCCATCGGACAAGACCTGAATGCCGAAGCTGTAGCCGGCACCTATGTGCGCCGAGATGATGATTACTCGGACGAGGGCGAGCCGTCCGAGATCAGCGTGCGCGCCTTGTCCGATGGTCGCGTCGCGATCGACGGCGAGGCCTTGTGGATTGGCAATGCGGACACCGGCAACGTCAACACCGGCACGCTGGAAGGTGAATACGGATTGCATGGTGGCACCGTCGACTATCGCGATGGCGACGACGAATGGTCCTGCGTGCTGACGTTGCGATTCACACGCGATGCGCTGGACATCCACGAACCCAAGGCCACCTGCGGCGGCATGAACGTGCGGTTCGGCGGTCACTACATCCGACGCTGAGACGGCGGCGATGCTGGAAGTCATCCGTGCCGACATCACCACCTTGACGGTCGATGCCATCGTCAATGCCGCGAACTCGTCACTGCTCGGCGGCGGCGGTGTCGACGGCGCCATCCATCGCGCCGCCGGACCCGACCTGCTGCACGAATGCCGCTTGCTTGGCGGCTGCAAGACCGGCGACGCGAAACTGACCAAGGCGTATCGATTGCCCACGCGATTCATCGTGCACACGGTCGGCCCGGTGTGGCGCGGCGGCGGCCATGGCGAAGCCGACGTGCTCGCCTCGTGTTACCGACGCTCGCTCGATGTCGCGGCCGATGCCGGCGCGCGCTCCATCGCTTTCCCCTGCATCAGCACCGGCATCTACGGCTATCCGCTCGAGGCGGCCGCGGACATCGCGATCACGACGCTGACGGCACACGCGCGCTTCGCCGATTTCGAACGCGTCATCTGCTGCTGCTTCTCCGAAGCCGACGTGCGTGTCTACACCGAGCGGATCGCGGCCATCGGCTCGCGCTAGCATCGCAGCACTCTTCCCCCGTCGGTTCGGCGCATGGACCCGATCACCGCCTTCGTCATCGCCACGCTGATGATGCTGCTGAACGGCGGCATCCTT
Organism: Pseudomonadota bacterium; assembly: GCA_022705045.1. GTDB lineage: Bacteria > Pseudomonadota > Gammaproteobacteria > Xanthomonadales > Ahniellaceae > JADKHK01. The sequence goes on along the minus strand of JAKJFE010000087.1, from coordinate 12,975 downwards.
GGCCTGATCCATCGCGACCTGCCGGAGGGCCTGCGTCCCGCGGCCTTCAGCTGGCGACTGGGCACGTTGCTGGTCGCGGGAGGGTGCGTGCTGCTCGCGGTGCAACATGCGCTGCCGCCCGGATTCGTGTTGCCGCTGGCAAACGCAATGCTGATGCTCGGGCTCACGTCCTATTGGCGCGCATTGCGGCAGTTCGACGGCGAGCCGGAGTCGCTGCATCTGTTGTGGCCGGTACTGGTCGGCAGCATCGGCATCTGGTGGTTCTCGGCGATGCGCCCCGATCTCGCGGCGCGCGCCCTGTTCGCCTCGGCCACGTGGATGGTGCTGTTCATCGCCTGCGCACGCGTGCTCCATCGCGGCGGCGGCCGGGATCCGGCGCGCAGTCGTCGTACACTGCTCGGGCTCTTCCTGTTCCTCGCGTCGTTCATGCTGCTGCGCGGCGCCTATTTCGCGTTCGCGGCCCACTCGGTCGCCGACATCCTCGATGGCCGCAGCTGGATGAACATGGCGACGCCTCTGGTGGCCGCGATCCTGCCGGTCATCGGCACGACCGCCTTCCTGCTGATGTGTTCGGAACGCATCCGGCGGCAATGGGAACACGCGGCCTCGACCGACGCACTGACCGGTCTGGCGAACCGGCGCACGCTCACCCGCATCGGCAGCGAGCGCCTAAGTCGCGCACTGACGGACGGACGCGCGTTCGCGCTCGCCGTCGTCGATGTCGACCACTTCAAGTCGATCAATGACCGCTTCGGGCACGATGTCGGCGACATCGCGCTGCGCCATGTCGCCGACACGCTCGCAGGCCATGCCTCGCCGGGCACCGTGCCGGGCCGACAGGGCGGCGAGGAATTCGTCGTGTTGCTCGATGCCGATCCCGCCGAGGCCACGCGCGAAGCCGAACGCCTGCGCGCAGCGATCCGCAATGCCGTCTTCCAGGCCGGCGACCAGCGGCTGGCCATCACCGTCTCGATCGGCGTCACTGCCGCGACCGCAGCCGATCGCCACCTCGACGACCTGCTGCGCCGCGCCGACCAGGCGCTCTACGCCGCCAAGACCGGCGGACGCGATCGTGTCGTGTTGGCCTGAACTCAGGCCACGTAGATCGTCTTGATGTTCATGAACTCATGGATGCCGTGCTGGGCGAGTTCGCGACCGAAGCCTGAGGCCTTGGTGCCACCGAACGGCATGCGCACATCGCTGCGCACCAGTGCATTGACGAAGACGGCACCGGCCGCGATGCCGCGGGCGAAGCGCTCGCCGCGTTCGCGGTCGCGCGTCCAGACGCTGGCACCGAGCCCGAAGCTGGTGTCGTTGGCGACACGTGCGGCCTCGGCTTCATCCTTCACACGCAGGATCGACGCGGCTGGACCGAACAACTCTTCGTGATAGGCCGGCATGCCCGGCGCAACGCCATCGAGAATGGTCGCCGGATAGGCCGTCGGCAGATCCAGCGGTGCACCGCCGCACAACAAGCTCGCGCCTGCGGCGACGCTGGCCTGCACCTGTTGATGAATGGCCGTCCGCAGGTCGGCGCGCGCCATCGGTGCGAGCGTGGTCGCGTCAAGCGTCGGATCGCCGACCGCGAGCGCACACGCGCCAGCGACGAAGCGCTCGATGAAGGCATCGGCGATGGCATCGACCAGGATGAAACGCTTGGCGGCGATGCAGGTCTGTCCGGCATTGCCGAAGCGCGACGACAACGCGATCGGCAAAGCGGCATCGAGATCGGCATCGGCCAGCACCACGAACGGGTCACTGCCGCCGAGTTCCATCACGCATTTCTTCAAGTGCGCGCCCGCTGTCGCCGCAACCGAGCGGCCAGCGCGTTCGCTGCCGGTCAAGGTCACCGCCTTGATGCGAGGGTCGGCAATCACCGCTGCGGTTTGTGTATTGTCGATGTGCAACGTCGCGAACACACCTTCGGGCACACCGGCTTCGCGCAGCACACGTTCGATCAGGTCGGCGCAACGCGGCACGTTGGTCGCATGTTTCAGCAGCGCGACATTGCCCGCCATCAGTGCCGGCGCAAGGAAACGGAACACCTGCCAGATCGGGAAATTCCACGGCATCACCGCGAGCACGCAACCGATCGGTTCGTAGCTGACGAAGCTGCGCTGTGCTTCGGTCGCTATGGCTTCATCGTCGAGATACTGCGCGGCGTTCGCGGCGTAGTATTCGCAGCAGCCGGCCGACTTCTCGATCTCGGCCAACGCCTCGCGACGCAGCTTCCCCATCTCGGCGGTGATGAAGCCCGCGATCGATTCCTTGCCGGCGCGCAACGCGCGCGCCACGGTGTTCAGCACCTCGGCACGTTCGGCCAGCGTCCGTGTCGACCACATCGGAAACGCGCGTTCGGCCGCAGCCAGTTTCGTCTCGACGGCCGCGCCATCCATCATCGCGTAGCGATAGTCGACCTGCCCGGTCCAGGGATTCACGATCTCGATCGTCATGTTGGTTCAACCGCCTTGTTGCAGCGCCAGTTGCATGTCGCGCTGACGTTGCTTCTCTTCGCGCGCCATCATCCACCAGCCGATGAAGGCCGCGACGCCAACGATGCCGATCAGCAGGGTCGCCAATGCATTGATCTTCGGGCTTACACCCATGCGCACCGACGAGAACACCTTCATCGGCAGCGTCGTCGACGACGGCCCGGAGACGAAGCTCGAAATCACCAGGTCGTCGAGCGACAGCGTGAACGCGAGCAGCCAGCCCGAGGCCAGTGCCGGCGCGATGATCGGCAAGGTAATCAGGAAGAACACCTTGACGCGATTCGCACCGAGGTCCATCGCGGCCTCCTCGAGCGAACGGTCGAGTTCGGACAGGCGCGAGGAGATCACCACGGTCACGAAGGCCACGCAGAAGGTGACGTGGGCGATCCAGATCGTCATCACGCCGCGTTCCTCGAACAGGCCGAAGGTCTGGCCCATCGCGACGAACAGCAGCAGGATCGACAGGCCGGTGATCACTTCCGGCATCACCAGCGGCGCCGTCATCAAGGCCGAGAACAGCGACTTGCCCGGGAACTGCCGGAACCGCGTCATCACCATCGCCGCCATCGTGCCGAGCACGACCGAGGCGCAGGCGGTCATGAACGCGATCTCGAGACTCACCTTGGCGGCGTCGATCATCTGCTTGTCGCGGAACAGTTCGCCGTACCACTTCAGCGAGAAGCCCGACCACACCGTCACCAGCCGGTTCTCGTTGAACGAGTAGACGATCAGAATCAGCATCGGCAGATACAGGAAGGCGAAGCCGAGCAGCAGCGTCGAACGTGTGAACCACGAGGTCTTGGCGGCGCTCATGTCAGCCGTCCTTCCAGCTCTTTCTGCTGGTAGTGGTGGAAGATCATGATCGGCACGATCAGCAGCGCCAGCATGACGATGGCCACGGCCGAGGCCACCGGCCAGTCGCGGTTGTTGAAGAATTCCTTCCACAAGACATTGCCGATCATCAACGTGTCGGCGCCGCCCATGAGTTCGGGGATGACGAACTCGCCGACCACCGGAATCATCACCAGCATCGAGCCGGCGATGATGCCGGCCTTGGACAGCGGCAGCGTGATTTTCAGGAACGCCTGCCAGGGTTTGCAGCCGAGGTCGTAGGCCGCTTCGATCAGGCGGTTGTCGTGTTTCACCAGGTTCGTGTACAGCGGCAGGATCATGAACGGCAGATAGGCGTAGACGATGCCGATATAAACGGCGATCGGCGTGTGCAGGATCTTCAGCGGCTCATCGATGACGCCCAGCCACATCAGGAAATTGTTGAGCAGGCCGTTGTTCTTCAGGATGCCGATCCAGGCGTAGATGCGGATCAGGAACGAGGTCCACGACGGCAGCACCACCAGCATCAGCGCGGTGTTGCGCGAGGCCGTGGGCAGGCGCGAGATCGCGTAGGCGATCGGATAACCGACCAGCAGGCACAGGAAGGTCGCGATCACCGCGATCTTCAATGAACTGAGATAGGCCTTGAGGTAGAGATCGTCTTCCAGCAGGAACAGGTAGTTCTTCAGATTGAGCTTGATCTGCAGCGTGTCGTTGGCCCATTCGGTCAACGGCGTGTACGGCGGCATCGCGATCTGGATGCTGGAGAACGAGATCTTCATCGCGATCAGGAACGGCACCGCGAAGAACAGCAGCATCCAGAAGTACGGCGGTGCGATCACCGCCCACTTGCCGCCCGGCAGGTACTTCTTCAGCCGCGCCATCATGACGTCAGCACCACGCCGGCGTTGTCGCCCCAGCTCAACCACACCGGGTCGTTCCAGGTGAAGCGTTCCGACGCCCAGCGCTTCGCATTCATGAAGTGCACGAGCAGCTTCTTCCCGGTCTTCAGGCGCACGTGGTAGACCGAATGCGTGCCGAAGTAGGCGATGTCCTCGATCACGCCCTGCGCCTTGTTGCGCTCCTGTGCGGGTTCGTCCTTCTCGATCTTGATCTTCTCGGGACGCAATGCGTAGGCGACCGACTGACCCTCGAATCCGGTGACGCCATGACCGACGAAGATCGGCTGCTCCAGCACGTCACTGCGGATGGTAACGTGGTCTTTCTCGTCATCCTCGATGTTGCCTTCGATCAGGTTCACCGAGCCGATGAACTGGGCGACGAAGCGCGACGCCGGCTGTTCGTAGATTTCGTCCGGCGTGCCGATCTGGCGGATCTTGCCGGCGTCCATGATGGCGATGCGGGTCGCCATCGTCATCGCTTCTTCCTGGTCGTGCGTCACCATCACGCAGGTCACGCCGAGGCGTTCGATGATGTTGACGAGCTCCAACTGCATCTGCGAGCGCAGCTTCTTGTCGAGCGCGCCCATGGGTTCGTCGAGCAACAGCAGCTTCGGACTCAAGGCCAGCGAACGTGCCAGCGCCACGCGCTGCTGCTGGCCGCCGGACAACTGGTGCGGCTTGCGCTTCGCGTACTTGTTCATCTGCACCAGGCTCAGCATCTCGTCGACGCGCGCCTTGATGCGATCCTTCGAGTGCCCGGCCATCTTCAGGCCGAAGCCGATGTTCTGCTCCACCGTCATGTGCGGAAACAGCGCATAACTCTGGAACATCATGTTGATCGGGCGGTCGTACGGCGCCTGCCCGACGATGTTCACGTCGTCGAGTTCGATCTTGCCGTAGGTCGGTTTCTCGAAACCGGCGAGACACCGCAGCAAGGTCGACTTGCCGCAACCGGACGCGCCAAGCAGCGCGAAGATCTCGCCCTTCTTGATCGTCAGGCTGACATCGTCGACGGCGCGGAAACCGTCGTATTCCTTGGTCAGGTCGTCGATGCGGACGTAGTCCTCGCGGACCGGCGTGTCGGACTTCGCGGCGCCATTCGACGCGGCAACGGATGAGGCGGTGGCGGACATCGGAACTCCCTGCGGTGTTCCCTCTCCCCGCGCCGCGAGGAGAGGGATCGGGCCACGAGTGGCCCTCCTACATCACTGACCCGTTTTCAGGGTCGTCCAGTGGCGGTTGAACAGGCGATCCACTTCCGGCGGCAGCACCGCCAGCGAGAACAGCTTGCCCATCACCTCGTCGCTCGGATAAACGCCCGGGTTGTTGCGCACCGATTCGTCGATCAAGGGCACCGACGGCGCCACGCCATTGGCATAGGACACGTAGTTCGAGATGCCGGCCATCACTTCCGGACGCATCAGGTAGTCGATGAACTTGTAGGCGTTGTTCGGATGCTTGGCGTCCTTCGGGATCGCCATCATGTCGAACCACACCGGCGCGCCTTCCTTCGGAATCGTGTAGGCGATCTCGACGCCCTTGGCCGCTTCGGCAGCACGGTCGCGTGCCTGGAAGATGTCCCCGGACCAGCCCACGGCCACGCAGATGTCGCCGTTCGCGAGGTCGTTGATGTACTGCGACGAATGGAAGTAGGTGATGTGCGGTCGTAGCTGCTGCAGGCGATCGACCGCCTTCTGGATCACCGCCTCGTCGAAGCTGTTCGGCTCTTCGCCGAGGTACAGCAGGACCGGCGGAATCATCTCGGACGGCGTGTCGAGCAATGCGACGCCGCAGGACGAGAGCTTCTTCAGGTTCTCGGGTTCGAACACCATCGACCAGCTGTCGAGGGCCGCGCCTTCACCCAGCACTTCCTTGACCTTGGCGACGTTGTAACCGATGCCGGTGGTGCCCCAGAGGTAGGGCACGCTGTGCGCATTGTCGGCATCGAGGTGCGCGATGGTCGCCATCAGCTTCGGATCGAGATTGCCGTAGTTCGCGAGCTTGCTCTTGTCGATCGGCTGGAACACGCCGGCCTGGATCTGGCGCGCGAGGAAGGACAGCGAGGGCACGACGATGTCGTAACCGGTGTTGCCGGTCACGAGCTTGGTTTCAAGGATCTCGTTGCTGTCGAAGACGTCGTAGGTGACCTTGATGCCGGTCTCCTTCTCGAAGTTCGCGATCGTGTCTTCGGCGATGTAGTCGGACCAGTTGTAGATGTTGAGGACCTTCTCCTCTTCCGCCGGTGCAGCCGGCGTCGCGGCGGTCGTCGCGGCGCCGTCCGCAGGTTTGTCGCCGCCACCGCAACCGGCGAGCGCGCCAGCGATCAGGATGCCGAGCCAATGCTTCTTCATCTGCCATTCCTCCAAGTGGTTGACCGGATTCGGGTCGGTTCGATGATACCTGTCCGCGCCGCGTCAGGCCGCGGTCGCGATGCCCAGTTCTTTCGCGGTGAGATTGAGTGCCTTCCAGATCTTTCCAAACAGTTCATCGACCTGCGCCTTTGTGATCACCAGCGGTGGCGACAGCAGCATCGCGTCGTAGGTGGCACGCAGGATCAGGCCTTCCTTGAGCGCGAAGTCGCGGCACATGACGCCGACCTTGCCGCGTTCGGCGAAGAACTTGCGCTTCGGTTTTTCCGGCACGAGTTCGAGTGCACCGACGAGGCCAGCGATGCGCGCTTCACCAACGAGCGGATGCGTGCCGAGTTCGGCCCAGCGTTGCGCGAGGTAGGGCGCGATCTCGTGTTTCGCGGTGTCGACGATCTTTTCCTCCTGCAGCAGGCGGATGTTTTCGAGCGCCACCGCCGCACAGACCGGATGGCCCGAATAGGTGTAGCCGTGCGCGAGTTCGCCGCCCTTTTCGGCCAGCACCTTGGCGACGCGGTCGTTGAACATCACCGCGCCGATCGGGATGTAACCCGAACTCAGGCCCTTGGCGATCGGCATGATGTCGGCCTGGAAGCCGAAATATTGCTGACCGAACCATTCGCCGGTGCGACCGAAACCGCAGATCACCTCGTCGGCGATCAGCAGCACGTCGTACTTGCGGCAGATGCGTTCGATCTCGGGCCAATACGTCATCGGCGGGATGTAGACGCCGATCGCGCCCATGATCGGTTCACCGATGAAAGCGGCGACACGGTCAGGCCCGAGTTCGAGGATCTTGGCTTCGAGCCGTCGTGCGGCGACCAGGCCATATTCCTCGGGCGACAGATCGCCGCCGTCGATGAAGAAGAAGGGTTCGTCGATATGGTGGATGTCCGGAATCGGCAGGCCGCCCTGCTTGTGCATGCCCTTCATGCCGCCGAGGCTGGCACCGGCGACGGTGCTGCCGTGATAACCGTTGTGGCGGCCGATGATGATGTTCTTCTGCGGCTGGTCCTGCACCGCCCAGAAGTGGCGGACCATGCGCAGGATGGTGTCGTTCGCTTCTGATCCGGAATTGGTGAAGAAGGCATGGTTCAAGTCGCCCGGGGTCAGCTCGGCCAGCTTGGCCGCAAGGCGCACCGTCGGTTCGGTCGTACACATGAAGAAGCTGTTGTAGTAAGCGAGCTCTTCCATCTGCTTCGCGGCCACGGCGCCGAGTTCCTTGCGACCGTAGCCGACATTGACGCACCAGAGTCCCGCGAACGCATCGAGCAGCTTGTTGCCCTCGGCGTCCCAGACGTAGCAGCCCTCACCCTTGGTCAGGATGCGTGTGCCGCGCTTCGCCAGCGCAGCGTTGTCGTTGAACGGATGCAGGTGATACGCGGCATCAAGCTGTTGCAGGTTCTGAAGGCTGGTCGGGTTCATGGCGATCTCATGTCGTTCGAATGTAGGTCGGCTCAAGCGCAGCGGAGCCGACAGCGGAATGTGAGTTCAGACATTCAACAGCAGGAACTCGCGTTCCCACGAGCTGATGACGCGGAAGAAGGTCTCGTATTCCTTCTGCTTCACCGAGATGTAGGCATTGACGAAGCGCTTGCCGAGCAGGCCTTCGAGTTCTTCGCAGTCGCGAAGCCCGGTCAGCGCTTCCTCCAGCGAACGCGGCAATTCGTAACCGACCGCCTGGGCACTGCCGGTCAACGGCTCGGTCGGCAGCAGTTTTTCCTTGATGCCGAGCCAGCCGCAGGCCAGCGTCGCGGCGATGGCGAGATAAGGATTCGCGTCCGACCCGGCGAAGCGGCTTTCGACACGCGTGTTTTCCGGTGTATCCATCGGCACGCGCAGTCCGCAGGTGCGGTTGTCGTAGCCCCACTGCACATTGATCGGCGCGACCTGGCCGAGCGCGAGACGCCGATACGAATTCACGTTCGGACCGAAGAAGGCCATCGCCATCGGCACGTATTTCTGCAGGCCGCCGAGGTAATGCATGAACAGTTCGCTGTGCTTGCCGGCCTTGCCGCCGGCGAACACGTTCTTGCCGGTCTTCACGTCGACCATCGACTGGTGGATGTGCATCGAGCTGCCCGGCTCGTTCTCCATCGGTTTCGCGAGGAAGGTCGCGTAAATGCCATGGCGCAATGCGCACTCGCGCATCGTGCGCTTGAACAGGAAGACCTGGTCGGCACGCGACATCGGATCGGCATGCTGGAAGTTCACTTCGAGCTGGGCCGCACCGGATTCGTGGATCAGCGTGTCGACGTCGAGTTCCATCGCCTCGGCGTAGTCGTACATGTCGTCGAGGATCGGATCGAACTCGTTCACGGCGTCGATCGAATACGACTGACGTGCGGTTTCCGGGCGACCGGAACGACCGGCGGGCGGCGCCAGCGGAAAGTCCGGATCGGTGTTCTTCTGCACCAGGAAGAATTCGAGCTCCGGTGCGATCACCGGCTGGATGCCGAGGCCTTCATACAGCGACAACACGCGCCGCAACACGTTGCGCGGGGCGAGTTCATGCGGGCGGCCGTCCTTGGTGTAGCAGTCGTGGATGACCTGCGCGGTCGGCGCGGTCGCCCACGGCACCATGCGCACGGTGTCGGCATCGGGGCGCAGCACCATGTCGGAATCGGACGGGCTGACGAGGTCGTCGTAGTTGTCCGGATAGTCGCCGGTAACCGTGGTCGCGAAGATGCCTTCGGGCAGTCGCGTGCCGTAGTCGTGCGAGAACTTCGCGGCCGGGATGATCTTGCCGCGCGCGTTGCCGGTGATGTCCGGCACCAGGCATTCGACTTCGGTAATTCGCTTGTCTTTCAGCCAGCGCTTGAGCGAGCTTTCGCTCTTCTCGGCTTCAGCGGCCTTGCTGGCCTGTTTCGCTTCGGATCGTTTCTTCGCCATGGGATCAGTTCCGCTGTGCGGCGCGTTCGCGACATGCGGCCGCGAAGGCCTGGAAGATGCCCAGATAGAACGGGTTCTCGCGAACCTTCCATTCCGGGTGCCATTGCACGGCCAGCAGGAATGGATCGGGGGCGTCGAGACGGATGGCTTCGATCAGGCCGTCGCGCGCGCGCGCCTCGACCACGCATCCGGGCGCGAGCGTGCGGATGCCCTGCCCATGCAGCGAATTGACCAGCGCGACCTCGGCACCCGCGATGCGCGCGAGCAGGCCGCCAGGTGCCAGATCGATCGGATGCGCGGGGCCGTATTGCACGTCGAGCGGCGCGTCCTTGTCTTCGCGGTGGTCGTGGAAACCCGGCGTCTCGTGCACTTTCTGATGGAGGCTGCCGCCGAGCGCGACGTTGACCTCCTGCAGGCCGCGGCAGACCGCGAGCACCGGAATCTTCATGTCGATCGCCAGCGGCACGATGCTCAGCGTGTTGGCATCGCGTACCGGGTCATGCAGGTTGCCTTCCCAGCTCGGTTCTTCGCTGTACCGATGCGGTTCGATATTGCTGTAGGCGCCGGTGAGCAGCAGACCGTCCAGTTCGGCCAGCGTGGCGCGCAGGTCGGTGGCCGGATCGAGTGACGGAATCATCAGCGGCAGGCAGCCGGCCCCATCGATGACGGCACGAATGTATTTCTCGCCGACCGTCTGGGTCGGATGTGGACCGAGCATCCGGCGGTCCGAGGGCAGTCCAACGAGCGGGCGTGGGCGCATGCGAAGGTCGTGCGTGGGGATGCCGAACCCTAGCCGCCGCGTTTGACTTTTTCAACAGTCGTCGCGACGGCGGCTTCGGATCCGGGGCCGTCGGATCCGGCGCTGCGCGCATTGATCCGACCTGCATTCGGCCAGAGAGCGCCCCTTGGCCCTGGAACGACTCGGGAATCACCGCCGAATGTCGGTCGGCTCAAGCGCAGCGGAGCCGACAACCGCCCCAAACCGTTGAGTATTTTTTACGGCCGAACAATTTCCAGCTAGCATCCGCCGACCTTCAGGGGCCGAGCCATGCAGCCGAACGTGATGAACGACGAAGACGAAGCCACCCTCGACCAGATCCATGGTTGCGAGCAGATCGACCTGCTGCTGCCGGACCAGAACGGCCTGCTGCGCGGCAAACGCATCACCCGCGACGCACTCGGCAAGGCCTACCAGAACGGCGTCTGCCTGCCGATGTCGTTGCTCGGCACCGACATCACCGGCAACACCGTCGAAGAGACCGGCCTCGGCTACGACATCGGCGACGAGGACCGCATCTGCCGACCGATTCCCGGCACGCTGCGTCCGGTGCCGTGGGCCAGCAAGCCGATGGCGCAGGCCCTGATCCAGATGGAAGACGCGAATGGAAAGCTTTTCGAGCCGAATCCGCGCGAAGTGCTCAAGCGCGTGGTCCAGCGCTACAAGGCACGCGGCCTGACGCCGGTGGTCGCGGTCGAACTGGAGTTCTACCTGCTCGATGCCGACCTCACCGAAGACGGCTTTCCGCAGACCTCGATCAATCCGGCGACACGCCGACGCAATCGCACGACCCAGGTCTATTCGATGACCGACCTGGACGATTACCAGGGCTTCACCGATGCCATCGACGCCGTCTGCCGCGCACAGCGCATTCCCGCCGATACCGCCGTTGCCGAATACGCGCCGGGGCAATTCGAGATCAACCTGAAACATCGCGCTGACGCCGTGCAGGCCTGCGACGACGCGATCATGCTGAAGCGCGCGATCAAGGCCGTCGCCGCGCAACAGGGTCTGCTCGCGACCTTCATGGCCAAGCCCTTCGTCGACCAGGCCGGCAGCGGTACACATATCCATGTCAGCGTGCTCGACAGCGAGGGCCGCAACATCTTCGCCTGCACGCCGGACGCGCCCGCCGAGACACTGAAACACGCGGTCGCCGGCCTGCAGCGTCGCGCCGACGACTGCATGCTGATCTTCGCGCCACACGCGAACAGCTACCGCCGCTTCGTGCTCAACGCCTTCGTGCCGTTGAACGACTGCTGGGGCTTCAACAACCGCACGGTGGCGATGCGCATTCCCTACAGCGACCCGGCCAATATCCGCATCGAACACCGCATCGCTGGCGCCGATGCGAACCCGTACCTGGTCACCGCCGCGGTGCTTGCCGGCATGCTCGATGGCCTCAAACACGGGGGTGACCCGGGTCCGGCCATCGTCGGCAACGCCTACGAACAGACCGAACTGCGCGAACTGTTCTGGATCGACACGCTGCGCACCTTCCTCGCCAGCGACTGGATCGCCGCGACCTTCGGCGCAGATTTCCGACACATCTACGGCCAACAGAAACTCAAGGAACTGCGCACCTTCCAGCGCGAAGTGACCTCGCTCGAAATCGACTGGTACCTGCGTCTGGTCTGAGCGGAGCGCATCCATGGGCACGATCCGAGATCGCGATGCCGCACACGATTCCTGGTACGCGACGACGGCCGCACCCTGGCCGTCGCAGCCAAAGCTCGCGGGTCGCGAACGCGTCGATGTCGCCATTCTCGGCGGCGGCCTGACCGGACTGTCGGCGGCACTTGAACTGGCCGCTGCGGGACGCACCGTCGCGATTGTCGAAGCGCATCGTGTCGGTTGGGGCGCATCCGGCCGCAATGGCGGCCAGGTCATCTTCGGCTACGGCTGCGACCAGGCCAAGATCACCGCACTCGTCGGCCTCGAGGATTCGCGCAGGCTGTTCGACTGGTCGGTCGAAGGCGTGAATCTGGTCCGCGAACGCATCACACGCCATGGCATCGACTGCGACTGGCGCGACGGCCATGCGCATGTGCCGATCAAGCCGCGCCAGGTCAATGAACTGCGTTCCTGGCAACAGGATCTGCAGGACAACTTCGGCTACGCGACCGAGTGGTGGGATCGCAAACGACAACGCGCCGAGATCGCGAGCGACCGGTATCTCGGCGCGCTGTTCGACCCGAAGTCCGGACACCTGCATCCGCTCAACTACACGCTCGGGCTCGGTCGTGCCGCACTCGCCGCGGGCGTGCGCATCTACGAACAATCGCCGGTGATCGAACTGGTCCGCGGCGATGGAGCTGCTTCGAAACCGCGACTGCGCACCGCCGAGGGTGAACTCGAAGCCGACGTCCTCGTGCTCGCCGGCAATGCCTACGTACACGGCCTCGCACCGGAACTCGATGCACGCGTGATGCCGGTCGGCACCTACATCGGCGCGACCGAACCGATCGGCGCCGAACGCATGCAGTCATTGATCCGCGACGGCATCGCGGTCGCCGACATCAACTGGGCCCTCGATTACTTCCGTCCGAGCAGCGATCACCGCCTGCTGTTCGGCGGTCGCGCGAGTTACTCGACGCTGCAACCGTTGAACCTGCGCGCGACCATGATCTCGCGCATGACCCGGGTGTTTCCGCAACTCGCCGGGGTGAAACTCGACCATGTCTGGGGCGGGTACGTCGATATCTCGCTGAATC